>CAZSBE010000027.1:0-31533 GCA_964604955.1 uncultured bacterium
AGAGCACATCATCCTCGTAGATCTCATGGTTCTGGAGCCACTCGGCATACGTGGTCACCTTTATGCGCGGGTCGTTCTCGAACGCGGTCAGGAGCTTGCCCAGGTTGTTCCAGTTCCCCGCCGGGTCGTTCCCGCCCTCGTAGTCCCAGAGGCCAGAGGCCTCCATGTCCTCGAAGTAGCAAACGGCCATGCGGTCGTCGACGTCCTCATCATAGAGCATTCTTAAAAAACCCATGATGCTCGACGTGTCGCCCGAGTCCACAGAGCCGTTCACGTATCCCTCGAAGGTCTTGTCGTCGGTGAAGACGTTCACCGTCTCGCCGTTATAAGTGGTCGTCCGCACGAAGTACTCGCTTCCCGTGATGCCGCTGTCCCACAGGATGTGGTCCTCTATCTGGACGTTCTCGTAGCCGTTATCATTGAGGAGTTTGACGAAGTTCTGGGTCCAGACGCGCTCGGGGTTCCAGAAACTCACAGGGCTGGCCCCGACGACGTCTTCGATCTGCTGCTTGTGCACGGCGATCTGGTTCTGGTTGAACTGGAAGTCGGTATCGGAAACGCGCGTCGAGTACATGATGTTCTGGGCGTACGTGCTCCCTATGACCTCGAACTGGCCTTCCCAGACGCCGTCGCGGAGAAGCTCTATGGTATAGGGGTCGGACCACATCAGGTCGCTCAGGAGGCAGCCCGAGAAGTGAAGCGCGAACTTGAGTGACGGGTGCTCCCTCAAGACTTCCATGACGCCTTCATAGCACGAGATATTGCCCACGCGCCCGTAAGGGACCAGGTTCTGATTGGCGTGGAAGAGCAGTATGACATCGAGCTGGCGTATCGGGTCGGCCAGGGTGAGCACCGCGGTCGTGGACTCGGGCGCGCTCGGCCGGCCGGCGAGGTCCCGCGCCCGGACGCGCAGCGTATACGTCCCTTCGGCGGCGGGCTGGCTGACATCGTCGGTCCCGTCCCAGGCCACGTCGCGCGCGCCCTCGGCGAAGACCGAGTCGACGAGCGTCCTCACGTGCGCGCCCGCCGAATCGGCCACGGTGACCCAGAGATACGCGGGCTCGCTGACGGCGGCCGTCAGCGTGGTCGAATCCCGGACGCCGTCCCCGTTGGGCGAGAAGGGGTCGGGGGAGGCGTCAAGATAGGTGAACGCCGGAGGCGTGACGTCGGGCGTGATGGTGACGACGAAGGGCGCCTGCGCGCTCGGAAGCTCGCCGGCGCTGGTTCCATCGGTGGCGCTGAGGTAGTACTCGAGGCCGGCCTCCGTGATCTCCGAACCCGATATGAACGCCACCCAGCCTGTCCCGCTTAGCCTCAACATCTCGACTTCGGTGTATGCGTCGCCCGGCGCGCGCCAGAAGAGGCTCGCCGAGACGACGACGTCATCGTCGATGCCGGGACTGACCATGAGCAGCTGATGGGCTTCCCAGGTCGATGGCGCCGAGTAAGTTATGACCGGCGGAGACCCGTCCACCCGGTTGATCAATATCGGGCTCACCTGTGTCAGCGGGCTGTAGTTGGCGAGGAGAGTCTCCTGGCTGACGCCGCTCTCGGCCACCAGGTCGATGACGTTGGCGTCGGACTGGCCGTCATCGCCGCCGCCGAAGGCCCAGGAGTCCGGGAACCCGCGGACAGGCCGCACTCGGCCGGCCTCGTAGCCGTTCTGGCCCAGCATGAGTACGGCATATCTCCAGCCCATATCGGGGGTGCCCAGGGTTGCCTTGGGGACGGTTATGGCTATGACGTCGGCGCCCTGGTCGGCGGCCACGCTCACTCCCGAGTAGTAGGTGCTTCCGTACTGGTCAATTACATGCGTACTGAATCCCTCGAAGGGCGCCTGGCACCAGACCATGTACTCCCAGGCGCTCGATGAGGAAAAGGTCAGGTTGCGGCGTTCGAGCGACCACGTGGCGCCCGAGCCCCCGACACCGTCCGTGTCTATATAGATGTCTATGCTCTGAAGCGAGAACCCGGCGCCCGAGCCCCATGGGTCGGCGAGCTCACCCGCTATCTCTATCTCGAACTTGATGTTGCTGCCCTGGTCAAATGCTCTGAAGCGGGTGATGTCGAAGGAGCCCGGCGTGAACACGGCGTCATAGGGATAGACGTAGTCCCCGGGGCCGTAGTCATCCCCTACAGGGTCTGTGAGCGTTATGTCATATGCCTGCGCTCCGGAAGCCAGCGCCCAGAGACAAAAAAACAGCAGTGCCGCTGCTCGTGATTTCAAGTGATTTCCTCCAGGCCGCTGCGAGAAACGCGCAGGCGAATACAGGCCTCCAACACCCCGTGTCCCCTTATTCTAACACGTTTCGCCCCCCAAGTCAAAACCGAGGGGGTCATGTCTTAAATTGCACAAATCAAAGGGGTCAGGTCTTAGGATGCACAATCCCGGCAAAGGTGGCGGGTCTGTAGCGGGCCCCCGCTACCATACCAGGCCCCGGAGCATGAGGAGTATTGGAGGCGGAGCATCTCGACCACTAAAAACCATGTAACAATCCCCCCGACTCCTGTATCCTCTTAACCCGAGGGGATGCAGGTCTGCGGCGGGGGGCGCGACACCTCCCGGATGCCGGGCCTTTCAGCCGGCATGCCGAACATCAGGCGGTCCGGGCATCACCGCGCCTCCGATCACCTGGAGGCCGGAGTTCTCGGTTGCACCCGCGGTTCTGCACCAACCTAATCCGACGGCGCGAGTAATTAAGAGGGAGGTAGCCATGACGATAAGGACAGCGCTGGTGCTGCTTTGCCTTTGCGCTCTACGCCCTGCCGGGGGGGCATCGGCAGCAACTTACACGGACTTGTTGACGCAGGCGGAAGCGCTTGCCGCTTCCGGAGAGACGGACTCCGCCGGCGCCGTTCTCACGTCCGCCCTGGATACTGCCCTCTCGACATATGGGGAGTCCGACACCGCGGTCAGCTTCTCCTTCTTCGAAGATGGCATAAGAACCAGGTACTACTTCAGAACCAACGAAGAGGCCGAGTCGCTCTATACCAGGGCGCTACGGGTGAGGGAGGCCATAGACCGCGAGGATACGGAGGAGACCGCCCGCATCCTCTTCCGGCTCTCCCGCATCAAGCTCTTCACAGGCAAGGGCGAGGAGGCCATGGAGCTAACGCGGCGCTCGCTTGCGATGCGGGAGGCCCTTCTCGGCCCAGACGACCCGGACCTGGCGCAGACGCTGCTCTTGGCGGGGTTCCTTTGCCGGACTGCCGCGGGTGATGCTGAGGAGGCGATCGGGCTTCTGGAGCGGGCTCTGCCCATATATGAGAGCTTCTACGGGCCCGAGAGCGAGGAGACGGGATATTGCTTGCTCCAACTGGGAGTCAGTTACGGTAACGCATTCAAACACGAGGAAGCCGAACGCGTTTTCAAACGCAAACTGGCTCTGGATGAGAGACTCTACGGACCCGAGAGCGTCGAAGTGGCGCTGTCTCTCAACAACCTCGCCAGCATTTATAAGCGCCGTTACGATTACGGGCGCGCTGTCCCGATGTACGAACGTTCGATCGCAATCCGGGAAAAGGTGTCGGATCCGGCTGATCCCGAACTCGGGAGGGCCCTGGAGAATCTCGCGCGCGTCTACCTCGGGCAGTACAGGTACGCGGAGTCGGAGGCTGCGTACAAGCGAGTCCTTGAGATCTACGAGACGGCATACGGCCGGGACAGCGTAGACTATGGATTCGCCATGGGGTTCCTTGGCTTCCTGTACAAAGAGATGGGCAGATACGCCGAAGCCGAACCGCTGTTGACGGGCTCAGCTGAGATCATAGAGCATCACTACGGCGTTGGCGATCCAAGGACCTGCGGGCGCCTCAACGATCTGGCCCTGCTCCACAAAGACCAGGGAAGACTCCCCGAAGCTGAGGCCGCCTTCAGGCGGATAATTGGTATCAAAGAGGACCACGGCCAGGAGGACCCTCAGCTGGCGATTTACCTTTACAATCTTGCCGGGCTCTGCCGTGACACGGGCAGATACAGCGAGGCCGTGTCAATGTTAAAGCGCGCCATCGCCATCTGGGAGGAAGTCTACGGCGCAGACCACGGGGATGTGGGCGGGGGCCTGATAGAGCTGGGGGAAACCTACAGGATGAAGGGAAACTACGCGGAGGCCGAGGCGGCCTTCAAGCGGGCTGAAGGCATCCATGTGGCCCTCTTCGGGGAGAGTAATGTGGAATGCGCGCGCGCCCAGCAGGGCCTTGCGGATGTCTACCTTGACCAGGGCATGTATGCCCAGGCGGAGTCCTACCTCAATCGCGCCCTGGCCATCAGGGAGCCGCAGCTGGACCCAAACCACCCCTCCATAGCGGAGACCCTGGAGTCGACCCTGAGACTTTGCAGGCACAGGAAGGAGTACGGGCGGGCAGTCGAGCTCGCGGAGCGCATCTGGCGCATGCGAAGCATCAGCTTCTTAGAGAATGCGGACGTGCTCTCGGAGAGAGACGCGCTCACTTTCGCGGCGGACCTCCGGCGGTCGGTAGACGCGCTGCTGACTGCTTACGACGACTTCGATGCGCAGGATGAAGATAGGGTCGCGGACATCGCCCGTGTGATCATCTCGAGCAAAGGTCAGGTATCGGACGGCATCTTTGAGCGCAGGAGAGATCTCGTCGAGGAGACCGACTCCACCACGCTTGCGATAGCGGACCGGCTCAGAAACGTCAAGGTATACCTGTCACAGCTGTACGTGCGCGGCCCCGGGGAGGACATCGGGGACCATCGAGCCAGGCTGGACTCTCTGGGCACAATCGCAAACGCCCTGGAAGCCGATCTTGCCCGCCAGAGCGCCAGCTTCAGAAGGCGACGCGAGGCCGAGACCGTCGGCCCGGAGAAATTGGCTTCCCTCCTGCCCGAGGGGTCCGGTCTGCTGGAGTTCCTGAGATACGACTATATGGAGCTGCCCAATGAGACTCCGGTCGGCCGCTATCTCGTCCTGGTGCTTAGGCCGGATGAAGAGCCCGCGCTTGTCGACCTCGGCGGCGCCGAGAGGATTGATGCCGCCGTGGAGAAATGGCGTGCTCACCTGCTCCGATTAGCGGAGTCGGGGAGGCTTCCCAATATCGTTGACCAGCAGGAGTATGAAAGGCTGAGCCGCGATCTCTACGCGGCTGTCTGGAAGCCTGTCGAGCGATACATCGAAGGCAGCAGAACCGTATTCGTAGCTCCGGACGGGGCGCTGAACTTGATTGCCTTCGCGGGGCTCGAGGCGCGGGCCGGAGAGTACTTGATCGAGCGGCACGCCCTGCACTACCTCTCTGCGGGGCGTGACCTTGCGCGGCTGGAGTATGAGCCGGAGCAGGCCCTGGGCCTGTTCGCTCTTGGAGACCCCGACTACGGAGCCTCAGCCACCAACAGGGTCGCCGCTATGCCGGCGCCTGAGGATTCGGTGATCCAGGTCGCCTTTGCCACGCGGAACCTCCGCTCGGGCTGCGGCGCCCTGAGTGATATGGAGGTCCCGTCGTTGCCCGGAACGCGGCGCGAGGTGGAACTCGTCTCCAGATCATGGGAAGAGAATACTGTTGAGCCGGTGGTCACCTGTTTCGGCCTCGAGGCCAGTGAGGAGTTCTTCAAGGCCGAGGCCCCGGGCAAGCGGGTAATACATCTGGCCACGCACGGCTATTTCCTCGGGGGGGCTTGCCGGCCTGATTCGGCCGGGACAGACTATGTGGGAGAGAATCCCCTGCTTCTCTCCGGCCTCTTCCTGGCCGGGGCGAATTTGCATGGAGATGGGGCGGACAGCCTGGGAGCCGATGACGGCATCCTGACGGCTTACGAGGTCTCCGCGATGGACCTCAAGGGAACCGGGCTGGTGGTGCTGTCGGCCTGTGAGACCGGCCTCGGCGAAGTCGCGCAGGGAGAGGGAGTCTATGGATTGAGGCGGGCCTTTCAGATGGCGGGAGCAAGGACGGTTGTCAGTGCCCTCTGGCCCGTGAGCGATGAGGCCACGGCAGATATGATGGGCGGGTTATACACTCGCGGGGATACCCCCCTTCCGGATACCATGCGGCGGATTCAGCTGGAGAAGATAGAAGCGCTGCGCTCAGAGAGGAACATCGACCATGTCTTCACCTGGGGCGCTTTCATAGGTGTCGGCGACTGGAGATAATACCGGTCATTTTTCTTGACGAAAAGCCGACCTCTATCTATACTAAATATTATGACTGACGAGTCAGTCAGTTTTATGCTGTCCTAGGGCCGAAGGAACCTATGACCAGACTGAAACGCAGAGGGCGGCCGAGGCTCGATCCATCACTCCGCAGACGGGAGATCATGGAGAACGCCATCGAGCTCTTCGCCCGGAACGGATACAACGGTACCGATGTTCAGGCGGTAGCCCGATCTCTCGGAATTGCCAAGGGGACGATATACCTCTATTTCAGCTCGAAGAGGGAACTGTTCCTGGCGGCAGTGGAATACGCGATCAAGCGCCTCGCGGAGAGGATAGACCAGGAGGTCGGGCAGGTTTCCGGGCCGGTCGAAAAAGTGAAGGCCCTCGTCAGCGCGCATCTCCGGTTCTTCGACGAGGACGAGCCTCTCGCAGAGGTCATCGTGCGGGAGGGCGGCGAGTTCCGGGCCCATGCAGAGGGCACCTACTATTCCATCTACGCGCAGAATGCCGAGCGCCTTGAGGACATTGTCCGGAGCGGCACCAAACTCGGCGTCTTCCGCCGCACCAATCCCAGAGAAACGAGCGAGATCCTGGCGAATCTAATGAGCGGCACTATTTACACCCATCTCTACGGGCATAAAACAGGAAAAGTAGCGGATGCCATCGAGGCGACCACGGAGTTTCTGCTCCAAGGGATAGCGTCTGAGGCAAATAACCATAAAGAACACGCCAGCAAGCGGAGGCGGAAGTGAAAATACTACTTGTCTATCCCGAATACCCGGCCACATTCTGGAGCTTCAAGCATGCTCTCGGGTTCATCTCGAAGAAGGCGGTCTTCCCACCGCTGGGCCTCGTGACCATTGCGGCCCTGCTCCCGCCGGAATTCGAAGCCAGGCTCATAGATATGAACGTGGAGCCCCTGAGAGACGGGGACATCGAATGGGCGGACTATGTCTTCATCAGCGCCATGTCCATCCAGCGGAACTCGGCTGTCGAGGTAGTTTCAAGATGCAGGTCGCTGGGCACAAAGACCGTAGCGGGCGGGCCCCTGTTCTCTTCCGAATACGAGGACTTCCAGAGTGTCGACCATCTGGTTCTCAATGAGGCCGAGGTCACGATGGCCCGGTTCGTGAGGGACCTGCAGGCTGGATGTGCCCAACATTTCTACACGACCGACGAGCGGCCGCCCTTGGCCGAAGTGCCTGTACCGAGGTGGGAGCTTCTGAACCAGAAGAAGTACTCGGGCATGAGCGTCCAGTACTCCCGCGGATGCCCTTTCGACTGCGAATTCTGCAACATCTCGGCCCTGTACGGCCACAAGGTCCGGACGAAGAGCACGGATCAGATTATGGCTGAGTTGGAGAGCCTGTACATGAGCGGCTGGAGGGGCAGCGTGTTTTTCGTGGACGACAACTTCATAGGAAACAGGCGCGCACTTAAGAGGGACCTCCTCCCGGCGATCATCGAATGGATGGATAGAAGAAAGCACCCGTTTCACTTCAATACCGAGGTCTCGATCGACCTGTCCGACGACCAGGAACTCATGGACCTCATGGTCAGGGCGGGCTTCATGGCGGTGTTCGTCGGCATCGAGACTCCGAACGAAGCTAGCCTGGCCGAATGCAGCAAGCTGCAGAACAGGAACCGCGATCTCCTGGCATGCGTTAAGAAGATTCAGTATAACGGCCTCCAAGTGCAGGGCGGCTTCATCGTGGGCTTCGACAGCGACCCCATGTCGACGTTCGACAGCCTGATAACGTTCATCCAGAAGAGCGGCATCGTCACTGCAATGGTAGGCCTGCTCAACGCCCCTCGCGGCACCAGGCTTCACAAGCGTCTCGTGGGTGAGGGCAGACTCATCCAGAAGATATCGGGCGACAATACGGACTTCACGCTCAACTTCGTTCCCAAGATGGAGAAGAAAGCGCTGGTCGACGGCTATGAGAGAGTGGTGAACACAATCTACTCCGCAGGGCCGTACTACGACAGAGTCAGGAGATTCCTCAGGGAATTCAATCCCCCCAGGAACACGGAGTTCCGTCTCAGGTTCAGCGACTTCAAGTCGCTCTTTAAGTCCGCGTTGCGCCTTGGAGTGGTCGACCGGGAGAGGTGGCACTACTGGAGGATCGTCCTCTGGTCCCTGTTCAGGCGACCGCGGGCGCTTCCCCTGACCCTGACTTTCGCGGCCTATGGTTTCCACTTCAGGAAGATCTTCAGGATCTCGTAGCATGCCATGACAGCCCGCACCATGCCCGATGCGCCCGCGACCCGTGTGCTCGCACCCGGGGCCCCCGTGACTGAAGGCCCTGTGGCATGCGCCCGCGGCCGTATCATCGCCCCGCGGACGGAATAAGCGTCTGGACTTGCGGGCCTCTCCCGTGCGAAGATCAGGCAACAGGATACAGAGTCCAGCGCGAAGCGAACCAGAGAGGTGAGCGTCTTGCCCGGAGACCGGCAGAAGGCCCCCGATTCGGAGGCAGGGAATCGCGGAATCGGCCAGGCCGTCCATGGACCCAGCCTTCTAACTGAGAATGACGTCTATCTCTTCAGGGAAGGCAACCACTTCAGGCTCTATGAGAAACTGGGCTCTCACGGCATGGAAGTCGACGGGGCGCGGGGTACGATCTTTGCGGTCTGGGCGCCCAATGCCAGAAGCGTATCGGTGATCGGTGATTTCAACGGTTGGAATCCGGGCGCGCACAATCTGGCGAAGCGGCAGGACGGGTCCGGCATCTGGGAGGGTTTCATAGCCGGGGTGGGGCACGGCTGCCTCTACAAGTATCACATGGTCTCCGAATACGCCGGCTATGCCGCCGACAAGGGTGACCCCTTCGCTCTCTACTGGGAGATATCGCCCCGCACGGCTTCCGTCGTGTGGGAACTCGATTACGGCTGGGGCGACCGCGCCTGGATGGAGAACCGCCATGAGCGCAACCGCCTGACCGCTCCTTTCTCCCTCTATGAGGTCCATCTGGGCTCGTGGCGAAGGAACCCCGGGGAAGGCAATCGCTTCCTCACGTACCGGGAGCTGGCCGAGCATCTTGTGGACTATGTCAGGGAAATGGGATTCACGCATGTCGAATTCCTGCCCGTCACGGAGCATCCCTTCTACGGGTCGTGGGGCTATGAGCCCGTCGGCTACTACGCCCCCACGAGCCGGTACGGCACCCCCCAGGACTTCATGTGCCTCGTGGACCGTCTTCACCAGAACGGCATTGGCGTGGTTCTCGACTGGGTGGTCTCGCACTTCCCGTCTGACATACACGGCCTGGCCTACTTCGACGGAACGCACCTGTTCGAGCACATGGACCCACGCCAGGGATTCCACCCGGACTGGAAGAGCAGCATATTCAACTTCGGCAGAAACGAGGTGCGCAGTTTCCTGATCAGCAGCGCCCTCTTCTGGCTGGACAGATACCATGTGGACGGTCTTCGCGCCGATGCCGTCAGTTCCATGCTCTACCTGGATTACTCCAGAAGAGAGGGCGAGTGGGTACCCAATCCCTATGGCGGCCGGGAAAATCTCGAGGCCATGAGTTTCTTGAAACGGATGAATGAGGCCGTCTATGGGGCCGCACCCGACACGCAGACCTTCGCCGAAGAATCCACTGCCTGGCCAATGGTCACCAAGCCGCCCTATCTGGGAGGCCTGGGTTTCGGCATGAAGTGGAACCTCGGCTGGAAGCATAACATCCTGAATTACTTCTCGCTGGACCCCGTGCACCGGAAGCATCACCATGACAAACTGATCTCCGCTATGGCCTACGCCTACTCCGAGAACTTCCTCCTCCCCCTTTCCCACGACGAGGTTACCCATGGCGGCCGCTCGCTTCTTTCAAGAATGCCCGGGGACGAATGGCAGAAACTGGCCAATCTCCGCCTGCTGGCAGGCTACCTTTACACCCATCCCGGCAAGAAGCTCCTCTTTATGGGAGCCGAGTCCGGACAGTGGCGGGAATGGGATCACGACCGCAGCCTGGACTGGCGTTTGCTGGAGGAGGAGCCGCACCTGGGCTTACAACGGTGGATAAAGGACCTGAATCACTTCTACAGGAGCCAGCCCGCTCTCTACGAGTTGGACTTCGAACCCGCCGGTTTCGAGTGGATAGACTGTACCGACTATGAGAAGAGCGTGTTGAGTTTCCTGAGGAAGGGACGGTCCCAGGAAGACATGCTGCTCGTGGTCTGTAATTTCACGCCCGTCGTAAGGCATGACTACCGCGTGGGCCTGCCGTCCGGAGGATACTGGAAAGAGATGTTAAACAGCGACGCGACGGCCTATGGCGGAAGCGGGCGGGGCAACCGCGGAGGCCTCTACGCCGATCCAGCGCCCTTCCACGGCAGATCCCACTCCCTCTCGCTGACTCTTCCGCCCCTGGGGCTGCTGGTCTTCAAGCGGACAGACGGGGACCGTGAGGGCGAAGGCGCCCTTCGGTCCGGGGGGCGGGACGACGAGTGACGCTCATGTAGCGGTGTTCGGAACCCGATAGAATCTAAAGCGGTTTCAGGTCAAGCATAGCGCAGCCGGATAAGATGGAGACATAGCATGGATACCAAGAGGCGGTCCTGGGTCAAGTCGCTCACATGGCGCGTGTTCGGAATCGCTCTACTGGGAGCGATCTCGCTCCTCATAACGAGAAACTGGAAGGAGATGACCACCATCACCCTTCTGTTTCACGCGATCCGACTGGTCCTGTATTACTATCACGAGAGGATATGGGGGCGCATCTCCTGGGGGAAGGTGAAGCATCCCCTCGCCGACCTGCCCGTGACGCGGGGCCTGACGCCCGAGGACCTCAAGATCGTCAAGGATAAACTCAAAGGCATGGGATACATCGACTGAGTTATATCCAGGGCCCGCTGCCTCGCGTTTCGCCCATTCGCCGCGGGTCTCCACCCTTCTTTACACGCGTTCCGCCATTGACACATGCGCCTCCGTTGCGCTAGACTCGCGTCGGATTCAGGCACTTTCAGGAGGAGGAGCTGATGCGGAGATTGTTGTGTATTCTCACGATTGCTGTGATGACGTTTTGCCTCATGTCCGCATGGAAACCCGCCGGCGCGGGCATAGGCGGCCTCACCGACAAACTCAAGGATAAGGCCAAGGAGAAAGCCGAGAAGATAATCGAAGGCTCCCCGGAAGACACCACGGAGGCGGAAGAGCCGGCGAAAGAGAAGTCATCCGAGACCGGCGCTGCGGCGGGCGAAGCCGGCACGGGCACTGCCACATCGGAAGACATGAAGCTGTACACCAAGTACGATTTCGTGCCGGGCGATAAGGTAATCTTCTACGACGACCTCACCGGCGAGGAGATCGGCGAGTTCCCGTCCCGGTGGAATCTCGAGAGAGGTGTTTTCGAGATAGTCCGGAAGGGCAACGCGAACTACATCATGTGCTCGGACCAGGGCTACATTCTACCCAAAATTGCGCCCGCTCCCCTGCCTCCCAAGTACACGGTGGAAATGGAGGTCTACTCCAACGGTCCGGCGTACCAGGGACACTGGTACTACATCCAGTGGCTGGACGCGGATGAGCGCGAAATCGCCAGCTTCCATTTCAAGGGCGGCAGCCAGACCGGGTTGACAGTCCTCGATGACAACCTGGCGGACAAGAACCTGCCGTCGGAAGTCGCCGCCGGTATTCACACCATGCGCATCATGGCCACAAAGACCACTCTCAAGTGCTACCTTGACACTGAGCGCGTCGCGAACGTTCCCAAGGTGGAAGGTTTCGAGCCGGTCGCCTTCCGGGTTCACATGGACCCGTGGATGGATGAGCCCGCAAACCCCATGCTGCTCAAGAGTTTCCGTTTCGCCGAGGGCGGGAAGACCCTGAGGGAGCAGCTCGATGAGACGGGCCGCATCATAACGCACGGGATACTGTTCGATTCAGGTTCCGACCGCATCAAGGGCGAGTCCTACAAGACGCTGGCCGATATCGGCGGGCTCCTCACGGACGATGCCGGGCTGCGGCTATCCATCGAGGGCCACACCGACAGCGACGGCGCGGAGGACTACAATCTCGATCTCTCCAAGAGGCGCGCCATGGCGGTGAGGACCTACCTCATGGAGACCTACAAGATCGGCGGCGACCGCCTCGAGGGCAAGGGCTGGGGGGAGACCACGCCCATAGACACCAACGCCACTCCCGAGGGCAAGGCGAACAACCGCCGGGTTGAGCTAGTAAAGATCTAGACGCGGCAGGCGGCGGCCTGACATCCGCGGTTCCCGCGCCGGATACTCGCGATTCCGGCGGCGGCTCAGATTGCGAGGTCGATCCCCACGGGGCAGTGGTCCGAGCCCATGACATCGGGCAGAATGAACGCGGCTTCGACATTCTTCTTGAGGTTCTTCGACACGAAGAAGTAGTCGATGCGCCATCCCACGTTCCGCTCGCGCGATCTCGTCTTCATGTCCCACCAGGAGTAGTGGCCGGGCCCGCCTTCGAACATGCGGAAGGTGTCGATGAAACCGTGCTCGATGAGCCTGGTAATCCACGCCCGCTCCTCTGGAAGGAAGCCGGTGTTGTTGACGTTCTGCTTGGGGCGCGCAAGATCGATTTCCGTGTGAGCCGTGTTGACGTCCCCGCACAGGACCACTTTTCTGCGCTTTCGCCTGAGGCCGTCGAGATAGTCCAGGAAACCGTCGTAGAAGTCCAGTTTGTAGCGAAGCCGCTCGTCCGAGGCCCCGCCGTTGGGGAAATACACGTTCAGGAGCAGGAAAGAACCGAAGTCTGCGGCGATAGTCCTCCCTTCCACATCGAAACGCTCGATCCCGAACCCGAAGTCGACGTTCTTCGGCCTGGCCCTGGTGTAGAGGGCGACCCCGCTGTAGCCTTTCCGCCTGGCCGGGCAGAAATAAGCGCGGTAACCGGGGACGTTCTTGAGCTCCGCCGGCAGCTGCTCCTCGCTGGCCTTGGTCTCCTGGAGGCAGACGGCGTCGGGGCGCTCGGCCAGAAGCCAGTCCAGAAAGCCCTTCCGGTGCACGGCCCTGAGGCCGTTCACGTTCCACGAAAGGAGGCGCATCTTCTTCATAGGCGTAAGCCTAATCCCTGAGAGCGCGTTGTTCAACCCAACTTCCCGGGAATCCTTTTGACTGCGCTGTGCGGATGTGTTATAAGCTCTTGAGTTTAATCGCCCTGAATTGGAGGCCCTGACACCCGGAAAACGTTAAGGTAGAGCTTGTTCCCACACAGAGAAGACATCCAGAAGGCCCTCGAGGCGGCTCTGTCGAGAGGGGCCGAGTTCGCGGAAGTCTACCTCGAGAAACGCATAGCCGATACCGTGCGAATAGAGGAGCAGCTCGTCCGGGAGTCCTCACGGGGCGTGCTGGCCGGCGCGGGGATAAGGGCGATTATCGGAGACAAGATCGGCTATGCCTATGCCGACGGGCTCGACGTCAAGCGCATGGTGGAGGCGGCATCGGTGGCCGGCGAGATAGCCACGACGGGTGCCGGCGCGCCGCCGGTCGATCTCCCCGAGACGACTTCGGCCCTGCCCTATTCCGAGACCGGGATCTTCCCTCTGGATGTGGACGCCGCCGACAAGGTGGAAACGGCCTTCAGGGCCGACAGGGCCACCCGGGGTCACGACCCCCGCATTACGCAGGCCATGGTCACGCTTCTCGATGAGGACAAGCACATACTCATCGCCAACTCCGAGGGCGTCAATGTTCGCGACCGCCAGATCCTGACCACGCTGAGGGTTGTCGCGATAGCCGAGAGCGACGGCGGCAGGCAGAGGGGCTTTCGTTCCCTTAGCGGCCGGAGCGGCTACGAGCTCTTCGACAGGGAGGCGCCTGAAGAGGTGGGCGCCGACGCGTCCCGGCAGGCCATCACGCTTCTCGACGCCAGGGAGGCGCCGGCTGGCTCGATGGTCGTCGTGCTGGGGCACGGCAGGGGCGGGGTGCTCCTCCATGAGGCCATAGGGCACGGCTTCGAGGGGGACTTCATAAGGAAAAAGACATCGCTCTTCGCTGGAAGAGTGGGCGAGAGGATCGCCGCCCGGGGCGTCACCATATTGGACGACGGCACCATTCCCAATGCGCGCGGCACCATCAATATCGACGACGAGGGAACGCCCGGTCAGCGCACGGTGCTTGTCGAGGATGGCGTGCTCAAGGGCTTCATCTACGATAAGCTCAACGCCAGGCTCATGGGCACCGTTTCGACGGGTAACGGCCGGCGGCAGGCTTACAAGTTCATGCCGGTTCCGCGTCAGACCAACACGTTCATGCTGGCCGGCAATGCTGCGCCCGAAGAGATCATCTCATCGGTCGCCAGGGGCCTCTACGCCAAGAACATAGGCGGCGGCCAGGTCGACATCGCCAGCGGCAATTTCGTGTTCGAGGTGACGGAGGGGTATCTCATCGAGGACGGCAAGGTGGGCGCGCCCGTTCGCGGAGCCAACCTCATAGGGAACGGCGCGGACGTCCTCACGAGGATCGAGATGATAGGGAGCGACTTCGTGCTCGAGTCCGGGGGAGGTACGTGCGGCAAGATGGGGCAGGCGGTGCCCGTGATGGACGGCCTACCCACCGTCAAGATATCTGAGATTACCGTCGGAGGGACCGAATCCTGATGGACTATCTCGATCTCGCGAAAGACGTTACGGCAAGGGCCAGGGCCAGAGGTGCCGACGAGTGCGATTGCCTGATCGAGGTCGGCAGCAAGCTTTCGGTCACGGTAAGAAGCGGCGAGGTGGAGAGCATAGAGCGCGCCGCGTTTCAGGGGCTCGGCATAAGGCTCTTCCGAAAGAAGAAACTCGGCTTCGGCTTCACGACCGACCTCTCCCCTGCCTCGCTCGACGGTCTCGTTCAGCAGTGCTCCGATTTCGCGGAGGTTTCCACGGCGGACCCGGTGGCGGCGGTTCCCGAGATCTCGCCGCCGGCCGAGGACGACCTCGAGATCTATGATCCCTCGATCGACAGGGTGCCCACGAGCGAGAAGGTCGAACTGGTGCTGGCCTGCGAGCAGGCGGCCTTCGACCACGACAAGAGGATAAAGAACACATACGGAACAGCCTACGAGGACTCGCGCGTCAAGGTCATACTGGCAGCCATGAACTCCGACCCCGTCGCCTACGAAGGGACTCACTTCGAGATCGGCTGCCTTCCCGTCGCCGAGACCGACGGGGAGAAGAGGATCGGCATATGGTACTCCCCGAGGCGCTTTTTCTCCGACCTCGAGTCGGCCTCTCAGGTTGGAAGCACGGCCTCGAGGCGCGCCATCGCCATGCTCGGCGCCAGGCCCGTCAAGACGCAGAAGGCGTCGGTCGTCTTCGGACCGCTGACGGGAATCGAGTTCGTAAGGAGCATCTTCAGCGCGCTCGACGGGGAGAACGAGCTCAGGGGGACCACGTTTCTAAAGGGGAAAATCAACGAGAGCGTGGGCTCCTGGCACGTGAGTTTCATCGATGACGGCCGGATGCCGCGCAAGCTCGGCTCGCGCCCCTTCGACGGGGAGGGCATGGCCACGCGGAGCACCGTCGGGATCGACAAGGGAGTCCTCAGGGCCCACTACTACGACTCGCGCTCAGCCCGGAAGGCCGGCATGGAGACCACCGGCAATGCCAGCAGGAGTTACGGTTCCATCCCCTCGGTCGGGGCGAACAACTTCTATCTCGCACCGGGCAAGACGTCGGCGGACGACGTGATCGCCGGAGTCGAGAACGGCCTCCTCGTGACCCGCCTGCTCGGGTTCGGGGTGAACATAACCACGGGTGATTACTCGAGGGGCGCGGAGGGGCTCTGGATACGCAGCGGCAGGATAGAGGGCCCCGTAAGCGGCGTCACCATAGCTGGCAACATGCTTGATATGCTCAAGGGCATCGAGTGCGTCGGTTCCGATCTCCACTTTTTCGGCCAGTTCGGTTCGCCCACCTTCGTCATCCGGGAGATGACCGTCGCCGGGGAGTAGCACTGTGCATTTCAAGACCTGACCCCATCTTTATCTGCGGCCGCCGGAGAGGGCTATCATGAGGTCGGTGCGGGTGATAATGCCTACCATGCGGCCGTCCTCCACCACGACCATCCGCCCCACCCCGGTCTGGAGCATGCGGCCGAAGGCGACTCTCGCGCTTTCGGTGGGAAGCGCGACGACCATCTTCTCCCAGGGCGTCATGGCTTCGGCGACGCGCGTCCTGTCCCACTCTTCTTTGGGCACGGACGCGATGTCCGCCCGGGATAGAATCCCGGTTATGCGGCTGTACTCCTTCACCGGGTAGGCATTGAAGCCCGTGATGAAATACTCGCGCGCCGCATCGGCGAGGCTCGTATCCCCCGGGACCGTTTTGACGTCGCGCGTCATGAGGTCTCCGACTCCCGGCCCCCCCGCCATCCTGCCGACGCGGTAAGAGCCGTAGAAGGCAAGGCGCTCGATGAAGGTGCCGATGAAGACGAGCCACAGGAAGCCCGGGGCCTCAGCTGCCACCGATAGCGTGACGCCTATGAAGACCAGCATGAGGCCGAAGACCCTGCCAGCCGTCGCCGCGGCCCTGGTGGCTTTGACGAAGTTCCCAGTGATCTTCCAGAGTATCGACCTCAATACCCTTCCGCCGTCTAAAGGGAAACCCGGAACGAGGTTGAAAGCGGCGAGCATGCCATTGGCATAGGTCACGTACTGCAGCACCAGGCCAGTCGCGGATTCGGCTTCGAAGTCAAAGAAGACGAATCTTGTGAGGCCCGCAGCGGTAGCGATTATGAGGCTCGCGAACGGCCCCGCCAGCGCCATCCTGAACTCGACACCCGGGCTTTTAGGCTCCTCCTCCATATGCGCGACGCCCCCGAAGATGAAAAGCGTGATTTTCCTGATGGGTAGCCCGTACCTGAGCCCCACGAAGGAATGCGAGAGCTCGTGGGCGAGCACGGAAACGAACAGGAGAAGCGCCGAAATCGTCGCCACGGTCCAGCTCGTGGACGCCGCCATGTCGGGCGCGTTCTCGGCTATGTAGCCTGTCCTCAGCCAGTATACCAGCAGGCCGAAGATAACGAGCCACGTGGCGTGTATGTTGATTTCGATCGGGCCGATTTTCCCGATTTTGAGTGAAGCCCACCTGAACATATGTCCTCTCAGTCGATCAGCACGACTCCAAAGTAATCGTCAATCTGGTCGTGCGACCTTACCACCTCTATGTGAAAACCGTTGGAGCGCGCCGTCTCGAAGACGTTCATCCCGCACGCTTCCATGGCGGGCCTTGCGATGATCGGGTACCTGCACCGCCTGGAGGTATTGCACCTCGAGCCCTTGTTCTCGCATATGCGGCACGGCCCGGACCCGAAGCCCAGGGCCTTGTAGTAGCCGGCCAGGAATATCTTCTGTTCGAGCCCGGGTATGATGTCGTTGATGATGGCGTTGTCATGCGCGTGCAGGAGAATAGCGCGCCCGTAGCAGGCCACCACTTCGGCGGTCTCGGCGGGCGTCGGCGTGAAAGGCGGGCACATCAGGCGCTTGTTATAGCCGGGGCAACCGTACTGGCACTTGAGCCTCACCCATGCCTCGCACCTTATGGTGGAGGTGTCGATTATCTTCGCGTTCTCGGCGCCCATCTCGAGCGAAAGCTGCATGAAGTGGGCGAGGTCGCCGCCTCCGGGTCTGCCGTGCTTCCCGGCCCCGGCGGCCCTGCCTCGCGTTCGCGGTCTCGGTGTCTTCGCAGTCATGGCGCTCTATGCCTTCTCGCCGGCCCGGGGCCGGCTTCCGGGTTTGACGACCGGTACGCCGCGCTTACAAAGGGGACAGGCGTCCGGTTCGTGGTTGGTTATGCGGACGCTGTGAAGGGATACGAAAGGAACTCCGAAATCCACTTCGGCGCCGCGGTTCACGATTGAACCGACTGCCGTCACGCGGCCGCCCGCCTGCTCCACGGCGGCGATGACCTCGCGCGTTGACCCTCCCGTGGTAACGACGTCCTCGACGACTACGGCGCGCTCGCCTCTTCCGATTCCGAACCCGCGCCGGAACGTCATCTTGCCGTCGGCCCTCTCGGTGAAGATGAACCGGACCCCCATGGCCCGCGCGACTTCATGCCCTATGATCACGCCGCCGAGTGCGGGGCTCACGATGAGGTCGGGCTTCTCGCCGCCCGGCTCAGCGCCGAGCGCTTCGGCGAGACGGCGCCCTGCGTACTCCGCCCTGGCCGGGTCCTCGAGGAGACGCGCGCACTGAATGTACTTCTCGCTGTGAAGCCCGGAGGAGAGCCTGAAGTGCCCGGTCAGCAGTGCTCCGCTTTGCTCCATGAGCTCTACGAGTTTGCCGTCGGCGGCCCTCTCAGCCATTCCGGATCTCCTCCTTTATCCTCTCGAGCGTTCCCGCGGGGTCATCCGAGCGCGTCACGCTTCTTCCTATCACCAGGAAACTCGCGCCGTCCTTCGCGGCCCGGCCCGGCGTCGCGACGCGCGCCTGGTCGTCCCCGGACTGGTCGCTGAGTCTTATGCCCGGCACCACGGTCGCGAGCCTGTCGCCGAACTCAGACCGTATGTCCGGAAGTTCATGAGCCGAGCATACCACCCCGTCGATTCCCGCCTTCACGGCATCGCCGGCGCGGCCGAGCACCAGGTCCCTGACGCCGCCTTCTGCCTGAATGCTCGTAAGCACGGTAACGCCGATTACGAGCGGCTTCTCAACACCAGCCTCCTCTGCGCCCTCGCGGGCGCCTTGCTGGGCCGCCTTCATCATCTCGATGCCGCCCGGCGTGTGCACCGTCAGAAGCCTGACCCCGAGCCTCGCGGCTCCCCTGACGGCGCCCCGAACGGTATTCGGGATGTCGTGAAACTTGAGATCGAGGAAGATGTTGCCGCCGGCCTGCTTGACCTTCCGAACGCTCTCGGGTCCGTGATGAGTAAAGAGAATGGAACCCACCTTGTAGTTCTCAACATGGTCTCTTGTGAGATCCACGATCCGCATGGCATCGTCCAGGCTGTCTGAATCCAGCGCGAGGATGATCTCCGTCCCCTTCGTTGCCACACTAATCCTCCTTCCCGGGAAGCGCGTTGCCTCTGAAGTCCCCTATGCTCCTGTACCCCTTGCGGTCCATGTATTCCTCCAGGCCCATTACGATATCCGAAGGCGCGTTGAGCCACTTCAGGATCACGCTGCCGATCTCGAAGGCCGACGCCCCGGCCAGTATGTACTCGATGGCGTCCCCCGACGTCTCAATCCCGCCGATGCCGATCAAGGGTACCGGGGCCGAAGCCGCCAGCTTGTAAATGAGAAAGAGCGCCACGGGCTTGAGCGGCGGGCCGCTAAGGCCTCCCGTCACGCCTCCAAGACGGGGCCGCTCGCTCTCTATGTCGATGGATATGGAAGGAAGCGTATTGGATACTGCGAGCGCATCCGCTCCGGCGGCCGCTGCCGCCGCCGCGACCTCATCCATGCGGGCGGGAAGCGGCGGGAGCTTGGCTATGAGCGGAAGGTCTGTTTCCGCGCGCACCGCTTCCATGACCGCGGCGGCGCTATCGGGGTCGCGGCCGAAGGAGATCCCGCCCCTTGCGACATTGGGGCATGAGATATTGACTTCAACCGCCGCGATGCCGGCTTTGCCGGCCAGCCTGGACGCCACCCTGCCGTAATCGTCCACCGTATCCCCGCCGACGCTCACTATGAGCTCGCACGGTATGTCAATGCCGTCCAGTTTCTCATTCACGAACCAGTCGATGCCGGGGTTCTCGAGCCCGATCGAGTTGATCATGCCGTGTCCCAGATCGACGACTCTCGGGGGAGGGTTGCCCTCGCGCGCCCTGGCCGTGATGGTCTTGGTTATGACCGCGCCGAAGAGCGACAGGTCCACAACGTCGGCGTACTCGTCGCCGAAGCCGAAGAGGCCCGACGCGCCTATCATGGGGGAGGCCAGTCTGAGGTTCCCGACCCGTACTTCCAGGCTCATTCGCCGGTCCACCTTTCCCAGTCTATGTCCGCGCTCTCGAATACGGGCCCGTCCTTGCAGGCGTGGAAGTAGCCGCCTCCGGCCCTGGGTACGGCGCATGACAGGCAGGCCCCGACCCCGCAGGCCATAATCTCCTCGACGCTGACCTGGCAGGCGAGACTGCGCTGTCCGGCAAGCCTCGCGACTTCGGAGAGCATGCCGCGCGGCCCGCACGCGATTACCTCAGCGCTCCCGGCCTCGAGACCATCGAGCGCCGGCCCGAGGCCCTCGGTAACGAGCCCCTTTTCACCCTTGGACCCGTCCTCCGTGTAGCAGGTGACCTTGACGTCTTCGACTATGAGGCTCACCGGCACCATGAGTTCGGCTGCAGTTGCCGCGCCGACCAGGAGATCGATGCCGTCGGCGGCACCGGCATATCTCCGGCAGAAGAAGACCAGCGGCGGGATCCCGACGCCTCCGCCCACGGCCACAACTCGCGAGACGCCGGGCCGCAACTTGAAGGCCGTGCCGAGGGGGCCCATTACATCGAGAATGTCGCCCGGTACGGCTTCTGACATGATCGACGTGGCCTTGCCGATGACCCTGTAGACGATCTCGATTTGTGCTTCGCCGTCCGTCGAGTAAATCGAGAATGGCCGTCTCAAGAAGGGCCACTCGGTCGTGAGGCCTCTCAGATGAACGAACTCGCCGGGATTGCAATCGGCCGCCATGGGACCGGCATCAAGACTCATGAGGTAGAAAGAGTCGGCGATGCGCTCATTCCGTATGATGGCGGCCCTTCGGCAGTACCTCACGGGGCCTCCTCTTCGTCGGTGTCCTCCGTGCCGGTTTCGCCCTCGCCCGAGTCCGGGGGGGAGGCGCCCTCGCCCGAATCCGGGGAGGCCGGTGAGGGGCGCGTGTATCTCATGTACTTTTCGTAGCGGGCCCTGGCCGAATCCGACATGCCCGGAAGCGTGCTGATGTCCGGTATTCCCATCCGCCTGCTACGCGTGGAGTCGGCAGCGGCAAGTGTGTCGCCCGGGGCGGGCACCGGACTGCCGGCGGCAGCTGCATCGGGTGGTCCGCCCGGACCGGCTCCCCTTCCCGGGGCCGCTCCGTAACCGGCGGTATCCGGAGGTGCCGGCGCCGGTTCGGGTTCATCGATCACGACGTCAACGGGCGGCAGTCCCAGGGCGACCCTGGCCACGTTGGCATACGGCGTCTCCGGGAAGCCCTCCATGACTCTCTCATAGTAAGTGTTCGCTGCCTCCGGGTCGTCCTCATCCTGGAGATAAGCCGCCACCGCCAGCATGGAACGGGCCGCGTACCGGCTCTCCGGGAAGGAGTCGGACACGGCGACCAGCTCGGCCAGGGCCCGGTCCTGCATGCCCAGGTCGTACAGATACGTTTCTGCCAGCAGGTATCTGCTCTTCGCTACGTCCCCGGTACCGGCTGATATTTCCTCTTCGTACCGCTTGACGTTCTTGAGCGCCCTGGAGCGCTCGGCCGCCGACCCGGAGTGCGGCGACTTGTTTTTCACGGACTCGTCGTAATAGGCGACAGCCTCGTCGAAGTCGATGAGATCGCGTTCATATATGAGGCCTATGCGATAGTTGATCTCCCCGGAGAGCTTCTTGCCGCCCAGGCTGTCCGCCAGCACGAGCGTGGCGACGGCGTCATCATAGCGGCCCTCGTCCAGATACGTGAGCGCCTGCTCGACGCCGGCCCGCGCCCTCAGCGTATCCACACTCGCGCCTTCGAGCACCTTGTCGAATATGCCGATGGCCTCTGCCCTCTCGCCCAGCATGCGGTGCGCCTTGCCCACGCGCAATTGAGCCAGTATGCCGTCTTCGTCGAGATTCCCCATGAGCGGCTTCAAGTCCTGGATTGCCTCGCGGTACATTCCGAGCTTGACCAGGCATTCGCCGAGGGCGAGGCGCGCTTCCTCGTGGCGCTTGCCATCCGGATATGCCTCCAGATAGGCGACGTACGAGTCCATGGTGGCAAGGCAGTCCCCGCTCTCGAAGGCGACCCGCGCCCCCAGGTAGCGGGCCCTCTCTCTTACGAGATCGTTCTTGGCCTTCGCGGCGAGGTCCTGAAGCAAGGGGACGGCCTCGTCCGCGTGATCCTGGGCGATAAGCGTGTAGGCTTCGAGATACCTCGCCTCCTCGGCCAGGCCCCCACCGGAATAGAGCGCGTTCACTTCCTTGAACTTCTTAATGGCCTTATCATAGTCCTGTCCCAGCAGGAAGCACTTGCCCATGAGAAGCAGGGCGTCGTCCGCCCACTTGCTGCCCGGATAGAGCACAAGCACCTTGCCGCACCTGTTAGCCGCCGAGTTCACGAGTCTAGCGTTGTCGCCCGTCAGCTTCTGCTGCTCGTAAGGGTCCCAGAACTCGGCGAACGGAAGGTCGGCCGTCGCCTTGCCATATTCCTTGTTGGCCGTCCAGAGGATGTTGTAATAGGCGCAGGATAGGAGCGCCGCGCTGAGCACGGCTGCCACCACGCCTGTTATGCGGTTAGTCCGTCTCAGAACCCCAGCTCCTCGTTTATCAGAATCACATGCATCCGGTCTTTCGACTTCTGCTTCTCCGTGATGAGCGTCAGGCTGCAAATCCTGTCCGGAGAGGCGCAGTCCGCGCACTTCCCCGTGCGGGCGCAGGGCGTATCCTGGCCGAGGCGCCTGGCGTTCATGGGAGCGGCCACGTTCTTCACGCGGTCGATCGCCGCCTCGACATCGCTCACTATCTTGTTCCTGCCCGCGACTATGATGACCCTGTCCGGCCCGTAGCACATGGCGGCCAGGCGGTTGCCGACGCCGTCGATGTTGACGAGCTTGCCGTCCTCGGTGACGGCGTTCGAGCCGCAAACGAAGCAGGCTGAATGCGTGCCCTGCTTGCGCAGCTCCAGCCGCTCGGCCTTCGTATGCTTGCCGGCATACTGGTCGAAGAGTTCGTACCTGCCGCTGCGAAGTTCATCCAGAAGCCCGATCTCCGCGGCGGTGCGCGAGCCCCCGAGGCCTACCGTGGAGCCCTTCTTGATAAGCGAAAGGGCCTTCTTGAGCCCTTCCTGCCTGTTCGCGACTATGTAGGCCCTGATACCGTTTCGCTCGAGGGCCCTCCTGGCCCTTTTCATCCTGGTCAGCCAGTACCAGTCTTTCTCGTCCATGCTTCTCAAGCCCCCTGTTGCATCTGTCAATCCTATCAGGATGTGAGAGCGCCGTCACGCATCAGGACTCTCCCGCCTACTATAACACTAACCACCCTGCCCTTCATTTTCCAACCCGAAAACGGTGTGTTCCGCGACCTGGACGCGAATTCCCTCTCGTCCACGGTCCACGCGGCGTCCGGGTCGAACACGGTGATGTCAGCCGGCGAGCCCTGCCTGAGCGTGCCGTAAGGGAGCCCGAGTATGCGCGCGGGGTTGGTGCTCATCAGCGCCACCAACCGCGGCAGATCTACCACCTTGCCGTGATACAGCTCCGTGCACGCAAGCGCGAACGAAGTCTCCAGGCCGATGATCCCGAACGGGGCCTCGTCGTACTCCTGGTCCTTCTCTTCCTCGCTGTGAGGCGCGTGGTCAGAAGCTATGGCGTCGATCGTTCCGCGCTTGAGGCCTTTTCTGAGAGCGGCGACGTCGGCCGGGCTCCTGAGCGGCGGTTTCATCTTGGTGTTTGTGTCATAGCCCTTCACGGCTTCCTCGCTCAGCGTGAAATGGTGCGGCGTGACTTCGCATGTGACATGTGACCCGCGCGTCTTGGCGTCGGCCACGAGATCGAGGCTCCTGGCGGTGGAGATATGCGCAATGTGCAGCCTCGAGGCGGCCAGTTCGGCCAGTATGATGTCCCTGGCAACCATGACGTCCTCGCTCTGCGACGGAATGCCCTTGAGGCCGAGAAGCGTGGATACGCGGCCCTCGTTCATCGACCCCGAGGCGCTCAGCGTGAGGTCCTCGCAATGGGAGATCACCGGGGCAGAGAACATCTTGACGTATTCGAGGGCCCGCCTCATCAACCCGGCCTCCATGACGGGCATGCCGTCGTCGGACACTCCCACGGCCCCCGCCCCGATGGCCGCGCCGATCTCCGACAGCACCTCGCCCTCGAGGTTCTTGCTGATGGCGGCAATCGGGAAGACCCGGGCAAGGCCGGCATCGCGGGCCTTCGAGAGTATGAACTCGACGCCCTCGTCACCTTCGATGACGGGAGCGGTATTGGGCATGCACGCGATCGACGTGAACCCGCCCCGCACGGCGGCCCTGGCCCCCGTTTCCACGGTTTCCTCGTCCTCCCGGCCCGGCTCCCGCAGGTGAACGTGCATGTCCACGAAACCCGGGGACACCACGAGACCGCGGGCGTCAATCGTCTCGGCGCCGTCATCGGGGAGCCCGCCTCCGGCCTCCGAGATCGCTCCATCTTCCACGAGGACGTCGACCTGCCCGTCGAGGTCCTGGGAAGGGTCTATCACTCGACCGTTTCTAATCAGTATCTTCACTTGAAAGCTCCCCTCCGCTTAAGAGATAGAGAACCGCCATCCTCACGGCGAGCCCGTATTTCACCTGCTGGAGTATCACCGAATAGGGGCCGTCGGCCACCTCCGGCGTCATCTCCACGCCCCTGTTGATGGGACCCGGGTGCATGACGGTCACGTCGCTCTTGGCGAGCTTCATCTTCTCGCCGTCGAGCCCGAAGAGGTCGGAATACTCCCTCAAAGTCGGAAAGTAGCAGTCCTTGAGTCTCTCGCGCTGAATCCTGAGCATCATCACGACGTCCGCTTCCGGCAGCACCTCGCGAAGGTGGTAGGAGACATTCGCGCCCAGTTGCTCTATGCCCGGCGGAATCAGTGTAGGCGGGCCGCACACCGTCACCTTCGCACCGAGCTTCGTGAACCCGAAGATATTGGAGCGCGCGACGCGGCTGTGCAGAATGTCCCCCACGATGACGACGTTAAGGCCGGCTATCTTCCCCCGGTTCTGCCTCACGGTAAAAAGGTCGAGCAGCGCCTGCGTGGGATGCTCGTGCGGGCCGTCGCCGGCGTTTATGACGGGGCAGTCGACTACTTCGGCGAGATAAGCCGCGGCGCCGGGCGCGCTGTGCCTCATGACGAGCATGTCGATGCCCATCGATTCGATGTTCCGCGCCGTGTCCTTCAGGGTCTCACCTTTGACCGCGCTGGAGGTCTTGGCGGAGAAGTTGACGGTGTCGGCGCTCAGCCTCTTTTCCGCTATCTCGAACGAGATACGTGTCCTCGTCGAGGGTTCGAAGAAGAGATTGACGATGGTGAGCCCCCTCAGCACGGGGACTTTCTTGAGCGGCCGCTCGGAGATCTCCACGAAAGACTCCGCGGTATCGAGGATGGTCCTTATCTCCTCTCCTGTGAGCTCCTCCAGCCCGAGCAGATTGCCTCTTTCGAGTTTCATGGCCTCAACTCCTCGACGGTCACGCCGTCCTCCCCGTCTTGCTCACTGAGTTTCACCGAGATTATCTCTCTGCCCGAGGTAGGCACGTTCTTGCCCACATAGTCAGCTCTTATCGGGAGTTCCCTGTGTCCCCTGTCGATCATCACTGCCAGCCTGATCGCCTTGGGGCGGCCGAAGTCCATTATCTCGTCCATCGCCGCCCTGATGGTCCTTCCGGTGTAGAGCACGTCGTCTACAAGCACGACGACCTTGTCCTCGACGCCGAAGGGTAGCTCGGTCTTCCTCAGGACCGGCTGCTTTGCCACCAGCTGCAGGTCGTCCCTGTAGAGCGTGATATCGAGGGTGCCGACGGGCACCTCCCTGCCCTCGAACTCGCTTATCGCTTCGGCGATCCTGTGGGCCATGGGCACGCCGCGCCGCCTGATTCCGACTAGGACAAGGTCATCGACGCCTTTGTTCGCTTCGACGATTTCGTGGGCGATCCGCTTCGTCGCCCGGGTCATGTCATCCACATCCATGATCCGGGCCTTCTCCTTCCTCGTCATAGGCGCTCCTTTCCAGCGAAGTAGTCGCTAAGGTAGATAAAAAAACACCAGCCCGGGGAGAGCTGGTCGCGTCAGGTTTTTCTCTTCATCGCAAAACCTCCTTACTAGTCTCACGGTACTAGCTTAAAGGAGAACTCTCGGGAGTATAGCCCCTCCCCCCACCAGGTGCAAGCTCAAAATCGACGGGGTCAGGTCTTGAAATGCACAATGGTCCCGGCTCCCGCTAGCGGGCGCGAAGCCGTTCCACCGAGGCTTCGTGTAGTAAAGAAGCCACCGGGGGAACGTCGAGCGGCCGCCTGGGAGACTGCCGAGGTCCAATTGTGCATTTCAAGACCTGACCCCTCTGAATATGGCTTCGATTATTTCGGGTTCGCGGATGGGAAGGCCGTGGACCGGCAGCGCCGGGCGGGCGAGCCCGCGTAACACGCGAATGATATCGGGGAGGTGTTCCAAGTCGGCTCCATCAGCGGCCCCGGCCGCCGCATAGAAGAACTCGGCCGTGGGAGTGGGGCCCGACTCCAGGCGCCCGCCCACGAGCAACGACACGGTATCCCCTATCTGGGCCGGAAGGTCAGGCTCATGTGTCAGCACGATGGTGGTCACGCCTTCAGCCTTCAGCGTCTCCAGAGATTCGATTATGCTTCTCCTGCTCCTCCAGTCGAGGCCGGCGAGCGGCTCATCGAGGATGAGGTAGTCCGGCCGCAGGGCGATCACGGAGGCCAGCGCGACTTTCCGCATCTCGCCGTAGCTGAGCTCGTCCGGCGCACGGCACAGCAGGCCCGGGGGAAGCCCCACGCATCCCATGGCCCACTCGGTACGCTCTTTCATCTCGGCCTCGCCGGCGCCAAAGTTCTTGAGCCCGAATGCGATCTCGGCCTCGACGGTGACTTCGAACATCTGCTCCTCCGGAAACTGAAACGCGAGCTGAACTCGCGAACGGTCGAATCTCCCGCATGCAGGGTCCTCGCCATTCACGCGGACGCTCCCCGCGCCGGGCGTTATGACCCCGGCAATCGCGAGGCCCAGCGTCGTCTTGCCCGACCCGTTGGGACCGAGGAGTATGTGGACCTTACCCTCATCGAGCACCATGTCGACACCGGCGAGCACGGGCTCGTCGAAATACGAATAAGTCAGGCTGTGGATTTCTATGGCCATGCGTCACCCGTCTTCCATGTCATCCCGCAACCCCACCCCGCCCGCCAATCGCCTCGATAATGCACCGGGGCGCGAGCTCCGGGCAGCGCTCCGAGAAGCGCGTCAGGCCCCCGATTCTCGCTTGTGCCTCCGCCGCCACCAGGCCCAGCCCGTGGAGCGGCAAACCCGCCCCCCGCATATACGCCAGGAGATCATCCCTTACGCCCCGGAAGTCTATTCGGCCGTCCTTGAGGACCATGACCTCGTCCGAGAGCCACGCGTCCTCGAGCCTCATGGAAATGAAGAGGGCGCCGGCGCCCGTCTCGGCCAGGAGCGCGTCCAGCGCGCCGAGCAGCCTTCGCCTGGCGGCAGGGTCCAGGAGTGCAGTCGGCTCATCGAGCACTATATAATCCGGCTTCATCGTGAAGACCGAGGCAATGCCGACAAGCTGTTTCTCGCCGGCAGAGAGAAGGTGGCATGGGCGCTTCGCAAGATGCGCGATACCGAAGAGGCCGAGAGCGTTCTCAACCCTCTCGGCGACCTCCCCGGTCTCGAGGCCCAGGTTGCGGGGCCCGAAACCGATTTCCCGCTCGACTGTGGTTTCGATTATCTGCTGCTCGGGGTCCTGGAAGACGAGTCCGACCCTGCGCCGTATCTCATAAATGGTCTCATCGTCGGCCGTCGAGAGCCCATCGACCGTTACTGTTCCTCCACCCGGCTTCTCGAGGCCGCAGAGGAGTCTCGCAAGGGTGGTCTTCCCGCTCCCGTTCTCTCCGAGCAGGCCCAGCCTGGCGCCCTTCTCGATATCGAAACTCACCCCGCGCAGAACCTCGCGGCCGTCGGCGTAAGCATATCCGAGCCGGCTCACCTGTATCATCGGGATCACTCCGCGGTGAGGCTATCGAGGCGCACCCTGGCTTCCTCCGCCCAGGTGGAATCGTCGTCGAGCTCGAGATACCTCTCCCACTCGCGAGCGGCGTCTGCCTTCTTGCCGAGCTGCTCGGTGGTGAGAGCGACGGCGTACTGGGCCTCGGCGTAGTAGGGGTTGAGGTCCCGGGCCAGCCTGAACTCCTCGAGGGCGCCCTTCTTTTCGCCCCTCTCTTTGAGTGCGATTCCGTAGCTGTAATGGAAGGTCGCCTCCGAGGGGTAGCTCTCGAGGAGCTTCTCCAATATGCCGACGGCCTGCTCGACCTTGCCGAGGCTGGTGTAGGTGACGGCGAGGTTGTACCAGGCGTCCAGGTTGGAAGGGTCCGCGTCGACCGCTCTTTCGAGATAGGGCCGGGCGTCCTCATACTGGCCGGTCTGCGCCAGAACCGTACCCTTGTTATAGAGAATGTGGGCCTCATGCGTGCGCGCTATTTTCTTGAGCTCGCCCGTATCGTAGGGGACTATTATGGTAGTTCCGGGCTGAAGCCCGACAAAGGGGTCGACTCCGTTGTATTCGCCGAGCGCCTTGGCAAGCGACACGTCGCCGTAGTACTCGCCCGCTATCTCCTCCAGCGTCTCGCCCCTGGAGACCATGTGCGTGTAACCCTCCTTGCCCACAACGACCTGGTACTTTTTCTTACCGCAGGACAGGGTAAGGACGAGAACCAGCACGAGCGCGGCAAGGGCTATTTTAGGAAGAGGATCCTTCGCTCTTTCCCATAGCATTCTTGGTTTCCTCTATCACTTCCCGCAGAGGGACACCCAGCGCCTCGGCAAGGTGCAGGCAGTCCTCATACTCGGGGACGCGCTTCTCGCCCGATGGCAGCGCGAACACCTTGACCTTCACCTTCCCGTATTTCGTTTCCACCTCTATGAACCTGCGATCGAGCTTGAGCCTCCCGACTTCGTGCATGCGGAGGCCCGCCGTGGTGGTCTCGGCGAAAATGCAGTCGGCGACAGTGCTCACGGTCTCCCGCGGGCAGAGCGCGCTGAGAACGAAGCCCGGCCTGCCCTTCTTCATGACCGCGTTCGTGAGCCAGACATCCAGGGCGCCGGCTGCGAAGAGCTCCGCGTAAACATGCGCGAATAGCTGCGGATTCATGTCATCGATATTGGTCTCGAGATGGACCATCGCATCCCTTTCGAACTCCGCCGACTCGCCGACGACGAAACGGATGACATTGGCCATCTCGTCGAGCTCGCCTGTCCCGGCTCCGTAGCCGATGGCCTCCACTTTCATCTCCGGCATGGGCCCGAAGCGCGCGGCGCACGTCCTCAGGATCACCGCGCCCGTGGGCGTCGTGAGCTCCCTCTCGACTCCCGTGCCCCTGACGGGCAGGCCCTCCAGGATCTTGAGCGTCGCCGGCGCCGGCACCGGCAGCCGGCCGTGCGCGCATTCGACCGATCCCGTCCCGAGGGAAACGGGCGAACATACCACTTCCTCTATGCCCAGGAGCTCGAGGCCGATGAAGCTCCCGACTATGTCGACAACCGTATCGACCGAACCTAGCTCGTGGAAATGCACGTCTTGCTTGGAAACGCAGTGAATCCCCGACTCGGCCTCGGCGAGGAGGTCGAAAGCCGCGAGCGAGCGCTCTCTGACGCCCGGGCTGAGCGAGCCGCCCTCTATGAGCTTCACGATGTCCTTGTACGCGCCCGCGCTCGCGTCGGAGGCGTGGGTGAAACTGAAGGACCTCGCGCCTATCGACTTGCGGCTCGTGGCCTTGACGTCTATTTTGAGGCCCTTGATGCCCAGCTTGGCCGCCTCGGCCATGAACGCGGATTCATCCAGGCCCGCGTGAAAGAGCGCGCCCAGTATCATGTCCCCGGCAGCGCCCGCGTAGCAGTCAAAGTAGCCTATTCTCACGCCTTCGACCTCTTCGCGTTTATGAGGCTCGCCGAGACCGCGGCCCCGAAGCCATTGTCGATGTTTACGACCGTAACACCCGGCGAGCACGTGTTGAGCATGGTGAGCAGCGAGGCGATGCCCTTGAAGCTGGCCCCGTAACCCACGCTCGTAGGTACGCCGATGACGGGAGCGTTTACCAGTCCGGAGACCACGCTCGCCAGCGCGCCCTCCATGCCTGCCGCGACTACTATCACCGACGCCCCTTTGAGACCGGGCAGATGACCGAAGAGCCTGTGAAGGCCCGCCACGCCTACATCGTATATCCTCTGCACCCTGTTACCCAGGAACTCCGCTGTAACCGCCGCCTCCTCAGCCACCGGTATGTCGCTCGTACCCGCGCTCACGACCGCGATTTTCCCCCTCCCGCGCTTCCGGTGCGACCCGGCCACGATGGTCCTCGCGGCCTCGTTGTACTTCGCCGCGGGCACGGCCTGCTTGACGAGCTCATAAACCCCGGCCGGCACCCTCGTCGCAAGGAACCTCTTTTTCCGCTTGTAGAGGGCCTCCGCTATTGAGACGATCTGGGCAGCGGTTTTCCCCTCGCCGAATATGACCTCGGACACGCCCGTCCGGGTCTCCCGGCCCACGTCGAGCGTCGCAAAACCCAGCGATTCGTATGATGAACCGAGGCGGTCGAGGACTTCCGGGATGGATACCTTCCCGCTCTTCACTCCCTTGAGGAGTTTCTCAAGGTCCTTCCTCTCCAAGAGCCTGCCTCCTCTTCACGGTGTCGGAAATTGCGCGGTCGAGTAGCGCGGCGACTTCAGCCTTCATGCTCAGATGCGACATTTGCCGCCTCAATGCTACCACACCGTACAGGCCTTTTGTATACCATAAAAGGTGCTTCCTGAACCTCAGTACGCCCATCTTCTCCCCGAAAACATCCGTCATGAGGTCGAGATGCCCGAGCGCAACCTCCGCCACCTTATCAAGCGGAAACTCGGTATACGACCCGGTCTCCATGTACTCGCGTGCCTGCCTGAAAATCCAGGGCCGCCCGAAGCTGCCCCTCGCCACCATCACTGCGTCGCAGCCGGTGGCCTCGAAGCCTATGCCGACATCCTCCGGAGTCATGATGTCCCCCGTCAGAATGACGGGTATGCCGGCAGCCTGCTTCACCGCCGCCACGAGGTCCCAGTCGCTCCAGCCGCGGAAGCCCTGCTTCGCCGTCCGGCCGTGGACGCAAACTGCCGCCGCGCCCTCGCCTTCGGCGATGCGGGCCATTTCCACGGCGTTTATGCTGTCCTCGTCCCAGCCTGTCCGGATCTTCACCGTAACCGGAAGGCTCGTCGCGCCGACAACGGCTCGGATGATCTCGGCCGAGAGTGCCTCGTCCTTATGAAGCGCCGCCCCTCCGCCCTTCGAGACGATGCGCCTGGCCGGGCAACACAGGTTGATGTCTATGAGTTCGGGCCCGACTTCCTCGACCACCCGGGCGGCCTCCGCCATGCGCACCGGGCGCTTGCCGAAGAGCTGTATGCCGATGGGCCGTTCCTCTTCGGTAAACCCCGCGAGATCGGCGGTCCTGGCGTTCTTCCGGGTGAGCCCCTCTGAGCTTATCATCTCGCTGTAGACGGCGTCGGCGCCGAATCTCCTGCAGACGCGGCGGAACGGGGAGTCCGATACGCCGCTTATGG
>CAZSBE010000028.1:0-31219 GCA_964604955.1 uncultured bacterium
CCGGAAGCGGAGCCTCATTCCCTGCTCTAGCCAGGCCTTACGATAAAGCGACTTGAGCCACTCCCTTCGGACTGACTTCTACTGCCCGCACCCTCCCAGGCCGTTCTCTACCTCGAGAGCACCATCTTCTTCGTGATAGATCCTCTGCTCGTCTCGACTCTCACGAAGTAAATCCCCGGGGTTACGCGCCTTCCGTCCTGATTGCGCCCTTCCCACGTGACCTGGTGCTCCCCGGCCTGGACCTGCCTGTCCAGGAGGGTCTCAACGTACTTGCCGTTTACATCATATATCTTGACCGAAACCCTGTCATTATTGGGTATCGCGAGCCTTATCTCCCCGGCCGTCATGACGGGGTTGGGGAATACGGACATCGCCAGTCTCACGGGAATACGCGTATCGTCGACGCCCGCCATCCCCGGATGGCATATGTCGTTATCGTCTCTGGGCTGCAGCGTGTACTCCTCGTATGCGTACATCGAAATGCCCGTGACGACCACGGCATCGCCGAGCTGCGGGTCATAGGTATACGCCACGATATCGCCGACGATGCATGTGTCGCTGGGCGCACCGCCGCTGTATATCGTCCACTCCCCGTAGCCGTTGTCAGCGAGGCTCACGACGGCGTTGTCCACCTTGACGAGCACGCCTTCCCACTGCTCGGAGGTGTTCACTGAGCCGGCAGCCACATCGTACGCCGGCGGATGCTCGTGCCCGCTGGAATGAATGGTCATGGCTTCGGCGAACGGCAGTGAAATCTCCGTCTCGCCGAAGTACTCCCACACGTCGCCCGACACCGTAACGCTGTCACCCCGCTGAACGGCGGGTGCGGAGAGTCCGGCGTAGACCTTGACGCCTCTGTATTCAGCCGAACCGGCGCCGTATTCCTCCTCAATGAAGAAGAAGTAATCGCTGAAGGTACCGGTTGCCGCCGTAACTATGCCCGACGTGTTAACGGGCTTCCCGGCATAAGCCGAAGAATCCCCGCCGGCCGGCGTCTGGATTGCGTGAATGCTCACTCTGCCGACATAGAAGGAGTAGCTTCCCGCCGAAGGCCGCCTGGACGATGCCCCCGTGTTGGCCCAGGCCATCACGTAGTACTCGACGCTCGAGTCATCCGGCAGCGGGCCGATCGTCCCCGTGTATACGCTGTCGGAAGTGCTCATCGACGTGCTGTCCCATGAGGCCCCGTCATTAGTGCTGAAGTAGGTCTTGACCGAAGTCAGGGGGCTGGTGCATGTCACAGTGGCCGACATGGTTATCTGGTCCGATGCCGTCGGGGCGTGCGGCGTATAACGGACATCGCTGATTGCGGGCGGCCCCTGGATGTCCTCATCACCTCTTGGCTCGATCTTGGAGTCTCCGTAAGCTTGATCGAAGATGCCCTGGACGGCATCCAGAACGTCTCCGTTCGAGGGGTCATAGACATAATAGGCGTAGTCATCGACCCGGCAAGGACCGGACCCGTCGTTGATCTCCCATTCGCCATAACCCAGGCTGTCGTTTGTAACCGTGACGTCCTCCGTCCTGACCAGCACGCCCTCGTAACGCTCCGCAAGAAGCGAGGTGGAGGAAAGCGTTGTGGTCGAGACCAGGGAGGCGGAAGGAACCGTATCCGGCCCGTGATTGGTCAGACAGCCCTCGAAGAGGTTCAATTCGGTTCTCCTCGAGGTGTCAGGCCCGGAAATCGTGAAGAACTCTGAAACCCAGCCCGACACTGTAACGAGGTCGCCGCGCGAAACAGAGGCTGAGCCGGAATAATCATAGATATGGATGCCGGACCACTGGCCCGTGCCGTCTTGAATCACGAATGTATAGTTGTTATAGACACCGGGCTCGGCAGTGACCACGCCGGTGACATTCACAGCCTGGTCGACGTAGTCGGAAGCGTCCGCGCCCAGACCGACGTACTGGATATCGGATATCAGCGTCATGCCCACCGAGTAGTTGTAGGGCTCGTCCGGCGCGGAGTCGGGGTATTTGCCTATCATGGCGAGATTGTCCGAAGCCCTCACGTAGAACTTGAGGTAACTCGGATCCACGGCCTGCGCCGGGAGAGTGCCCGTAAACAGGCTGTCCCCGTCGAGATCGGTCATGGTCACGCTGTCCCACGCGCCGTAGGTGAAGTCCGGCGGATCGGTGGCAACAGCATAATAGCACCTGGCCCAGGCGATTCCCTGGTCGTCGGCTATATAGCATGAAACGGTCACCTGGTCGGACGTGGTCGGTACACACGGGCTGTATTTCAAGCTCCACATATCCGGAGGTATGTTGTTGATGTTCTCGGCACCGGGCGTGGGGACCTGTACCGCGAGGTCCACGCTCGAGTTATTGGTGTCCGTGCCGTTCTCGTCTCTTCCGAGGCTGTAGTTCTCGTCGGGATATGAGGGAAACGCATCGTTGGTTCCGTTTATGGGGCAATTGTCCACGAGGCAGGCGGCGCTCCGGTACTCAACTGCGTCTATGAGGTTGGCCCTTGTCGCATCCTCATAGAGCCAGAGCGGCTCGTACCTTCCCGTTCCGCAGAATGAGCCGTAGTCGCTCGTTCCCGGATAGAGCCTGATCTGGTCGTCATAGGAGTCGGGATTGAGGCAGATCGTGTTGGGAACCCTGGGGTCATCGACTTCGTAGCTGGTCTGACCGGAATCGTACATCTCGAGATCCGGCAGGAAGCCGAACCTGTCCTCGAAACCGTTATTGTCGTTGTTGATGACGTCCCTGACTATAAGCAGGTACCCGTATGCGGGGATCCCGGTTCCCGATGGGAACTCATGGAAGTGCTCACCGCAGGCCGTATCGTCATACTCAATGCCCGTCATCATCCATCCCGAAAGGTCGATGGAGTCGGCCGTCGTGTTATAGAGCTCTATATACTCCGACCCGTCGAAGTAATCCGAAGTGTTCACGTAGAGCTCGTTGATGACCACATCGCCCGGGCTGGCGGCGATTGCCAGTGATGCGGTAAGAAGCACAGCAAGTGAAAGACCTAACCCGATGATACTACGGCAGTACATAACACAACCTCCTCTTGCGGGGATAATACTCCCCCAGGTCAATTGAACACTCTCCTACAATTCAAGTATAGCACACAAGCCCAGTGAATTCAATATATTTCGGGACTTCAGGGATGGCGGAATCGCGTATGAAACAGCCCCAGAAGCGGCAAATTTCGGTCATCAGGGCGGCAGGCGAACGCGTTCAGGCAGAAACGCGGTAACCCCGGAGAAGAAAATACAAAAAGGGCCTCACCCGCTGAGGGCGAGGCCCTGTGTTGCTGAGGATATCCAGCTACCTGTAAAGCGCCTTGATTCCACCCCAGGTGGTCGCTTCAGTAGCCGTGGGACCGCCTGGATCAAAGATGTCGGCGTCGTCCCTAGGCGACAGGTTGAACTCTCCGTAGGCATACCAGACGATACCGCTGATGATTCTCCAATCGCCATAGGCGGCAACGTAGGTCAGAACGAGGCTCTTGTCGTCGCACTTGCCAACGCCGTAGGCGTCTTCGATGTACCACTCGCCGTAGGAGTTCGCCGCCTGAATGCACACGCAGCAATTGGTCTTTACGAGAACGGCTTCCCACTCTTCACCCATCATCTGGTCAAGAGGCACTACCTCGGGCTCCAGCGGAGTGCAGGTTCCGCATACGGTCAGCGTGTCACCGGGCGCGCTGATGTCGATTTCGGTCATGTCGTAGTACTCAGCCGCCACGCCGTATACATTGACCACGTCGCCTCTCACGAGACCGCCGTAAATCCCGGCCTGATCGGTTCCCCAGTAAACCTCGACGCCGCTGTAAGCTCCCCGGCCGGGCTCTTCAACAAAGCAGTAGGCGCCGCTCGATGTATACTCGTAGGGCGCCGCAGTCACAACCACGATCTCCACATTGACATGGGTACCTGAGGGAATCGTACCGTTCTGGATATCGTAGATTGTGTCGTCGGCATAAGCCGTCGAAACGGCCAATGCGAGTATGGCTATCACTAGCACTTTCCTCATCGTAACTCTCCTCTCCTCCTGGTACACTGCGCAAACCCAAAAACTACTGAACTTCAGGAAGTCTGCCCCTCATCACCTCCTTAGCTAGTTCAAAACCAATCTTCCGCAACATGAAATTGACTGACCCTGTTCACCCGGTCTGCACGTAACTACTTCCGAATCAACACTTCACAGGACCGGTACTCACACCCCCCCACGCAAATGCAATTTTATCACAAATGAGGAGGTATTTCAATAAAAAACTCAGTTGCGGGGCCGCGGCGGGGAAACACGCCCGCCGGCGGTGGTGCGGGCGCCAGGCCGAGTTGCAGGGCAGTCCGGGCCGGGCAGGCCTTAGCTGGGCCGGGCGGACGATTCACGGCCGTCCAGGCCGAGCAGCAAAGTCGTCCGGGCTAGTGGCTGAGGTCCTCAAGGGGCTTCAACCGGGGCAGCGCGGCTGCCAGCTCCGGAGACATGGCGGCCGCGTCGTCCCTCTTGAACCTCCCCTCGACCTTGGGGTCGACGGGCGAGTGCTTCCTCACGTATTCGATTATGGCGTCCTTGATGGCCACGTCAGTGTGAGTGACATACTGCCCGTCAATATCCAGGAGGATCTGCAGGCCGATATTGCCGGCCGCTATGAAGTCGGTCGTCGCCACCCGGTATATCCTGTCGGGATCCCAGGGCTCGCCGCCCACCGTCAGATACGTAATCCTGTCAAAATCGGGCCGCTCCCTGCTGTAGGTTATCTTGGTCCCCGAGATATAGGCGCCCTGTCTCATGCCCTTGATGCGCCACTCGAGAACATGCTTGAGGAAGGACCCGGTCATCTCGAAATATACGATGTGGTTCTCAAACGGTACCGCGTAGAAGATGTCCCGCGGGGTTATCACGCCCATCGGGATATTGGACCTTATGCCGCCCAGGTTCGTGAAGGCGACGTCGGCGTCAACGGCCTCGCGCATGGCGTCGGTTACCATGTTGCCCAGCGGCGATTCGCCCACTCCCACCCTGGATATGTCGTTGAGCGCCCTCCCCACGGGTTCGTCCATCCCCACTTCCGCGCTGTCGATCCACTCGGCGAGGAACTCCTCAGTCTCAGGGTCCGGCCAGTACTCCTCCTCGAAGAGGGTCACGATCGACTGACCCGTCCCTTCGGGGAGCTCGTAGCCGACCAGGGTCTTGGTGTCGGGGTCCACCAGAATCTCGTATATCCCGACACCCGATCCCCGCCCGTAGGTCTGGAGGCAGATCGTGTGCGTGACGGGGTCTTCCCACCCGCCCTCGAAGCCCACGTGTATGTGCCCGCCGATGAAAACGTCTATACCCGGAACGCTATGAACCAGCTCCATGCCGTTCATCCCGTAGCGGATCTTCATTTCGGTTCCCGTCTCGACCATCTCGGCATAAGCCGCATCGACGTCATACGGGATCCCGAGGTGGCCGACCACGAATATGAGGTCCACCTTGTCCCTGATCTCCGCGATATACTTCTGGGTGACTTCCTTGACGGGCAGAAACTCGACATTGGCCACATGCTCGGGCTTGGAGTAGAAATCGGTCTCTTCGGTTATCAGGCCTATGATGCCTATCTTGATTCCCTTTATCTCCCTTATGATGTAAGGTTTTACGAAGAATGGCATTTCCCCGGTGTCACGCTCCACCAGGTTGGCGGCCAGAACGGGCATGTCGGCGCTTTTCATCTGCTCGAAAGCCTCTTCCCAGCCGGCGTCGAACTCGTGATTGCCGGGGACTCGCGCGTCATAGCCCGCCCTGTTCAGGAACTCGGCCACTATCTGGCCCTGCCGGTAGTTGCCCACCGGAGTGCCCTGCCAGTAATCGCCGGTATCTACGAGCAGGAAGCCCTTCCCCTCCGCCTCGGCATCGGCCCTGATTTGCTTGACGAGCGTCACGAGAGAGGGGCCGCCGCCCAGCGCCGGTGGAAACTCCTCATCCATGAAGGTCGCTCCGCGGCGGTCGATGCCGCCATGGATGTCATTCGTGTGCATTATCACTATGTGTACGGGCTCCCGGCCCAGTACCGGCGCGGAAAAAAGGCAAACCGCAAGCGTAATGCAAATCAGTAGTGTCATCCGTCCCATGTCACCCACCCCCGTCATAGCCTATTAGAGTCTCCTGGCAAAGCTCAGCCTCCCGCCGAAGGTGGTCTCGTTGACCTCGTCCCGCCACCTCACTCCGGGCTCATCGGAAGGCACGCCGAATATTTCATTATCGAATATGTCCGGATCGCGGTACTTGGCCCATCCGATCTGCCCCGAGAAGTCTACGGTCCATCCGTAGGCAGCGTATCCCGTTCCGAACGTAAAGGCCGCTTTCGCTATGTCCTTGTCGCTGGGCGAGGGGCCGTAAAGGAAACCCAGCCTCAGGGGAGTCCCGTTGTAAAAGACGTGCTCGACGCCCACATGCCACGTGAATATGTCTTCCAGGCCGACGTCGCCGTAGAAGTCGTTGGAGTATTCGCTCCACGCGGTGTACTTCATCCCTACCTCGAGCAGGCCGGTGAGCTCGTTTCTGGGCCGGAACCTCACCCCCACGCCGAAAGAACTCGGGTAGACGGTCTCGACGCCGTCAATAGACAGCGCAGCGCCTTCCGTCTCGGCGCTGAAGTCACCCTCCATCACGCACCTCGTCGTCCCTTCGAAGCCCATCTCCAGCCTGTTACCCACCTTTATCCTCCCACCCAGTCTGAACCTCACCCCACTTAGATTAGATGCGGAGAAGGCGTCCCTGGTTTCCGGCCGCCCGTCGGCCCAGGCGATCCGGGTGACGATATCGTAGGAACCGAAGACATAGTCGAGGCTTGCTCCCAGGCTGGCTTCTCTGGCCAGGGCCCTTGCCACACCGAAGCTGACTGCCTTGAGTGAGCCGTCTGATAACTGGTAAGCGTTTGCGATCACCTTGTCTGCCGGCTGGGACGACGTACTCCTGTCCCTCACCTCTTCCTCGTAGTCGTAGTTGAGGTCGTACACGGGGGAGTAGGCGATGCCAAAACTCAGCCCCCGGGCCCGGGGAAGCACGCCCGTGGCGAAGCCGAGAGCGACGTTCTGGTAGAAGTTCTTGTTGCTGGCATAAACGTTGTAGCCGAGAAGCGCGTCGAAACTGTCGTATGCCGGGAAGGCCCTGGTCTCATGCAGGAAGTTATACTGGTACGCGAGAGTCACATCCGGGCTGTCGAGGATGCCGAGCGTCGCCGGATTCAGGAAAGTCGAAAGCGAGTTCTCCTCCGTAAGCCACCCCACCTCACCCATACTCGAGCCCCTGGCGGACCCGGTGTAGACCGGCCCGCCCAGCCCAAGGTCAAGAAACGAGTACCCTCCTGCACCAGTCGCAATCACCAGCGCGAGGAGAATACCAAAAGGTACGCCTCGGCTCATCACGCTAACCCCCTGCTACCAGATGTAGTCCAGCTGTATTCTGAAATAGTCGTGCTTCCTGACGAGGAAGTCGTAGTCGATCTGATCGCCGTATGGCTGGTTGTACTGCCTTATGTCCACGTTCGTAATGGGCTCGCCCCTGTCCCAGGCCGCCTTTATCTCGAGCCAGAGCCTGTCCGAGATCCTTTCCTGGAAGTTGACCCAGAACTTGAGTGAGTTCCGGCCGTCTATCGGCATGAACTCGCTCTCCTCGAAATACCAGACGAAGCCGTCATATGCGATGGCCCCCACGCTCATGTTGAACCTGTCATTGAAGTTGTGCATGAACCGCATGAGGATGGAATTGTTCGCAAGGAAGGCCTGTCCCTCGACCGGGTGGCCGCCGTCCGGCTCGACGTTGCCGACCAGTCTCGGTCTCGGAGGCCATTCCGTGCCGCCCCTTATGTACATGAACTCGACGAGGTCATAATCGGAGAGCCTCATCTCGAGTTCTATGCGCGTCTCTTCGAGGCGATAGCTCAGGGGCGTAAGGGAATTGTCCCTGTGCCGGCCCTGCCACTGCTGCCTGATCTTGAGCCTGAGCGGATGCAGGAACCTCCACTCGAGCTTGCCGATGAACCTCGAGTAGCTCGCACCGTCGGCCAGGCGCGTCCAGCGGTCGTACTCGACACTCGGGATGATACTGGTGGTGAGCCTGTAGCGGGTGTTGAAGTAGAAACCGCGTTCCGCCTGCGGCGCCACGGAGTTGACGGCGAGCATGCCGTAGAGCGGGTCGTTGAGGTACCAGTAGTCCTCCAGAATCGTGCCGCGGAACTTCTCGTAGTTGGAGAAGCCCCTGGAATAGGGATTGTCGAAGCCGAGGTCATGGTTCCGGAACAGCGCCAGGAATTGCAGGTTGTTATACTGCGTCCACAGGGAGGCGACGAAGGCCTTGGGGTCGTCGCCCAGCTTCAGCACGCTGCCGTTGATCTGCATCTCCGCATACTCCATCTGCGCGCAGAAGTTCTTGTAAACGTGCTGCCACTCGATACCGTGGACGCGGCGGTACTTGCCCGGGCTCTTGTACATGGAGAAGATCTCGTTATCGACCGCCGTGATCTTGTCTTCCCTGGCAATCAACGTCTCGCCCATCATGGGATCGAAATTGCGGTTGTACCTGCTCTCGTAGCCGGACACGCCTATGTGGCTTCCGGGCGCGTATACGAACCTCAGGTCGCCGCCATAGGTCTTCTCATGGAGGATGTCGCGAGCGATCCCGGGCTGCACGTTTTCTATCGGGAGAAGATTGTAATCATAGAGGACGTCATTGTCGACGCCGGGGGTCAATATGACGGGAGCGAATACGGAACCGTCCTTGTTGATCACGGCGTCCTTCCAGTCATTGGAGAAGAAACCGATGCCCTTAAGCCGGTTCCAGGTGAACTGGAGCCCCACGCCCTTGTGCTTGTAGGTGTCCGTGCTGGAGAGGTCACCGAGCACCCCGTAGTAGCGCTTGTCATAGGAATAGCCCGACTTACGCGATTTGTAGTGATCGGAGTTTTCCATCACCAGGCCCTGGCCCCATCCGGCGAGGAAGGTCCCGAAAACGAGCTTGTCCACCCTGAAGTCGCCCACGCCGAAGTCCTCGAAGGCAACGAACCCCTTGAGGTGGTTGTCGTACTCGGTCTCACCCCATCTCTTCCAGATGTGGAGCCCCGTGCGGGCCGCCGTCTCCTCGTTGAGGAAGTACTTCAGGTAGATCTTGTGGGCCACCGACGGCCGCACCTCGTCCAGCGACAGCCTGTCCCACCAGGAATCGTAGACGTTCGGGGCCGACAGGACGTCCTGTTTGAGCAGCTCCTCGGTGTCGCTGTAATAGCCGAAGGACTTCACCCTGAGCTGGTAGGTGCCGTGAAGGTCCCCGCCCCTGGACGTGTCCTCGTACCTTATAAGCGACCTCAGGTTGTAATAGCCCCAGCCCGACAGGCCCGGCGTGTATCTGAGATCGCGGCTGCTCCGGTAGGAGCCGATGGCCTCCCTGTGATTGACGATGGCCACCGCGTCCACGGGCGAGACATTCTGCATGTTCATCAGGTCGTAGATGTCGGCGGTATTGATATTGGGCGGGTCCTTGGCGATGTCGATCCACATGTCGATGAGGCCCTCGTTGGTGCTCTCGGAAGAGCCCCAGCTTCTCACCGTCCTCTGGGCGAGGTCCATACGCTGGGCGATTTCGTCCGCCTCGACGGGCTCGATTCTCACCAGGGGCTTCAGTTTCTCCAGAGTCACGGCGTCGATACCCGGCACCTTCATGAGGTCATAGACGCTCTTGAAGAAAGCCCTGTACTCCCTGTGCTCATAGATGGCAAGGGCGATTTCCTCCGAAACGGGAAGCTCCTTGATCTGGTCCAGGCCGGCCCTGTTGAGGTCAATCGGGAAGTCCGCAGCGGACGCGGACAGGGCAGCCCCCAGGACAGCGAGCAGAATAAGAACCCTTACCTTCAGCAAACTACTTACCTCCCAGGAATCCTCTCAGGGCCACGTGATGCGTGCCCGGAAGCGCGGTATGGCTCGAGTACGCGTAGTCGACCTCGAACGATCTTATCTTGAGCGTGAAGCCCCCGGACAGGGTGCTGGGCTCGGTCTGGAAGCCGGCCCTCACATCGAGCATCTCCGCCACGGCGAACTGCAGGCCGACGAGCACCTCGATGTTCTCCCCGCGCATCGTCCTCACGTCGAGTTCCGTCACAACACCGTAATAAGGCCGGTAGGAAACAGCGGCCGTGATCCATTGCGGGATCGGTTCGCTCCGGTACTTGCCGACCGAAGGCTCATTCACATTCCTCATGAACAGGCCGAGTCTCGTCCGCTCCCGCAGCACGCCCAGGACACCCAAATCGAGACCGAACGATGTCTCGCTGCCCAGGTCCATGGTCTGCGTGGCGCCGAACTCGAGCATATAGGCGTTGAGGCAATAACCGATATACAGCTGCGAGTGAATGTCCCTGAGAACGGGGAAGGCGTGGCTGAAGGTGAGAGTAGTCTCGTTCTCGAGGTCCGCGCCCTGGTAATCGACGCCGAAACTGCGAACGGCAACGGCCATTTTCTGCTTGCGCCATGACGGGAAGCTGAATGCCGCGTAAGCGAGAGATTCGAAACTCTGCTGGTTGGGCCTGAGATAGGTGGCCGCGATGCTCATGCGTTCGACTTCCATAAGAAGCGCCGGATTGTAGGCCACGACCGTGGCGTCGTCGCCGCTCGCCGCCCAGGCCCCGCCCATGCCCCGGGCCCTGCTGCTGAGGTCAATCGAGTCAAACACATGAGCCGACGCACCGGCCAGCATCATGAAGAGCAATAACGGGCACATAAGAAACTTCAGGCCTCTCACCTTACTTGCCTCCTACTTTAGCTCAACACCCACCACAATGGGGGCGCTGTCAGTCGTCTTTCTCCCTGTCACGCCCTCGACCGAGTCGAGGAAGCACACGTAGAGTCCGGGCGGAACGGGCTCCCCGCCCGGCTGACGCCCGTCCCATACCTTCTCGCCGGCGCCGACGCTCATACCGCTGAAAAGCGTCGTAACAAGCCGCCCCTTGCCGTCGAAGATGCGCAGGGTGACCTGGGCCGCGGAAGGCGTGGCGAACCTGACCGTGAATCCGTCCTCCCCGCATGAGGGGCAGAAGACGCGCGGCTCGATGTCGAGCGCTGCGTTATCCGGGTAGGCATCGTCGACTACGACGATGTCGGCGGCCCAGCGCGGCACGAGCTCGTAATCTTCCAGGAACGGGAGCGTCCGGTCGTATTGCAGTATGACGCCCTTCACTCTCACGTACATTCCAACGCGGAACTGCGTATAGTCGATATCGGTGTAATTCTGGTAAACCTGCACGCCGCCTGAGCCGTCGTCCACGTAGAAGCCGAAGTCATTGGCGCTGACGATGGCGCCCTCGGTCCCCACGAGCTTACCCTCATTGGCCTCCCGCCCTATCTCGCCGGTCTTCATAACGGCCGGGGCGGGTTCGGGATAGAACGAGGACAGCAGCCTTTCGCTGCTTGGGGACGCCATATAGAGCTCGGTGGTGGCGCCCGCCGTCCCGGACACATACTCCTGGATCTCGCCGGTCACCTTCACAAGGTCGCCCAGGCGGGGGTTGGGGTTGGGCGGGTCATAAGAGAAAACGTTGATACCGCAGCCGTCCAGCCCCTGGATATATATCGAGTTGTACTGGGGCTGGAAAGTGCCATACGGCACCGTGACGAAGCCTATTACCGTGACGACCTTGAGCAGAAGCGGCGAGTAGCCTCTTTCATCGAATTCCTGTACTTCGCACATGCGGGTGGCCAGCGCGGTGGAGGTCGTGAAGTTCATCAGGCCCGGCCCGGAGTTGCCGGAAATGTCCCTTATGAGGCTCATGGAAAGCGTCGCCGCGGCCCCGGGCGTGAGACCCTCGAACAGCAGCGCCACTTTCTGCAGGGAAAGAGAAACGTAGGCGGCGAGAGGCTTCTGGCCTGCGACCTCATAGACCGCGAGGTCCGCAAGCGCGGCGCTGTCGCATGGTTCGTTGAGGTAGACTTCAATGACGTCCCGCGAGTGCGCGACGACCTTCTCTATCGACGGGGGCGCGTTGTCCGCAGTCACGTTCTCGCCGCCGGGGGTGGGCTCAGAGCTCATCACGAAGTCGATGCTGGAGGCGCCCGTATCGCCGGCATGTTCATCCCGCGCCAGGGAGTAAGCGATGGGCGGGACGATCGGAAATGCGTCGTCCTCGCCGCCGAGGTCCTCGCAGATGTCCCGGCTGACGAGCAGGGGCGACTTGTACTCGCAGTAATCGATCAGGCTCCCTGAGACCGCTCCCCTCCACAGCACGACGGCTTCGTAGGCGCCGACGCCGCCCGCGGTCGCTCCGTCACCGCCGACGCGCCCGAGCGGGCTTATGGCGGCCACGACATCGGGGTCCGCGCCGAACCGCTCGGAGAACCCCGCCTGGGATTCAGCCACGACGAGATAGCCGCCGGCCGGGATCGTGTCGGCCGCTCCGAACGTTATGCGGGCAGCCGGGTCGCAGTAGGTGGCGTTCCTGAGGTCGCTCAGAGTGAAGCCGCCCAGGCTCGCCGTCCAGTCGCTGCGGTTCTTGATCTCTATGAAGGCGCTGCTCTGCGCGTTAAACCCGTCGTTCGGGTAGACCTCGTTCACAACCACGTCGGGAAGCGGCAGAAGGGCCTCGATAACCGGGTAAAGGGCTACCGGAGCGAAAGTCTCGCCGTCAACCGAGGTTCTTATTTCAACCTCCGACGCGGCGGCCGCGCCGGGGGGCGTCACTCCATCGAATGTCACCACACCGTAGGACTTCCCGTCCCTTATCGCCGCGGAACTCACGCTGACGCCCGCGGCCGTAAGTTCGAATCCGGCGCCTTCCAACCCGGGCCCGGACAGCGACACGTTGCCCGAGGCGGCCTCCCAGCCCCAGCCGTCCGCGAGCGGGAGGTCTATCTCGAATGAAGTGATGGTATCGAGGCCATTGCCATCCAGCCGGACCTTCAGGGCGAACTCGCCCTCATCCGTCTCGACGGTCCGGGGGTCGACCGAGGCCAGGCCCGACCCATTGCCCATGACAAGAAAATCGCTGTAGCGTGAACGCGGCCAGAGACGGTACCCGCCGAAGGGGTTGGTCGAATCCTGTATGATGACGCCGATCGCTATGAACGGGTTCGCCGGGACCTGGCTGCCGGGTATATCCGTGTCCCTGTCGATCCTCATGAGCAGGTCCCCCGTCCCGTCCGTCGCCGTTATGAACTTCTCGGCGCCCGCCGCCGGCCAGTCCGCCGGATTTATGCTCAGATTCTCGACCCTGACGAGCAGTCCCTCATATGCCTCTAGCGGCGGCTCTGCCAATGCGGCGAGCTCGCCTGCGGTCACCACGAGGGGCGGCGGGGGCGTGCTTTTGCCCACAACCTTCAGGCCGCTCGCGCTCGTGAGCGTGATCTGGGTGTCGTTTCTCCTGGGCGTCCGGCCATCCTGGTCCACAATCCCGGTCACGACGACGCTGTCGCCGAGGGCCGCTTTCAGGAACGAGCCGTCCCTCAAGTAGACATAAATGCCCGCGGTCTCATCCTGGACGTGGATGTCGAGATCACGGGCACTGAAGGTGCCGTTCCGGACCGTCACCAGCCCGGAGACCGTCACGACCTGCCCGATCATAACCGGGATACCGTTCTGGTCTACTTCCTTGACTTCCGCGATAGTGGCGGCGGAAGCCTGGACGGCACACAGCATCAGGCCCAGAGAGAGCACGACGATGCGGGTCTGCAATCTCATCTCAGCTCCCTCCCGATGACTATGGGTACGGTTTCCATGCTCTCTGCGCCTGTCTCCCGGTCTTCACAGGTGAGCGTTATGAGATACAGCCCCGCGGTCAGTGACTCCCAGACCTCGTTTCTCCCGTCCCAGACGATCGTCTGCTCGCCGCAGACCGACAGGCCGTCAAACAGCGTGGCGGCCAACCTGCCCTTGGCGTCGAATACCCTCAACCTCATTCTCCCCTCATGTGGTCCGTCGTATCTGATGGTAACGGTCTCGCCGATCCCGGGGGCGAAGATGGCATGGCTAACGTTGAGCCGGGCCTCCGGGACGCCACCGGGGATGCACTCCTTCTTCTTGACATCTTCATACGGCGCGTTCGGGCTCCGGGGGAGGATGCTGTAATCGCTGAGATAAGGCATCTCGGGATCGGACTGGCTCACCAGCCCGGTTATTACGACCTCGTCGCCGTAAGCGAGGCTCTGCCAGACGGGGTCCGATTCGAAGTTCCTCGGAAGGTCGAAAATCTCGATTGCCCCCGTGCCGTCGTCCACCAGGAAGTCCCTTCCCACGAACGCGCTCACCACCTTGGCATGGACCCTTACGAGTTTGCCTTCATTGGACTCCTGCCCCACGTCTCCCGTGGCCATGAGCACCGGCTCCGGCGGGGTCCCGTCGCCCTTGCCCGTTATGGTAAGGGCCGAAGGGGAAGCGAAGGTTATCTCGGTCGAAGCGCCGTAACCGGAGGCGGAGACGTATTCTTCCACGATGCCGGTCACGGTAATGGTGTCGCCGGGCTCGACGTCGCTTGCGGGTTCGAAACTGAACACGTTGACGCCGCAGTCGTCGTCGCCGAGGCCCGTTATGTATATAGATGTATAAACCTGCTGGAATACGCCCAGGCCCACAGTGACGTATCCCGTGACCGTAACCGTCTGCCCGTCCAGGGGTGAGAAGCCCGTTGCGGGTACCCAATCCTGGACGTCGCACAGGGGTGTGGCGTGGAGTGCCTGCCCGGGAATCCCGAGCAGGGCAAAAAGACCAAGGAGACAAAGAAGAGACACTGGTGACTTCAATTGGCACTCCCTTAAGCGACTCTATGCTAATTCATCACGGCGCATAGGTCAATCTGTAAAACCAGACCCGGGTTCGACCTCGCGACCCTTAGCCTAGAGCCCGAGCTTGCTCTGAAGGCGTTTCAGTCTGGCGATCTCGACGTCCGCATTTCCGGCCGCCTTGTCGAGCGCCCCCTGGACGTCGGCGTTACCCCTCAAGACCGACTCGATGGCCCGCTCCGCAAGATACCTTCTTCCGGCGTACCAGCCCGCTATCTTGGGCTCGAAGGTCGCGTACTCCAGCTGCAGGTAAGCCGCCTGGAGGCCGGGATAGTCGGCGAACTTCTGCTTGAGCAGATCGGTCTCCATGGCGCTCTTCCTCACCGGGACGTAGAACGTGCCGGCCGACCACTTGGCCGTCTGCGGCGTATCGGTAAACCACTTTATGAACTTCCAGGCGGCGCGCTGCTGCTTCTCGGGCACGCCCTCGAATATGACCACATTGGTCCCCGCTATGGTCCCCCCCGGCCTTTTGCCGCGTGGAAGCGGGGCGATGCCCAGCTCGAAATCGTACTTGCCTTCCATGAAGGCCACGGACACCGTTGAACCCTCTATCATGCCGACCTTGCCCGCGAGAAAGTCGTTCTGATACTCGAAACCGGCGGTAATGAAGCCCGCGTCTCCGACCAGAAGGTCCCTCTGGAAGGTCAGCGCGTTCACGCCGTGCTGGCTGTTGAACGCCACGCGCTCGTTGCTCTCATCCAGCCACGTGCCCCCGTCCTGCAGCAGCAGGTTGCCGAACATCCAAACCGTTACCTGGCCGGCGGTGCCCCATATATCGGGATGCCCGTCGCCGTCACTGTCACGCGTTATCTGGCGCGAGAAACCAATGTACTCCTCCCAGGTCTCGGGCGGATGATCGGGGTCCAGCCCGGAGGCGGCGAAGAGGTCCTTGTTATAGTAGACAGCCCTTACGCTCTTATTGAAAGGAAACGACCAGATCACGTCATCCCACTGGTTGTTCTCGATGAAGACCGGCAGGAAGTCTTCGAGTTCTTCGGGGCTCAGCCCGTCGGGGCCGTCTACGAAATTCTGTATGGGTACGATGCTCCTGGAGAGTATGAGCTCTATGGTCCAGTTCTCATATGCCTGGGCCATCACGGGCGGCTTGCCCGCCGCGACGGCGGCCATGATCTTCTGGCTGAGAGCGGTGTACTGGCCCATTGAGATGGAATTGACGAAGATCTCATTCTGGCTCTCGTTGAACTCGTCCACGAGCTGCTTCAGGACCCTGCCGAGCGGGCCGCCCATGCCGTGCCAGAATGTGACCTCTATGACGGCCTCCTCGCCCTGCCTCTTCCCGCACCCGCCGATGAGGACGAGCGCAATGAGGACCGCGATCAGGGCCCCGGCGCTAGCCTTTGATACCGCTCTTCGCATAACTTTCAATCACCTGCTTCTGCGCAAAGAAGTATATGACCACGACCGGCGCTACGCAGAACGTCGCCGCCGCCATCATGAGCCCGTGCTCGGTCCCCTGCTCCTGGGCGAAATACGAGAGCCCGACCTGGATGGGCCGTAGCGTATCCGTGTTGGTCATGATGAGCGGCCAGATGAAGGAGTTCCACGACCCCAGGAGCGCGAACAGGCCGATCGTTATTATCGTGGGCCTCGAGAGCGGAACCAGTATCCTCCACAGGAAGCCCATGCGGCTGCACCCGTCTATCAGGGCGGCGTCGTAGTAGTCATTGGGAATGGACCTGAACTGCTGGCGCAGCAGGAAAATCGAGAATATCTGGGCCAGCCATGGCACAATGAGGGCCATGTAGGTGTCCATCCACCCCATGGCCGATACGATAATGAACGACGGCACGAGATACACCGCCTGCGGCACAATCATCATCGAGAGCATGAGGATGAAGAGCGTCTCCCTGCCGGGGAAATCGAGCTTGGCGAAAGCGTAGGCCGCCAGGCAGGAAGTTATGATCACGCCTGCTACCATGCATGAGGCTATGATGATGGTGTTGAGAAAATACCTGGGGAAAGGCACTTCGCTCCAGGCCTGCACGTAGTTGGCGAAGGTCGGGCTCTGTGGAATCCAGGTCGGGGGAAATAGGAATATCTCCTGAGGGGTCTTGAACGAGGTGCTCACCATCCAGAAGAACGGCAGCACCATCGACGCCGCTCCCAGGATGAGCAGTACGTGAACCGGTATGTTCCTCAACCTGTACAAATGAAGCCGACCCCCTAGCTGTAGTGCACCCTTCTCTCTAGGATCCTCCGCTGAATGAGCGTAAGCGCCAGCACTATGCCGAAGAGCACGAGGGCGACGCAGCTCGCATACCCCATGTCACCGCCGGACTCGAATCCCTTCTCGAATATGTAGTAGACCAGCACCTTGGTCGTGCCCAGCGGGCCGCCGGGCGGGCTGCCCGTCATCAGGTAGACGAGCGTGAACACCTGGAAAGACACGATGGTGGTCATGATGACGACGTAGAAGGTCACCGGGGAGATCAGGGGCCAGGTGATCTTCCAGAACATATGCCATCGGTTGGCCCCGTCGATCTTGGCCGCCTCGTAGTATTCACCCGGTATGTTCTGAAGGCCGGCCAGGAATATGATTATGTTGTAGCCCAGTCCCCTCCAGAGATTGGTGATGATAAGGGCGAACAGCGCCAGGCTCGGCCCTGCGGCCCATCCGGGAAGCGATATCCCCAGGCCGGAAGCCATCATCCGGAAGACTCCCTGCGGCTCTTCGAGCCACATCTTGGGGTCCATACCCACTATGCCCACCAGGTAGTTCAGGAGGCCCAGCCGCGGATGGTAGATCCACTTCCAGACCATGGCGACGGCCACCAGGGAGGTCACGACCGGCAGGAAGTAGAGCGTCCTGTATCCCCCCAGGCCCTTGATCTTCTGGTTAAGCAGATTGGCGATGAAGAGCGAAATGAAGAGGCTGAAGGGCACGGTGCCGATAACGAAATAGGTGGTATTGAGCAGGGCGTTCCAGAACTCGCTGTCGCGGAAAAGCATGCCGTACTGGGAAAGCCCGGCAAACCCCACTATCTTCCCCATCATGACATAATAGAAGCTCACGGCGAAGGCCGCGAGAATGGGAAGCACTCGGAAGACGAGGATGATAATGGCGGCCGGCGCGATATATGCGAGCCCGCGCGCGAGCTTCTTCCACTTGCTCTCTCTCCAGGCCGCAGCCGCTACCTTGGTTTCGCCTTCGGGCAAAGCAACCACCGATCCGCTTCTAGCCTGACGTCCAGGCCATCACCGTGAAAGTCTCACCGTCAGTGGTTATCGTGAGATTGCCGTGGTCCGGAGTATCGGTCCGGCCCGCGTTCCGGTAGGCCCTGTCTGTCACGTAGTAGTCAACGTTGTGTTTGAGAAGAAGATTTATGACACTCTGGTCGAATACGCCGTCGTTCTCCGCCAGCGAGTTCGAGATGAACCCCACCCGGGGCTTCACGTAACGGAGCCACTCTTCCGAGGTGGCGTCGTCATTGGCATGGTGGCCCACCTTGAAGACCTCGGCGTCGACTGCCAGACCGAATTCCTTGATCATCCTCTGCTCGACAAAGGACTCCGCGTCGGCGCACAGGATGATGTCCACCTCGCCGTAGGTCACCTTGAGCACCACCGAGTCGTTGTTGCCGGTGCTCCCGCTCTGTCCCTGACTCATATACCTGCCGGCGCCCGCGCTGAATACTGTGACCTCCACGCCATGCCCGGGGTCCCAGTCGAGGAAGTCCTCCGTGTCGCTGGTCATGCCCTGAACAAGTCTCGCAGATGGGATATCGTAGTCCGCTATTAGGCGCGTGAGATCGTACGGGAATGGGTCGGCCGGTTCATCGGGCCACATGAAGAAGGTATTGCTGAAGCGCGGCAGGAGACTTATGAACCCGCCGTAGTGGTCGCGGTGGGCATGCGTGGCAATCATGTAGTCGATGCCCGACGGGCCGGCCACCCCGCGCGATTGGAGGAACGCGTCCACGGCGGCCCGGTGGTCGATCCCGCCGTAGCCTCCGTCATCGGCCGCGTCCACCAGGACGGTGGTGCCGCCGGGGAACTCGAGGAAATGGCAGTCGCTCCAGCCGACGTCCACAGTCGTATAGCGCATGGTCTCGGGGACCGGCACAGGGCTCAAGACGAATGAAGTCTCGGCCGCGCTACCTTCGTTGCCTGCGGCGTCGGTGGCTATCACCCGGAAGTAGTAAGTTCCGGCCCCGATGTCTATCAGGTCCACGTGATGGGCCCTGCCGCCGTCCTGTACATGGTAGGAATAATGGTCATATGCACCGCTGGCCGGGCCGTAGGCGAGCACGCACTCGGCGTCCTCATCCGTCTCCCACGATACCCGTCCGTTTTCCTGGCTGAGCGCGAGTATTCCGGGCGGTTCGAGGTCGGGGATATAGTACGACTCGTCCCGCTCCGAACATCCGGACAGCATTACCGCCGCAAGGAGCAAAGCCCAAAGGCCACCCCGCAACACGTCCCCACGGTTCCACATATCACGTTCCTCCCTTCATCACTCCGACGACTATCCCGCAATCGGCAGGTGAAATCAACACAAAACTTGATTGGCTACGGGCGGGTTCACCCTCTTCCCCAAAGATAACCTCCCGCCCCGGCGCGCGCACCGCGTTTTTCCGGCCGCCTTTGAATTTGACGGGGGCCGCGCGCGTACTATATGCTGGGCGGCGTCCGGACAGGACACGGAAACTCCGCAAGAAAGGAAGGAAAGAGATGCTGATAACAACAACGCCCACGGTCGAGGGCAGCAAGATCGTCAAGTACCATGGTCTGGTAAGCGGCGAAGCCATTATGGGAGCCAATATCTTCAAGGACCTGTTCGCGAGCATCCGCGACATTGTGGGCGGGCGCTCCGGCGCCTACGAGGAGGAGCTGCGCCGGGCCAAGGACATCGCCGTAAAGGAAATGGCCGAGAGCGCCGCGAGCATGGGCGCCAACGCAATCGTCGGGGTCGACCTGGACTATGAGACCATCAACATGGCGGGGGGCCGGGGCGGCGGCGGCAGCATGCTCATGGTGAGCGCAAGCGGGACGGCAGTGGAGCTCGAGTGAGGCCATGAGCGATTTTGAGATCGTCCCTTTGGGCGACGAGCACCGCGCCTGGGCGGACGCCCTCATCGGGGACCGCTGGGGCTCCGCCGTCGTGGTCACGCGGGGCAGGCCCCATGATGCCCCGCGCCTGGCCGGCTTCGTAGCCATAAGGCGCGGTTCACCGGCCGGGCTTGCAACGTACGCCATCGACGGCGCTCAGTGCGAGCTGGTGACGATCGACAGCCTGGCGCCGGGCCTGGGCATAGGGACCGCCCTCGTCGGGGCGGTCGCCGGTGTCGCGAGGGCCGCGGGTTGTGAGCGCCTCCGGCTGATCACCACCAATGACAACCTGGCCGCCGTGAGATTCTACCAGAAGCGGGGTTTTCACATCGCCGCCATACATCTGAACGCCCTCGAAGTGTCGCGCGGCATAAAGCCCGAGATACCCTTGACGGGAATAGACGGCATCCCCCTGACGGACGAGATCGAGCTCGACCTCCGGCTCTGAGGCTTTTGCTTGCCACTTCCGCGCCCCCGCTGTAGACTCTGCGAAGAGCTGTATTTTCCTCCGGTCACTCCGGCGCGAAGGAGGTACCGATGCCCGAACTCGAAGTGCGCAGGGTCGGACCCGAGAGCACGTATTTCGTAGGGACCTGTTCCCATGTCGGTGAATCCAGGGAAATCGATGAGGCCTCCAGGCGCCGCATCGCGTGGATGAAGGCGGCGGAGCAGCAGGGCCTTCAGACCACGGTGGCCTTCCTGGACGGGCAGCCGGCCGGGTTCGCATACATGATGCCCATCGAGATCTCCCCCCTGGGGCCCATCGGGGCCGGCGTCGCGGTGCTGCCCTGTCTCTGGGTGCTGCCCGAACGCAAGGGCAACGGCGCGGGCACGGCCCTCCTCGCGGAATCCGGAAGGGCCGCAGAGGAAGAGGGTTATGGGGGCATCGTGACCACGGCCCACTACCACGACTTCTGGTTCATGCCGGCGGGTTTCTTCGAGGCCTCAGGCTACTCCAGGATAAGCCGGAGAGAGGACCGGGCCCTGCTCTGGAGGAAGTTCGAGGCGGGCGCCGAACCGCCCCGCATGCTCCGGCGCAAGTTCGTCTTCAAACCGGTGAAAGGCAAGGTGGTGGTCGACCTCTTCACCAACACGTTCTGCCTGACCGCCGCCCTGGAGGCCGAGCGCGTGCGCGAAGTCGTCGGGGAATACGACGACAGCGTGGTCCTCAACGAATACTGCGCGGACCGGCGCGAGACCTTGCTCAGGTACGAAATCCCGAGGGGCATCTTCGTAAACGGCAGGGAAATCGGCTGGGGCTACGAAGCTCCGAAGGACGGCATACGCGAGGCCATCTCCATGGCTCTCCGGAAGCAGGGCCTGCGCCCCCGCTGATGAGGTCATCTGATGGGGTCAGGTCTCAAAATGCACAATCCCCCGCCCGCTTGCGTTGCGCCGGTGAACCTGTTATCCTGCCGCTGTCAACCGGCGCGCAGGTAATCACCCACGACGGAGGAAGAGATGAAGACCGGCAAGGAGACAGATATCGAGGCGAAACCGGCGGAGGTCGACGAGGCCAGGAACGTCGGCATGAAGGTTCTCATGTCCGAGAAGGACGGGGCGCCGACGGCCGTAATGCGTGTTTTCGACGTTGCGCCAGGCGGCTACACGCCTTTCCATACTCATGAGTGGGAGCACATGGTCTATGTCCTCGAGGGCACGGGCGTCGTGAAGGAGGGCCGGAAGGAGCATCCTCTCCAGCGGGGAACTTACGTGCTCGTCGAGCCGGGTGAGGAACACCAGTTCATCAACCGCGGCAACGACGCGCTCAGATTCATATGCGTCGTGCCGGTGCCCGGGAAGTAGCGGGCCCCTATCCGGGGGCCTCTCTCTCATAATGCCTGCCGAGGGCGGCGGGCGGACGCGACCTGCCTATCACACCGGCCAGAGCTATGACCGTGAGGATATAGGGAATGGCCTGGAAGAGCTGCGGCGGAAGCCCCCCTCTTCCCTGCAGCGTTTCCTGCAGCGCGTCGGCGAAGCCGAACAGCAGCGACGCCGCCATGGCTCCGGCCGGATGCCATTTGCCGAATATGAGAGCGGCAAGAGCTATGAATCCGAGACCCGAGGTCATGTTCTTGGCAAAGGACCCGGAGAAGTACGGAAGGTAAGCCCCACCCAGCCCCGCCAGCACGCCGCTCATGACGACCGCCAGAAATCTGACCCTGGCGACGCTTATGCCCTGGGTATCAGCGGCCCTCGGGTGCTCGCCGACAGCCCGCAACCGGAGACCGGGAACTGTATAGTAGGCGAATACGCACGCTCCGGCGACACAGATGAAACTCAAGTATGTAAGCGGCAGGAACGGGCCCCACATCGGAAGGCGGTCGGCGGGTCCCAGCGAAAACGACCTCTCCCCCCCCATGAATACCTGTGTCAGGAACACCGTTCCGCCTACCGCCAGCAGGTTGATGGCGACTCCCGATATGATCTGATTGGCCCTGAAGTTTATGGTGGCGAGGGCGTGAACGCATGCTATGAGGGCCCCCACGACGGCCGCGCCCGCCAGGCCGAGCCACGGGTCGTGGGTAAGCACGGCGACGAGCGCGCCACCGAAGGCGCCGAAGAGCATCATGCCCTCGAGGCCAATATTGATGACCCCCGACCTCTCGCTGAAGAAGCCGCCTGTACTGGCGAAGATCAGCGGTACGGACTTCCTTATCGTGGCCGCGAGAAGCGCCAGCAGGAATACGGTCACGGGTTCGTTCATGGCACGGTCCTTCTCCTCATGAACACGATCTTTCTGATGGGGTACTCGCAGGCCACGAAGATGATTATTATGGCCTGTATCACGGTCACCAGTTCGCGAGGCACGTTTGTTTCGATGTCGACCTGAGCCCCGCCGCTGGCGAGGGCGCCGAAGAAAACCGCCGATACGAGAATGCCGAGCGGGCGGTTCCTTCCAAGCAGCGCCACCGCGATGCCCGCGAAGCCGTAGCCGAACGGGAACGGGCTTATGAAATGCCTGTGAACGCCCAGGACGCGCTCCGACCCGGCCATGCCGGCCAGAAACCCGCTTACGGCCATGGCGATGAGCGTGCTCCTGACAACCGAAATCCCTGAGGCCCGGCTCGCCAGCGGGTTATGTCCCACGCTGCGGATCTCGAACCCGACTTCGGTCTTCTCCAGCAGTACGTAAATCAAAAGGACGCAGGCCACGGCCAGAACGAAGCCCAGGTTGAGACGGGTGTATTCATAGAGGAAGCTCAATCTCGGAAGCAGGGCCGACGGAAGCACGTCTTCGGTCTGCGGAATCTGGCCAGGCTTCTTGAAGTACGGGAGGCCCACGAGATAGTTTGCGAGAATGAAGGCGACGTAGTTCAGCATTATGGTGTTGATGACCTCGTGGGCACCGAACCTGGCCTTGAGAAGCCCCGGAATCAGAGCCCACAGCGCACCCGCGAGTCCGGCAAGCGCAATGCAGAGAGTGACATGCATCACCGGGCTCAGGCCGCCCACCCTGTAGCCGACCCATGCGGCCACGAACGCTCCTATCACCAGTTGGCCCTCGCCGCCGATATTGAACAGCCCGCATCTCATAGCTATGGCGACGCATAGCCCCGTGAATATGAGCGGAGTCGCCTCCTCGAGAGTGCCGGCGATGCTGCTCAGGCTCCCGACCGAGCCCGAGAACATGACCCTGGCGATGTGAAGCGGGCTCTCCCCGAGAAGGAGCACGATAACCGAGGAGGCTACGCCAGCCAGCACAAGAGCCGCGAGCGGCGGAAGGATATTGACCGAGGTCGCTCTGATGTCATCTCTCATTCGACGACCCCCGCCATCATTAGCCCGAGCTTCTCTTCCGTGGCGTCGCTCCTCTGCAGTATTCCAACGATCCTGCCGCGGTACATGACGCCTATTCTGTCCGAGAGGGACAGTATCTCGGTGAGGTCCGCAGACACCAGCAGCACGGCCTTGCCCGCATCGGCCTGCTTCAGTATGAAGGTGTGAATGAGACGCGTGGCGCCGATGTCGACGCCCCTGGTAGGCTGGCAGGCCACCAGGATCGCCGGGTCCCTTGCGAGCTCTCTGGCCACGACTATCTTCTGCTGGTTACCGCCCGAGAAGGAGTAGCCCTTTGCCTCGGCCTCCGGCGGTCTTATCCCGAACTCGTCGATGAGCCTCGCGGTTTCATTGTCGATAGCCTCGGAGTCGAGCAAACCCATGCGCGAGAAACGGCGCTCCCTCTGCCTTCCCAGCAGGAGGTTCTCCCGCAGGCTGAACTCCATGACCATGCCCATCGTCGTCCTGTCGGGCGGGATATCCGCGAGCCCGGCCTCGCGGCGCGCAAGGGTCGAGAGCCGGGTGACGTCCTTGCCGCCTATGAGAATGCTTCCCGCCGCCGGCTGCCTCAGCCCTATGAGGATTTCGAACAGCTCCATCTGGCCGTTGCCCTCAACACCGCACAGACCCAGCACCTCACCCTCCCGCACCTGGAATGAAACGTCCCGGAGCTCCTTGACGCCGGGGCGGGGCTCCAGCGAAAGCCCGCTGGCCGTGAGCATCGGCTTGCCGAAAGCGGCTCCACCCCGCCTCGGCAGGGCGTCAAGCTGCTTGCCAACCATCATGTCCGCCAGCCGGGCCGCATCGGTTTCGCACGTGGAGACGGTGCCCACAACGCGGCCCTGACGCATGACGGTGACGCTGTCGGTTACCTCAATTACCTCCCTCAGCTTGTGAGTAATGAATATCACCGTCTTGCCGTCCGCCACGAGGCCTTTCATGATATCGAAGAGACCGCGGGTCTCCTGCGGCGTCAGCACGCCGGTTGGCTCGTCCATCACGACGAGCTCAGCGTCCCTGTAAAGCACCTTGAGTATCTCGACCCGCTGCTCTTCGCCGACTGAGAGCTCCCGCACCTTCCTGTCGAGGTCGGCTTCGATGCCGTATCTCTCAATGATGTCTTCAACCCGGCGGCGGGCCCCCGCGCGGTCCAGCAGGAGGCCCTTCTCCGGCTCCGCGCCCAGTATGATGTTCTCGAGAACGGTGAATTCGCGGATAAGCATGAAGTGCTGGTGGATCATGCCGATCCCGTAATCCGTGCCGAGGAATCCTTCTCTCAAGGGAAGGTCGGCGCCGTTCAGCGAGATCCGGCCGCTGTCCGGCTTGATGAGTCCATACAGGACGTTCATGAGAGTGGTCTTGCCGGCCCCGTTCTCGCCGACAAGGGCGTGGATATGGCCCCGGCGGACGCGGAGGCTCACGTCGTCGTTCGCAACCGTCCGGGGGAAGGCCTTGGTGATGCCCTCCATGTCGAGAATGAACTCCATTGCCACCTGCCGCATACGAATCGTAGGAATTTGACTCATACTACCATGTCGCCGCACCGCGGTAAAGCCACAAGCACGGCGACCACAATTGCGGGCGAACGGCCGCGTGAAATGCGGGATGAGGTGCAGACAACGCGGGAGCCTTACAGTGCCTGCCGGCATCGAGTTGGTCCTGACGGCCGCCATTGCGAAATATCTTGACTTTTGTGGTAAATCGTCCTAAAATACAACCGCTTCATAGCGAAATCCAAGTGCGCAGCCTATGGCTGCGTCCAGCGGTGCGAGAGCATTTGTACAGGTGGGGCGCCGGTACAACCTCCTGAGCCCTGGGGCGTTTGGGCCCTGGAGGTGCTCGCAGACGCCCTCGATGGAAGGAGGTTCCTGGAATGGACTCGTCGATTTCATCCCGTGTGTTCACGCTGCTTCTGGCGATGGTGCTGGTTCCCGGACTGGCTCTTGCAATCAGCTCCAAGGCCGAGAAGCCTCCCTGCCCTTGCAATCTCAGCGGACATGTCGTCAGCTGGTCGTGCATCTGGGAAACCGCGGACCCGGTCTATCCCTATAAGCTCCCCAACGTGGAGGTCCGGTACACGGACTGCATGGGCGGCTCGGCGAAGACAGTGACGGACGAGAAAGGCTACTTCGAGTTTCCCTGCATTCCGAACCCGAATCCGGGATGCCCGTTCTGCGTCGGAATCACCAACGTGGACCTTCACGGATACATCACGGCGTTCGACGCCGGTCTGATCCTGAGATATCTGGTGACGCTGGAGACGCTTGACAGGTGCGCATTTGACGACGGCTCGAAGACGATGTACCCGCAATTGGTCGCCGCAGACGTCAACTGCCAGAACGGGATCAACGCATATGACGCGGCCATGATCCTCATGTACACCGTCGGACTGATCGACCACTTCGAATGCGGCGATGACTGGGTCTTCTATCCCGTGCCCAACTGCACGGACGTCTGCGCGGACGACATCATGCTCTATTGCATATGCATAGGCGACGTATCGGGACCGAGCAGCGGGCCGAGCCTGCTGGCTGCGGCTGCCTCCGCCACCGTTCAACTGGGCCTGCCCAGCCACTTCGGCGAGTACGTGAAGGTGCCTATCAGGGTTTCGGGCGCTGAGAACGTGACCTCTGCCCAGTTCGAGCTGGCTTTCGATCCGGCCGACTTCGAAGTAGTGGCCGTCGAGAGGGGCGAACTCACGGCGGGCTTCACGTCTTACGACAACACTATCGGGGGGATTCTCTATGTCGCGATGGCCGGCATGTTCCCGTTCTCGGGCGACGGCGATATCGCGATAGTGACATTCCTGAAGAAGCGGCCCATGTTGAACACAGCTCTTACCAGGCTGAACCTCTCCGAAGTGTTGCTGAATGAGGACGTTCCGGTGGTTATCGATCACAAACCCGGCACACCCGAGATATTCAAACTCAGCCTCGGGCCCATCACCCCCAACCCGTCGGCCGCAAGCACGACGATCTCGTTCGATCTCTCGAGATCATCGGCCGTCTCGCTCTGCGTCTACAATGTCGAGGGCGAGGTCGTCCGGACGCTGTTCGATGGTGAGGGCCGGGCCGGCCGTAACCAGGTGACGTGGGACGGCACGGACGCACAGGGTAACGAGGTCGCGAGGGGAATTTACTTCTGCCGGATAGAGGCAGGCGGAACGAGCGCGACCGATAAGGTCGTCTTCATTAAATAGCGTGGGGCTAATGTCCAGCCAGAGGGAGCATGTCCGGCAAGGGCATGCTCCTTCATCATTGTGACCGTATAGGACGCAGGCTTCACCTGGTTGCGGTGCAGTCGGTCACCCTGATTTTCCCGGCGATGATGTCCTGCTTAATCGACTCCACCTCCGCGATGACTTCATCCGAGAGCAGGCTCTCGTTGTGCTCGTCAAGGGCGTAGCCGACCCCGTCGATTTCAAGGCCATACACGTGCACCTCCCCGGAGAACCTCTTTTCGACGACCTCCTTGATTATCTCGTAGACGGCTATGTCCACCCGCTTCACCATACTCGTCAGCATATTGCCTGGAGCCATGTAGTTCTGGTTGGCATCCACGCCGATGGCGTACAGACCGCGTTCCACGGCGGCGTCTATCACGCCGTTCCCGGTCGAACCGGCTGCCTGGAAGATGATGTCGGCTCCCCTGCTGAACTGGCTCAGCGCCAGGCTCTTGCCCTTCACGGGATCGTGGAAGGCCTCGGGCCCCGACCCGGCGTAGGCTTCAAGTACTTTGACCCCGGGGTTCGTGTATCTGGCGCCCTCGGCGTACCCGACCGCGAACTTGTGTATGAGAGGGATGTCCATCCCGCCTATGAAGCCCACTGTGCCGGTGCGGGTGACCAGGCCGGCAATGGCCCCCACGAGGAAGCTCCCCTCATGCTCGCTGAAGACCAGCGAGGCGACGTTGGGCTCATCCACCACGGCGTCTATTATGGCGAAGCGCGAGTCGGGGAATTCCGTCGACACCTGCTCGAGCGCGTCCTTCATCAGAAAGCCGACGGCGATTACGAGGTCCATGCCCTGCGCGGCATACTGCCTCAGGTACTTCTCGTCCTCCGCCATCTGTTCGGGCTGGCCGTAGACCGGCACGACGCCGAGTTCGTCCCGGGCCCGCATGAGCCCCTGGTAGGCCGAATCATTGAAGGACTTGTCTCCCAGGCCGCCCACCGAAAGCACGAGCCCGACTCTGACCAGTCCCTCCGAGTCTTCACTTCCCCTCTCCGTTTTGTCACAGCACACGAATACGGTGGCGCCGAGCGCGATAAGGCCTGCCAGCAATAGAGCCAGAGTTTTCCGCATGTTTCCTCCGTCAGTCCGTGAACACGTCGACAAACTTGAAGGCCTTGACATCGAAAAGGCCCAGGTCGGTGAGCTTGAGCTCGGGAACGACCGGCAGCGATATGAACGACAGGGCCATGAAAGGATCCTTGACCCCGACTCCAAGGCTGGCTGCAACCCTCCCCAGGTCTTCCAGGTCGTCCCGGACCCTTGTCAGCGGCTGGTCCGACATGAGCCCGGCGATGGGAAGCGGCAACCTGCCGAGCACCTTCCCGTCCGCAACGATCGAGAGACCGCCCTTCATCCGGGCTATCTCGATCACCGCCTCGAGCATATCGGCGTCATTGACTCCGGCCACCACTATATTGTGGGAATCATGGGACACGCTGGAGGCTATTGCCCCCTTCTTGAGCCCGAAGCCTTTCAGGAATCCCCGGCCCATGTTGTCGGATGCGTGGTGCCGCTCCACCACGACGACTTTCACGATGTCATTATCCGGATCGCTCTCGGCGAAACCGTCCACTGTCCTGGCCTCAGCTATGAATGTCCTGGTCAATATCTGCTGGGGGACTATTTCGATCACCCTTATCCTCTTCGCCTTGGCGGGGAGCTTGAAATCATCGAGTGTGAGGAACTTGAGGTTGACCGAACCCCTGAGGGGAATCCTGGGGACATCCACCGGAAGGTCAAGCAGCTCGCCGTTTTCGGCGACCAGCTCGCCTCTCTTATACACCTGGCCCACCCTTACGTCCTCAAGGGAATCCAGCACGAGAATATCCGCCGTGCAACCCGGGGCGATGGCCCCCAGCTTGTCGAGCTTGAAGTAGTCGGCCGTGTTTATCGTCGCCAGCCTGACTGCCGACACCGGGTCGATTCCAAACTCGATCGCGGTGCGGACCATATAGTCAATGTGCCCTTCCTCGAGTATGTCCTTGGGATGCCTGTCGTCCGTGACGAAGAGGCAGCGCCCTATGTTGTAAGGTGTAATCAGGGGGAGCAGGTCTTTGAGGTTCTTCGTGAGCGAGCCCTCCCTCATCATTACATGCATGCCCAGTCTGAGCTTCTCCCTTACCTCTTCGACTGTCGTGCCCTCATGGTCCGATCTTACGCCGGCCGCGACGTAGGCGCAGAGGTCCTTGCCGCTCAGACCCGGCGCGTGGCCGTCCACCCGCTTTTCATGCGACATGGTTATCTTGTCCAGCACTTCCTCATCCTGCTTGAGGACGCCGGGGTAGTTCATGACTTCGCCTATGCCCAGGACCCACTTCTCGGCAAGCAGCGGGTAGAGGTCAAAACCTTTGAGCGCCGCACCGCTGGTCTCGAATTCCGTCGCCGGCACGCATGACGGAAGCATAAGGAATACGTTCAACGGGTTGTACTTGCTGGACTTGAGCATGTACTGGATGCCTTCGAGGCCGAACACGTTGGCGATTTCATGAGGATCGATGACCACCGAGGTGGTGCCGAGTGGGACCACCGCGCGGGCGAATTCCCGGACTTCCACCATGGAACTTTCGATGTGAACGTGCCCGTCGATGAAACCCGGTGAGAGATACTTGCCGCTTACATCAACCGTCTTCCTGCCCTTGTAGGACCCTATACCGACGACCTGGCCGTCGAACACGCCCACGTCGGCGTCGTACATTTCGCCGGAGAAGACGTTGATGAGCTTCCCCCCCTTCAACACGAGGTCGCAGGGCGCCTTACCCCGCGCGACTTTTATAATGTCACCGAGACCAGCCATTACACCCCCCTCTACTCACCTTACTGTTTTCGTACAGCGATTGCCTCTCAAGGCTTCGGCCAACAACCCCGGCCCGGTAATCACCACTTCCCCGCCGCCCGGCTCGAGGAACGCTATCGCCGGCTCGACTTCCGGGCCCATGCCGCCCGGTCATTCCCGCTTCTTCCTCCTTCTCTCATCCAGTATCGCTCGCCACTTGTCGAGCCGCTTCTTGATGGTGGCCTCATATCCCCTGCCGGTGGGCTCGTAGTAGCGCCGGCCCCTGACCTTTCCCCCCAGGTATTCCTGATCTACCAGCCCGTCCGGGTCGTTGTGGGGATACTCGTAGCCTTCTCCGAATCCCATCTCTTTCATCAGCGACGTGGGCGCGTTCCTTATGTGAAAAGGAACCTCGGGTGTCTCCTCTGAGTTTACATCATCCCTGGCCCTGCCGTAAGCGGAGTATACCGCGTTGCTCTTGGGCGCCGTCGCGAGGTAGATGGCGGCCTGAGCCAGCGCGAGGTCCCCCTCCGGCATGCCGAGGAAGTGCACGGCGTCCTTCGCCGCCACGGCAACGACAAGCGCCTGCGGGTCGGCGTTCCCGACGTCCTCTGAGGCAAACCGTATCATTCTGCGCGCGACATAGAGGGGATCCTCCCCCGCCTCGAGCATGCGCGCGAGCCAGTAAAGCGCCGCGTCGGGGTCGCTGCCCCTCAGGCTCTTGTGAAGCGCTGAGATTATGTTGTAATGCTCCTCCCCCATCTTATCATAGAGGAGCGCCTTCTTCTGAAGCGCGCCTTCGATGGTCTTAAGATCGATCTTCCTCACCCCGCCCTTTCCCGGCGTCGTTGCGGCCACTGCGAGCTCAAGGGCGTTCAGCGCGATTCGCGCGTCGCCGTCCGCCTGGGTCACGGCATGGTCCAGCGCCTCTTCGCTGAGATCAATCTTCACGTTCCCCAGTCCGCGCTCCCCGTCGGCGAGCGCCCGCCGGACGATTTCCCTCAGGTCGTCTTCGGTGAGCTTGCCGAGCATCACGACGCGTGAGCGCGACAGCAGGGCCGATATGACTTCGAAGGACGGATTCTCGGTGGTCGCGCCGATCAATATGATCGTCCCCCTCTCGACATGCGGGAGGAACGCGTCCTGCTGGGCCTTGTTGAACCTGTGGATTTCGTCGACAAAGAGGATGGTCTTGCGTCCCTTGAGTTTGAGATTCATCTCGGCGGCGGTAACCACTTTTCTTATATCCTTGACCCCGGAGGTGACGGCGCTGAAAGCTATGAAAATCGATCGGGTCACGCCCGCTATGATGTGCGCGAGGGTGGTCTTGCCGGTCCCAGGCGGTCCCCAGAATATGAGCGACTGGATCTCCCCCTTCTCGATGGCCTTCCTGAGAACGCTGTCCGGGCCTATCACGTGTTCCTGGCCCACGTATTCGTCGAAGGTCCTCGGGCGCATGCGGTCGGCCAGCGGCCGGCTCTCGGCGGCGTCACCCGGGCTTTCGAAAAAGAGGTCGCTTTCAGCCACTGCCTTACCTCACGTCACCGGCGTAAACGAACGGGAAGAGGGCGTAGAACGCAGCCGCCTTCCACAGGTCG
>CAZSBE010000029.1:0-31110 GCA_964604955.1 uncultured bacterium
ATTCGCCCGATAATGCTCAGGTGATACGTCACAAGGTCATCGTGCTCCATTTCGTCCGAACCTCCCTGTCCTTCAGACCCGGATGCCGTTGTCATGCAGTCACGCTCGTCCATTGCCGACTCACCCCGAGTTGATACCGGTGATTCTATGTGTCATGTCGGAGAGCTTCCCGGACTCGGGTATGGAGCCAAGCACGGGCACTCCAAGCACCCCTTCGATGTCCTCGGCGGACTTCATCGAATGGTCGAGGTTCTCCAGCAGGAACCCGAAACCCACGCCGAGCGTGACGCCCAGCAGTATGGAAAAGACGACATACACCGATTTCATCCTGCCGGCGACGGTCGCCGACACGCTGGCTTCGCTTATTACCTTGGCATTGGATGCCCTGGAGTCGTTCGCCTGGGATACCACGGTCTCGAGCAGCTTCTCGAGGAGCTGGTCGTAGTGGGAGTATGTGTAGAAGATCTCCTTCTGCACCATCTCGATCTGGGCGACTATGTCGGGCGTGTTTCTGAGCTGCTGCGACACGTCGTTTATCGCCTGCTCCAGGCCCGCTTCCTGGGACCTCAGGTCGTCTATGTAGAACTCCTTCTCCTTGATCCTCCGCCTGATCTCGTCCTGGAACCTGCTCTTCATCTTCTCCAGGCGCTCGTCTTCCATTTTCACCTGGGGGTTCTCGTCCGTAAACAGGGACGCCTTCTCATCCCTGCTCTCGCGAAGGCGCCAGTAGGAGGCGAGCATCTCGTTTACGAGCTTGTCCGCGGCGAACTCCGGGAACGGAAGCAGCAGGTCCGGGTCCTCCTCCAACCTGCGCCTTATCGACTCGAGCTTGCGTTGCTCAGCTATGCGCTCGCTTCTGGTCTCCCCCAGCTTGAGCTCGAACTCGCCCCTGTTCCTGATGGCGACGGTCTGCTGGAATTCGAGGTCGTAGATCTCTCCTTCTTTCCTGAGCGCGAGTTCATGCTCCTTGAGGGCCAAAAGCCTGTCCTCGGTGTTACGGAGCTGTTCTTGGAAGAACCCCTCGATCTCTACCGTCTGCCTGACCTCCACGCGGTGCTCCACGTAGGCGGCCGCCACGGCCTCGGCCGCGTATGCGGCGAAGTTGGGGTCGGACCCCCTGTACTTGATCAGGATGACATTGGACATCTCGACGGGCTCCGCGGAAACCCCCGCGGCAAGGTCATCCAGTGTCGGCTGCCTGGTGTAGAGGCTGTCACCGACCTTCTCGGTTACGTATATTTTCCGATCCTCGAGGAGGTCGAGGGCCCGCTGGAGGACGGACGTTGTCGAGACTATCTCGACCTCGGTGTTCATCTCCTCTTCGAGCCCGTAGAAGGGCGTCCACGTCGTGGCCAGCGCGGTCGCTCCCATGCGCCTGAGCAGAACCTTGACCGTGCCCTCGTAGACCGACACGGTGCGGGACGCCGCAGTAAGGGCTACCGCCGCCACTACGGCGGTGCAGACGAGGATGGGTATCTTGCGCCTGAATACGACAAGCAGTATCTCCCGGGCCGAGATCTGGGACCTGCCGTTCTCGTGATTGTTATCACTGTAACTCGCTGTAGGCATATCTAACGACCTATGATGTATCGTCCTTCCGGATTCAGGACTTCCCTTCCCGCGATGAAGAAGTACCATGTCGGCGTGAGCTTCGCGAAGAACTGGTCCACGAACACGTCGACCTTGGCGATGAATGTCATCGGCACATACACCACATCTCCCGGCTTCAGCAGCACCGTCTCCCCCGGCAGGCCCGAAAGGAGGTCCTGGAGGTTCACCCTGGTTCCCGAGAAAAGGCCGTCGGCCTGCTGCCTTATCAGAATAATGCTGTCGCTTCGCCCGCTGTCCAGGATGCCCCCGGCCTCGGCCACCGCGTCGAGCACGGTGGTGTTGCCCCGCAGGTCATAGGCGCCGGGCTCCTCGACCTCGCCGAAGACGAAGATCCTCTGGTCTGCGAATTCGGTGACTATCACCGAGACCTCGGGCGCGGCCAGGACTTCCGCGTACTTGGCGCGAATCACCGCCTCCAGCTCGGACGGTTTCATGCCCTCCGCCCGGACTTCGCCCACCAGCGGGACGGTCACGTACCCGTCGGGCCGCACGATGAGCGACACGTTGTAGGCGGGATAGTAGAAGAACCGGACCCCCAACAGGTCGCCGACGCTCATCCTGTAAGGCTCTCTCTCGGGCGCAACGAAAGCGGGAATCACCGCTGTCTCGACCGAGTCCGCAACGGCCGCCATGGCCTCCGCCGCACCGCCTTCCGCGTCCGGAGTCATGCCCGGGTCCCGCCCGGGTTCCGGCCTGGGGCCGCCGCAGGCGCAGCCCAGGAGAACGGCGGTGACCAGAAGCAGAACCGCAGACCTCACAGATCAATCCTCCTTAAAAAAAGAGGCACGCTTTCGCGTACCTTATTAGGATGCATATATTTCGCCGCCGCCCGTTAAGCTTGCCACGGAATCCTCTCCTGAATCTAAATACCTGGAACTTCCAATTACCGTAGCAAACTTAGCCCGTAAATCACCCCTTTCACGTTCTAAAGCCTTTATACTATAGCATATAACTTGGGATAAGTCAAGTTGCATCAATCCCCTCCCGCATACTTGATTCCTTACTTATTTTCGGCAAGCTTGGCGCCGCTCCTTACCTATAGTTTCGAGGCAATAGCGGCCACCAGTAAGGGTAAGAGAATCTCGTGGTGCCCTATGAAATTGTAACCTGTCCCCCCTGCTTTTTCGGGCCGCCGTACCACGTTCGAGAGCGGCCTGTACTGCGATAGCATATCGAAGTTGGCGGTAATGAAACCACCTAATTCAGCCCCTCTGTTTCTGGCGACTGCCAGGGCCTTCAGGAAGACCTCGGGCATAATAACTGCCGAGCCTATATTGATGACCACGCCCCCGTCAAGACCGAGAATCCAGTCTGAGAATTTCCGGAAATCGTACATGGTGCCATGCCCGATTGCCCGCCCGTCGGCCTCGGGGTGCTCATGCACTATGTCCGTCCCTATGGCCACATGGCAGGTGATGTCCACGCCGGCCCGGTTGCACGCCGCGAGCAGGCTGGCGTCGGCGTGAGGCGGGTCGGCCTCGGCCAGCATGGCCAGTATTGCGCTGCCGAGCCCGGTCTTCTCCTCGAGCGAGCGGAGGGCCGCCCCGTTCATGAACCCGGCCGTCTCCCGGGACATGCCGAAAGTGCCGGAGCCGATACTCTCGGCGACGTCCTCGGACGTCTTTCCCCACATGGCTATCTCGATGTCGTGTATCGCGCAGGCCCCGTTCATTGCGACGCCCGTCACCGCGCCCTTCTCGACGAGATGACCGAGCAGAGGCCCCATGCCGCACTTTACGACATGCGCGCCGAGCATCAGGATAACGGGCCTGGCCGCCGCCCTGGCCCGCACGACGCCTTCGGTGAGGGCGCGGAGGTCGTTGCCCGCCAGGATGCGCGGCAGCAGTCTCTCATAATCGGCATACCAGGAGAAGTCCTCCGGCACTTCGGGGAACTGCGATACGTCCACCTTGCTCCGGCGTTCGTGTATGGACACCCTCCTGTCGCCGGCGCTTCCCGTCCTGTCAGTCATCGCTTCCCCCTTCACCCATTTCCTTGCGTATGAGCAACGCCTTGATCGCCCCGATGACGATCTTGCTCTCCATCTTGACCGGTATGTGCCTGTGGTCCTTGGCGAGCCACACGACCAGGCGGCCCTCATGCTGGAATATGCCGGCCGCCCTGAGTATGGGCTCGACAACGTAGCAGTCGAACGTGCCGGCCGGGACTTCAATTGTCTCTTCCCGGAGCACCTTCACCTCCAGCGCGTAGTTCTTGGAGTCCGCGTGATTGTCTATGAACAGGCTTCTGCCGACCTCGAGGTCCAGGAAGCGCACGTAGTAGAGCGAACTCAGCACGTCAAGCGCGTCAGGCTGGAGAGTCACCTCTTTGCCGCCCGGGTATATTGCCACGTGCCGCTCCTGGTCGAAGACGATGACGTCGTTTTTCTCGTAATTGCCTTCCTTGATGTTTTTCTCATAGCGGAGGCTATGCAGGCGCTCGGCGTCCATCATGGACTCGACGCGGTCCTCGACTTCGAACACCAGCGAGAAAGGCATTGTGGATTTGGCGACGGTTGCGAACCGGTAGGCCGGACGGCCGTTGAACTCGGTGAGGTCCTCCACTTCCAGGGTGGCTTCACCCGCCTTGACGAATTCGTAGCGCACCGAGAAAGTGAGTTTCTCTCCCACGTTAAAAGGGATCGCCTCGGCGGGTGCAGGCGTGCGCTCCCTGGCATGGAATTCACAGCCGGGCTCCGCCGGCGTTACGGCGGCCGAATCCTGAGCCGGGGCGTCCGCAGGTTCGCCCGTCGCCCCCGGATGGGCTGCGGCCAGCAGGCATACCACGAGCAGCGCGGCCGGGCAGGCGGACTTCATTATCATGAGAGTCCCTCTCTCTCCCTTGCGACTATAAACTTGATCGCCTCGAGGACGTTATCAAAGATATCGGCCTTTGACAGGCCGCGCTGAACGAGCCGCGCGGCCTCCGTGTCGCCGAAGCCCGTGCGCACAAGACAGGACCCGGCGCCGAGGCTGCGGCCGAAGAGATAATCGGTGACCTTGTCGCCTATGACATAGGACCTGGCGGGGTCTATGCCGTGCCGTCTAACGGCCATCAGGCCAAGGCGGGGCCCGGGTTTGCGGCAGTCGCAACGGGCGGTGTACTCCGGGAGGGTGCCCTCCGGGTGATGCGGGCAGTAGTATATGGCGTCCACCCCTGCGCCCTCCGCGGCCAGAAGTGCCTTCATGCGCTCGTGAACGGCGATGAGGTCGGCCTCGGTGAGGTAGCCCCGGGCGATGCCCGACTGGTTGGTCACGACAACGAGGAAGAAACCGGCCTCCTTTGCCGTACGCAGCGCTTCGGCGGTGAAGTGGTAGAGGCTGACAAGCGAAGGATGTGACAGATAGCCCGTCTCCACGAGTAGGGTTCCGTCCCTGTCGAAGAAGATCGCCTTTCTCAAGCCCTGAGCCTCGCTACGCGCGCCAGTGTCTCTATCACCTCTTCTTCGCCGATCGTATCGACGCAGACCTTGCCCTTGCGGCAATCCCGCTCGAAGCATGGCGAGCAGTCCACCGGCCTGTAGAGGGCGACCGAATTCTCCGAGACCGGACCCGTCCAGACCGGGTCGGTCGAGAAGAAGAGGCCGACAACGGGCTTACCCAGCGCCGCGCCCAGGTGCATCCCGCCACTGTCGTTCGACACCACGCCGCCCGAGAACCGGACGAGGCCGATAAGGCCCCCGAGGTCCGTCATGCCACACATATTGATGACGGCCCCCTCCGACATCCGCTCCTCGACGGCCTGGCAGGCTGACCGCTCTTGCCGTCCACCGACGAGAACTACTTTGCGCCCGAATTTACCAATAATATGGTCGGCAAGCAAGGCAAATCGACGCGCGGGCCACATCTTGGCGGGCCCGTACCTTGCGCCCGGGAGCAGGCATATATAGCCGCCTTCTTCCAGGGCGTTGCGCTCCATGAGCGCCTTGCCCGCCTCGAGGTCGGCCCCTGACGGCACGAGCGTTGGGACTCTGTTATCTACTGGAATCCCAATGGATTGGACGAGTTCATTGAACATATCTATCATGTGCGTCGACCCCCGCGGGGGGCGGCGCACCCTGTCCGTATAGAGAAAAGACCCAGCGGCGTCTTCAAACCCGATGCGCCTCGGCACCCGGCCGGAATAGCACATGGCCGCGGAGGTAAACGACCGCGTGAGGCTGAGGGCCATCACGGGGCGGAGGTCGCGCAGCACGCGGGCGCCCCTTGCTATCGAGACGGCCGACCGCAGCGCCCCGCCCCCGGGCCGGGTGACGACATAGGGCAGCGTGCCGTCCACGCGGGAGAAGATGCCCGCCGACACCTCCGAACCGAGGACGAGCACCCGCCCCCGCCTCGAACACCCCACGACGCCTGATACGGCCGGCAGCGCCATGACGGCGTCGCCCAGCCAGTTGGGGGCCTTCACCGCGAAAGTGATCTCTTTAAGCATGGCTCGCCGCCTCCCGGAGGGCCCTCTGCACCCCGCTCAGGATTTCAGCGGGAGTCAGGTCTTCCATGCAGACCCTCCGCTTCAGCCGGCAGGGCCTGTTTCCATGATACGAGCAGGGGCTGCAGGCGAGGCCGAGGCCGCTCAATACATGGCCCTCGCCCAGGGGGGCGAAACCCAGGGCCGGCGACGTCGGTCCGAATATGGCGACAACGGTGGAGCCGGCCGCCGCGGCCAGGTGCATGAGGCCCGAGTCGTTGGTAACCGTAACGGCCGCCATCGACAGGAGCGCGGCAAGCTCGGCGACGTCCCGGCTCACCACCGCGGCGGGCGCCGCCCTGCGTGCCCGGGCGGCCACCACCTCGACCTGGCGCCTGTCCTGTTCCGAACCCAGCACGAGCGTTTCCAGTCCCGAGGCGGCCAGAGAGTCTATGAGGCTTGCATAGGACGTCTCGGGCCAGCGCTTGTACTCGCTGCTTCCTCCCGGGCAGACCGCGACCAGCCGGCCCCCGCCCGCCCTGCGGCCGAGCAGCTTCTCCGCACGCCCCAGGGCTTCGGGTCCGGCCCTGACCCGCGGCACCCTGTCATTGAGGGGAACATCCAGGCGGGCCAGCGCGTCTGCGTAGAGGTCGACCGTATGCCTGAGGTCGCCTCTCCAGAGCCGGGGCATCCTGACGAGCAGGAAGCGCTTCAGGACGGGCCGGCGGTAGCGCACCAGCCGCCGCTTCCTGAGCCCGGCCGTGACCCGGCGCGAGCGCATATTGTTCTGAAGGTCGAGAACGGCCTCGAAGGTGACCGCCTCGCCGAGTTTCGATATCTCCGGGTTGCGCCCCCCCTTCCGGTACCCGGCGACCTCGTCTACGGCCTCGAAAAGAGCAGGCAGGCCGGCCAGGTCGGCCCGCGCTATGAAGTGGATGCGCGCCCCGGGGTAGCGGGCCTTGAGGGCGCGGGTCACGGGTTCGCTGAGGATGATGTCGCCGAAGGACGAGAGACGAACAACTGCCAGGTCCATCGCGGCTTACCCCTCCCGGGCGGATGGGCTGTAGTCCTTGAACTGGATGTCGTAGAGCTTCTTGTAGAGACCGCCGCCGGCCAGGAGCGTGTCATGCGCACCGGTTTCCACTATGCGGCCGCCGTCAATCACCACGATCAGGTCGGAGTTGCGGATGGTGGAGAGCCGGTGGGCGATCACGAAAGTCGTCCTCGTGGTCATCACACGCTGTATGGCCTCCTGCACGAGCTTCTCCGACTCCGAGTCGAGCGACGACGTGGCCTCATCGAAGATGAAAATCCGGGGGTCCTTGAGCAGGGCCCGCGCGATGGCCAGGCGCTGGCGCTCCCCTCCCGATAACCGGACGCCCCTGTCGCCGATCACGGTGTCATAGCCGCCCGGCAGGCCCGCGATGAAGTCATGGGCGTTGGCGGCTTTGGCGGCCTCGATGATTCTCTCATCCGGTATTTCCTCGAGGCCGTAGGCGATGTTGTTGCGGACGGTGTCGTTGAAGAGGATGGTTTCCTGGGTCACGATCCCCATAAGGCCCCTCAGCGATTCGACGGTGACGTCCCTGAGGTCGACGCCGTCGATCGTCACGCGGCCTCCGGAGGGGTCATAGAAACGGGGTATGAGGTCGACCAGAGTGGACTTGCCCGCGCCGCTCGGCCCCACCAGGGCGACTATCTGTCCCTTCCTGACTTCGAGGCTGACGTCCCTGAGAACGTATTCGTTTCCGTCATAGGTGAAACTCACGTTTTCGAACCTGACGCTCTCTTCTATGCCGGTCACCTCGGCCGCCCCCGGCGAGTCGGCGATATCCGGCTCGATGTCGAGGAGGCGGAAGATGCGCTTGCCCGCGGCGAGGCCCTCCTGTATGACCGAGTTGGCGCTCACCAGCGATTTCGCCGGGTGCATTATGGAGAGCATGGCGCCCAGGAATATCAGGAACCAGTCGGGACTCAGGAGATTCCCCTCCAGGACCTGCATGCCTCCGTACAAGAGGACGGCAAGCGCGCCCAGCGCCCCCAGGAACTCGGTCGTGGGCGCGGCGAGTACGGCGGCGCGCTGCTGTTTCATGACCGCGTTGAAGAAATCGCTCGTGTGCTTGAAGAACTTCTTCTTCTCGAACGACTCCATCCCGAAGGCCTTGACGACGCGGATGCCGGAGATGGTCTCCTGCAGAACGCTTGTGTAGTCCGCCGCCCTCTCCTGGGCCCTCGTGCTGTATTTGCGGAGCCGCCTGCTGAGGCGGCCGACGAAGTATGCGATGGGCAGCATCACCACGAAAGCCACCAGCGCCAGGCGCCACGAGATCCACACCACCATGCCCGCGTAGACCAGCGTGAGCAGGAGGTCTCTTAAGAAGCCCAGGAAACCGGTCGACACCGTTGACCTCAGAAGGCCCACGTCATTGGTTATCCTCGATATTATCTGCCCGGTCCTGTTGGCGTGGAAGTAGGCCAGCGAGAGCTTGTGAAGATGCGCGTACAGCCCGTTCCTCAGGTCCCTTACCACGCTCTGCTCGAGCCAGACCATGGTGACCGAAAGGAAATAGGTGAACGCCGCCTTGAGAAAATACAGGACGAGCACCGTAAGGCAGATCCGGATCAGCGAGTCCACGGGCGAGCCGGTCATGTAGAATGAGAGTATGAACTGCCTGACGCTCTCCTGCAGCGAAGCCACGGGCGCGGCGGCGCCTCCCGCGGTGGCGGCCGCCCCGGCGCCCCCAAGCATGTCCTTGCCGCCGAAGATGACGTTCACGAAGGGAAGCATCATGCCGATGGAGAAGCCGCTGAAGACGGCGACGAACACCATCAGTACTATGGCCAGGATGAGCCGCCGCCAGTAAGGCTTCAGGCATGATATTATTCTGAAATACAATCTAAGGGATTCCATAATCAGACCTTTGCGGCGCTCAGCGCGAAGTCCCGCATCTGCATGGCGAGTTTCGCCGGAGGCGTCTCCGACCACTTCTCCTCACTGATGAGGTCGAAGTTGCCGGCGCCGGGGATCCACCTCAGGTCTTCCTTGGCGGAAAACAGCGCGAACGTCGGGACCCCCATGGCCACGGCGAAATGGAACAGCGTCGTATTGGCCGTGATGAAGAGGTCGCATTGCGAGAGAATTCCGAGCGTGTCCCTGAAGCTCTTCCTCGGAATGTCGAGCCACTCGTAGTCGCCGAAGCGCTTGATCTCGTCGTCCTTTATGGCCGGATCGGGGTCCGCCAGAAGGGCGATTCGGCTCGGTTTGAGGGCGGAGAAGCTGCGCGCCAGGCGCACCTCCACGTCGAAAGGCGGCGCGCCACCGGTCTTGGTCGAGCTGAGGTCCACGCCGACGAGCATCTCATTGGGGTCGGGCTTCCTGAACCTGATTATCTCGCGCGCGATCTCGACTTCCTTCACGGGAAGGCTCCAGAAATCGGGTGCGACCTCATAGGAGGTAAGGAAACGCACGAGCGAGAGATTGAGGTCGAGGAAGTAGGCGTTCTCGTCTTTCGGCACCACCTCTACGTTGAACAGGGGATAGCCGGCCTCTCCGCGGAGCTTAGCCCTCAGGCGTGCGCCTGCCAGAAGCGGGAGGAACTGGCGGTAGAAGTCGTATCTGAAATCGAAGTAGAAAGCGGCCTCAACGGCGCGGTCGCGGATGTCCGAAACCAGCGACCTGTAAGTCATGACCCCCCGCGTGCCCTTCAGCTCGGGAAACTGCACGAAGTCGTCCACGAGTCCCGCGCCCTTCAGGATTTCCGGCTGGCTCCCCTCGACGACGCAGATCAGGCGCGAATTGGGAAGCGCCTTGCGGAGAAGCGAGACGGCCGGATAGAGCAGCATCATCTCGGCAAGCCCCGCCGGAGCGACAATAAGCACCCTGCGCGTGTTCTCACGAAGCTCCGACAGCGAAAACGGCCGGTCGATGTTGCCGCGGGCGAAGAGCTTACTCGCGACCGAAAGCATCCCTCTTGTGGGCCACTGGGGCAATCTACACTCCCTTGTCAACCGGTACGATGCGCTCGCGCCCCCTGACGCGGCTTACGCCCTTGGCCAGTTTCACGACCAGAAATCCGTTCTCATACTGCGCGCCCACCGACGAGATTCCGATGTGATGGGGAACCTCTATGTTCCTCTCGAAAGCTCCCAGGCTTATTTCCATCTTATGAAAGTGCCTGTGCCCGCTCCGGACCGGGTCGCGCCTCACGCCCCGGATATTGAGTATCCTGCCGTGCAGGCTGACCTCGAAATCGTCCGGGTTCATGCCTGCCACATCCATGCGTATGACGAACTCGGAGTCGGTTTCATAGACGTCCGTGAGCGGCCGCCACACGTACTCCTTCCCCAGCAACAGGGGCGTTCTCAGGCGCGAGAAATCGGAGAGAAGCCTCTCCATGGTCTCCTGCAGATGCCGGATGTCGTCGACTATGTCCTCATCGCGCGGAGCCATCAACGTCCCCCAGACGCTACAGAGGTTCCTCGATCTTCCACTCGTACTGCCTGTCGAAGACTTCGCCAAGGTCGTAAACGCCGGCGAAATCCCCGGGGCTGTCGGTGTCGCTCGCCGAGAGATTGAAGACTATGTTGCCGAAGTCTTCTGTCTCGCGAACACCCCAGTGCTCGAACACCATCCGGGCGGTCGGGCCGAAAAGGTGTTTCCCGTATTCCCGGACGCCGCCCAGAAGCTCTCCCCCCGTCACGTGCCCGCGCACGGCCTTCTTCGAAACAGCCACATCGAGGGCGTGCATGATAAAGACATAGGCTTCGAGCCTGTAGCGCCCGTCATCTGCTACGATCTTTTCAAGCTTCTCCAGGATGCCGTTCCGGGCCATCGCACTTCCTTATCAGTTGCTTGAGTACGAGACTAAGCTATGATACCCTCTGAAACAAATCAAGGAAGATATTGAGCAATGAACATTAAGAGAAACCTCGTCCTGCTTGGCTGCTTCCTGGGCCTCTTTGAGACGATCTCGCAGGTCGTACTCATACGTGAACTGCTCATCGCGTTCACGGGCAACGAGTTGACCATAGCCACGGTGCTGGCTCTCTGGCTCATCTCGGTTTCCTTGGGCTGTGTAGCCGCAGGCCGCAGCTCGAGACCACGCGATGCACGCGCCGGCGTGGCGACCCTGCTCATTATCGCAGGACTCTTCTCCCTATTGCAAGTCATTTTGATCCGGCTCGCCCGCCCCGCCGCTGCGCCGGCTGGCGAGCTCTTGAGCCCGCTCATGACGCTTCTGGTGGCAGCCGTCGGTGTAGTCCCCTGCGCCCTTCTCCTCGGCGCGCTTTTCGTGGCGCTCGTGCGCTACGGCAGGAACCTGTCGCACCCCTCACCCGTGCCGGCCGTCTACGGAGGCGAGGCCCTGGGCGCGGCGCTGGGCGGCGCCCTCCTGAGCCTGTGGCTCCTGGAAGCGGCGAACCCCATCACCATTCTGGCCCTCGGGACGGCGGTGGCCGCCTCCGGCGCCCTCGTCGCGCTGCGCGGCGCTCCCGGCGGCGGGGCAAGAAGGGCCCGGGCGGCGGCGGTGGCGACGATGGGCGGCATGGTACTCGTCCTCGCCCTGGCCGGCCCCATCGACCTCAGACTCAGGAACGTTGAATACGCGCCCTTCGAAGTCGTGGAGAGCGTCGACAGCAAGTACGGCAACCTCATCGTCACGGCCCGTGACGGGCTGCACGATTTCTATGAAAGCGGCGCCCTCGCCTTCACCATAGTAGACGCCATGTACGCGGAGGAGACCGTTCATATCCCCCTCCTCTACCATCCCCGGCCCGTCGAGGTGCTCATCGTGGGCTCGAGCGGGTCGGGCGTCATACCCGAGGTTCTCAAGCACCCCTCGGTCGAGCGAGTGGATTTCGTGGAGCTCGACCCCGCCGTAATCGGCCTCGCGGCCAGGTACGGACCGCCCGGGTGGATGAGCGGCGAAGGGCGGGTCGTGAGGCCGGTGCTGGGGGACGCGCGCACGTATATCGCCTCGACGGCGGAGCGCTATGACGCCATAATCCTGGCGACGGGAGTGCCGTTGAGCCTCCAGATCAACCGCCTGTATACGACCGAGTTCTTCCGGGCCGCCAGGGGGGCGCTGGCCCCGGGCGGTCTCGTTGGTCTCAAGGTGGACGCGGCGGGCGCCTATATGGGGCCCGAACTCACAGGGCTCGTGGCATCGCTGGCCAACGCCATGCGGGAGGTCTTCGCGCATGTCGAGCTCCTGCCGGGGGAGACCATACACATCATGGCTTCGGACAGACCCCTGGGCGCGCGCAAGCAGTTCGTGATATCGACCATCGCGGAGAGGGAGATCGAGACCGCCTACATCAACGAGTACTTCCTCCTCGACAGGCTCTCAGATCTCCGGGCCGTCCAGCTCGACAGCCTGCTCGCCATGTACGACGACGGCGTGGCGAATTCCGACGGACGCCCCGTGACCTTCTCCTACGCGCTGGCCATATGGGCCAAGCACTTCCGCACGGGCCGGGCCATCGCCTGGGCGGTCGCGAGACTCGACATGAAGATCACCGTCCTCCTGCTTGTCGCCCTCGCGCTCATCGTGGTCTCGCTGTACGCGCGGGCCCGGGGACTCGGTATCCCGTCGGTTGCGCCCTTCGCCTGCCTCTACTCGACGGGCTTCACCACGATGTTCACGACCGTGCTCATAATGCTGTGCTTCCAGATAAGCAGGGGTTACGTATACACGCGCCTCGCAGTCATCATAGCGGCCTTCATGGTGGCGCTCGGGCTCACGGCGACAGTAGCCGGCAGCAGGATAGCAGCCGCCAGGGAAAGGCTCAGCCTGCCCCTGCTCCAGGTCGCGCTGGCCTGCCTGCCGGTTCTCGTCGTGCTGGCCTTCAGATGGGTACAGGGCGCGGAGACCCCGCTCCCCGGGGCGGCCGTGGACGCCGTTTACGTCCTGCTGGCTTTCCTCGCGGGCGTAACGGGCGCAAGCGTTTTCAGCGCGGCCTCTGCATCGGTCATGCGCAGGGGGAGCGGTGCGGTGGACGCCGGGGCGCTGGCCTATTCGATCGACCTCGTCGGGGCGTCCATTTCCGGTTTCACGACTGGATTCCTGACTATCGCGGCCCTCGGCATAGTGAACGCCGCCCTGGCGGCGGCCCTTGCCAATCTCGTGCTGCTCGCGGTCATCCTGGCCGCTATCCGCCGCTCCCGGTAACCCCGGCCTCGCTGAAAATCTGGGCCGAGAAGATGTAGATGGTCGCGCCCTCTTTCCACGCCCCGGCCGGCAGCCCCGCCTTGCGACAGGTCTGGTCAAGGAACTCGTAGCGGTCCCAGCCGTAGTCGGCGGCGACCTGCGGCAGCAGAAGGCCGTGGTTATAGCCCTTCTCGATATACAGCCCGTGAGTGCCCACCACGATTTCGGAAGGGTCCTTGATCTTCTCGAACGGGGTAAGCACCGATATCTCTATCTCGAGGTCGTCCAGCTCGGCGGGCGCGACCCGGTCGAACCTGGGGTCCTCCAGCGCCGCCGCGACAGCCATGCTGGACACGGTAATGTACAGGGGTTCGATGCCCCGGATGTGGCCGATGCAACCGCGCAGACGCCCTTCCTCGGTCAGCGTAACGAACGCGCCGCGCTTCTCGCCCATAAGCGGAGTCAAAGCCTCGAACTCGGGAACGGGCTCGCCCCGGACCGCCGCCTCAATCGAGGCCCTCGCTATGCGGAGCAGATCGACTTTCTCTTCCTCGCCGAGCCCCAGATTGACGCCGACGTCCTCCCTGTCGTAGATGGCCGCAGCAAGGTAGCCCACGACCCGGGACCTGTCACCCGAGGTGTCGCCCGAGTTGGCGTACTTCAGGATCTCGGCGGAGTCCGCGCCCATTAGTTTGCCGGCCAGCATGGCGGTGATCATCGGCCCCCCGCCGCAGGCCTCGCACTTGCCTGAGGCGAGGTCATGCGCCAGTCCCTCGGGGTCGAAGTCGCGCACCCGGTCCACGACTATGTTATCGAGCTCGACGGCCCGGTCGTAAGTATGGAAATGCGAGAGGTCCGAGCTCGCGACCACGAGCACGTTCATGCCCTTTACGCTCTCGGCGATGGCCCCGGCCAGCCGTTCGCACGCGGCGAGCGACTGGTCGCCCATGATGATGGGCACGAGGCGCAGGCCGGGAACGGCCGCCTGCAGGAACGGAACCTGTACTTCGAGCGAGTGCTCGCTCTGATGCGCCGGCGGATAGGAGATGATGAAGTCGTAGTCCCTGAGGAGCTTCCCCGCAAGGGCCGTGTCTATCTCGGCCAGCCCGAGAGGCGTTTCGTAGGCCCTTCCATCGTAGATGGAGCAGCCCCTGAAGGCCACGTGATGGCTGGGAGCAATAACGATTACGGCGTCGAACCTCCTGCCCTCGATCAGTTTGTAAGCGTGCGCGGCGACCTCGCCCGAGTAGATGTACCCGGCATGCGGCGCTATGAGCCCGACGATCCGCCCGTTCACCTTCGGGGGCTTTGCGGCGGCGAGCATGTCGGAGACGACCTTACGGAGCTCGCCGGGCGTTCCGGGATAGAAGGCGCCTGCAACGGCGGGCTTTCTGACGCTTTCCGAGGCTTCCATCTTCTCCTTACCTCCTTCGGTGCTGCCGGCGCCGCCGGCCGGAGCCGTGACCGGCACCAGCAGCACTGCTGCAAGCAGGGCCCACGGCGCAATCGCGCCCGCCCGTCTCATGTCTTTCATCATGCCGCTCACCTCTCCAACGGCCGTCTTCACCGCGGAGGGCCTGCCCCCCCGCGTCGCCTGTCTCATCTATTAATATAACGCCCGGGGCCGCGATTCCAGCTTCAATTGCCGAGAATGGTATCGCGCCTGTATCTGAGGTCGTCGGTTTCGGGACAGTCGATGTTGAAGTGCAGTCCCCGGCTCTCCCTGCGGAGCTGCGCGCATCTTATGATCAGCTCTCCGACAAGGGCGATGTTCCTGAGTTCGATCAGGTCGGGATTGAGCCGGTACTTGCGGTAGAAAGTCTCGATGTGCTCCCGCATCACTGCGATCCGCCTGCCCGCGATCGAGAGCCGCTCGTCCGAACGGACTATCCCGACATAGTCCCACATTATGCTGCGCACCGAGTCCCAGTCGTGGTCGAAAACGACTTTCTCCATGGCCGCCGTCGTGCCGTCCGACCTCCACGCCCTGACCCCGGGCAGCGCGCCCTTGAAGGCGCGCGCGGTCTCGATCGCGCATGCGGCCGAGGAACCGGCGTACACCACTGCTTCAAGAAGCGAATTCGACGCCAGCCGGTTGGCCCCGTGGAAACCGGTATGCGCCACCTCGCCGGCCGCAAGCAACCCGTCGATGCTGGTCCTGCCCCGAAGGTCGGCGACCACGCCGCCGCACATGTAATGCGCCGCGGGAACCACCCAGAGCGGCTCTGCCGCGGGGTCGATGCCGAGTTCCATGCAGGTGGAGTAGATGTATGGAAACCTCTCCCTTATCCTCGCCCCGCCGATCGGGCGCATGTCGAGGTGGACGTATTTGTCTCCGGTGCGCTTCATCTCGAAGTCCACGGCCCTCGCGACTATGTCGCGCGGCGCGAGGTCACCGCGGTCGTCATGCCGCTTCATGAAGGCCTCGCCGGCGGCGGTCGTCAGTACCGCGCCCTCGCCCCTGACGGCCTCGGAGATGAGAAAGCTCTTTGCAGTGGGATGGTAGAGGCAGGTCGGGTGGAACTGAACGAACTCGAGATTGGCTATCCTGGCGCCGGCTCTGGAGGCCATTGCCACGCCGTCGCCCGTGGCGATGTCAGGGTTGGACGTGTACAGGTATACCTTGCCCGCGCCGCCCGTGGCAAGAATGGTGACCTTCGCGAGGAATACTTCGACCGCGCGCTTCTCTTCTTCCAGGGCGTACACGCCCCAGCAACGGTCGGGCTCAAGCTGCGCTCCCGAGCGTTTGGACTCGAGGATGAGGTCTATGGCGAGATGGTTCTCGTAGAATTCCACCCGCCCCGTCGCCCTCGCCGTCTCGAGCAGCACTTCCTCTATTGCCCTGCCCGTGTAGTCCTTGACATGGGCGATGCGCCTGGTTGAATGGCCGCCCTCCCGGCCGAGCGATATGCGCTGCTTCCCGCCTCCGGCGTCCTCGGTGCTGAAGGGAACTCCCATGCTGCGCAGATCCTCGATGCACTCCCGCGCCGAGCCCACCACGTGCCTTACGACGTTCTCGTCGCACAGGCCGCATCCGGCCCTCAGCGTGTCGGCTATGTGGAGCTCGCGCGAGTCCCCCTCGTCGAGGGCGACTGCGATGCCGCCCTGGGCGTAGTTGGTGTTGGAGTCGCTCTTGGTCTTCTTGGTCACTATCGCGACCGTGCCGTGCCCGGCGAGCTTGATGGCGGCCAGCAGTCCGGAGATGCCGCTTCCGATGATGAGAAAATCGGACTCAATCATGACCGTGCACCCTATGCGCGACTTCGCTCAGGAATGCCGCGTCCTCGACCCGCAGGCTCACCCGGACGGCGCGCGCCCCTTCGCGAAGACCGGCGGGCAGTCTCCAGAGGTCCTTCTCCGTAGTAAGCAGGCGGTCGCAACCGCGTTCTCTCATAGCCGTCTCTATCATGTCCGCGTCGGCCTCGCTGTACCAGTGGTGGTCGTCAAACCGGATCCTGAGCGCCACGTCGGCGCCCAGGGCCTCGCACGTGGACTCGAAACCCTCCGGCCTGGCGATCCCCGATACGACCACGGCGCATCCGCGGCCGCCCGGGTCCTCCACGTTCCCGCCGGCATCAACAATAACCGGGTCGACATAAGATGCAAGATAGAAGTGCTTCCTCCCCGTCAGTCCGGCCCCCGCGCCGCCCCTGCGCGCGCCTTGAGCCATGTATTCCCTCTCGGCCGCGCTCCTCGCGACATAGACTATGAAGTCGCCCGGCGCTACCGCCCCCAGCCCCTCCCGGAGGGGCCCCCACGGCAGATACCCGGCAGCCGGCTCCAGGGCGTCGGGCCCGAGCGTTACGATATCGAGCTTCTTCCTGACGCCGCGACACTGGAAGCCGTCGTCGAGCAGAATGACGCCGGGCCCGAAAGCGTCCCTGGCCATCAGAGCCCCCCGCACCCGGTCGGCGTCAATGACCACGGGAATGCCCGTGAGTCTGCGCGCCATGAGATAGGGTTCATCCCCGGCCTCCTCGACGCTGGCCTTCAGGGCCTCACCATCGCTCACGACGAGCGGCGACGGTCCCTGTTTGCGCTTGTAGCCCCTCGAGACTATGGCCACCTGCATACCCGAGTCACGCAGGTACTCGGCGACGAGCATGCTGAGCGGGGTCTTGCCCGTGCCACCGACGGTGATACTCCCCACGCTTATCACCGGAACCCCGATGTCAAGCGCCCGGACCGCGCGCCTCCGCCATGCCTTTATGCCGAGGGCGTAGACCCTGGAGAGCGGGTAGGCGACGGGCGCGAGCAGCACCTTCCTCCACCCCCTCATTTCATAGACGGGGCTGAACGTGCGCCTGTCGATGACTTCGCCCCTGTCCCGGTTCACCTGATGAGCCCCCTTGCCTTCATCGCCTCCACGCATCTTAAGGATGCGCCCTTCCTGGCCTGGAGGGCTGATGCGGCGCTTCGAGCAATCGACTGCATGCGAGCGGGGTCGGCAAGGAGGCCGCGCAGCGCCCCGCCGAGGCCCGCTTCATCGGTTACGACCGCTCCCCCCCGGTCCATAAGGCAGGCCATGTCGTCCGCGATATTGTCCCGGTGCGGCCCGACCACCAGCACCGCGCCTCTGGATACGGGCTCCAGCGGGTTGTGACCGCCGCGCGGAGCGAAGGTTCCGCCGAGCACGGCGATATCGGATGCGCCGTAGTAGTCCAGCAGCCTGCCCATCTCGTTGACGATTACGGCCCGGCGCCGGCCGGGCGCGCCGGGCGCCGGCCCTTCCGCCGGGCCGGCGGACAGCCTGACGGCATAGCCCGCGGCTTTAAGGGCGGCTGTGACATCCGGTACGTTCTCGAGATGCCGCGGCGCGATGACGAGCGTGGGGGCGGCGGCCCCGTCCAGGCCCTCCAGCGCCGCGAGCAGAATCTCGCTTTCGCCCCTCCGCGCCGAGCCCAGTATGACTACCGGCCCCTGCCCGGCCAGGCCGAGCCGCTTCCTGAGCCGGGCGCGCTCCGCCTCCCCGGCCGGTCCCGGGAGCGCGTCGTATTTGGTGTTTCCCGTGACCATGACCCTGCCCGGGTCGGCTCCAAGCATTATTACGCGGTCGGCGTCCTCCGCCGAGCGCATCAGAAGAAGGTCGAATTGGGAGAGCATCGATCTTACCACCGGCAGGAACTTGAGGTAGCGTTTGACCGACCTCGTGGATATCCTCCCGTTTACGAGCACCATGGGAATCTGCCGGCGCCGGGCCTCGCGCAGGAGATTGGGCCAGAGCTCGGTCTCGGCGATGACCATCATTGCGGGCCTCAATGTCCTGACGAAGCGCCTCATTGCCGGCAGGAAATCAAAGGGTAGGAGCCGGACCTCCGCCTCCGGAATGACCTCCGCGGCCCTGCGCCTGCCCGTTGCGGTCATGGTGGTGACGAGAAGCGCGTGGCCGGGAAGCGCCTTCTCTACCTCGCGGACAACGGGGGCGATGCTCGATATCTCCCCCACGGAGGAGGCGTGGAAGTGAACAGGCGCTTCGGCCCGGCCGCCGCCGAGATCCATTGCGAGCCTGGGCGCCAGCCGGGGCCTCAGCGGGGGGATCAGTTCATAACCCAGCCTCAGGACGCCGTAAACGCCGGAAGTAATCAACTGGTAGGCCGTAAGGAGGCCGCTGCCCGGACCCAGCCCGGGCCCTTCACATATCGCTTGCGACGTGGCGGGCCTCCTTTCACCCGGTAGCCAGCGAGATCGCGATATCGGCGGCCCTGGCAGTGGCGCCGCCCTCACCGAGTTTGGATCTTACCTCGCCGAGGTCGCTGCGCATCCGCCCGCTCACTTCGCCGTCCCTCAGTATTCGCATCGACTGCCGCACGAGCTCCTCGCTCGTCACGCCCCCCTGGATGAGCTCGGGCACGGCCTGCCGGCCGGCCACCAGGTTGACCAGGGAGATGTACGGAACCCGCACCATCAGCCTTCCCAGAAGCCACGAGACTATGGAGAGCCTGTAAATGACTATCATGGGCGTCCCGAGAAGAGCGGCTTCGAGCGTGACCGTCCCCGAGCATGTGAGCGCGAGATCGCTCGCGGCGATGGCTGCGTACTTATGCTCGGTGACGACCGGGTATGAGAGGCCGAGGTCTTCGAGTTCCCTCTCAATGAGGCCGCGGTACTCGGGCACGCTGACCACCACAAACTCCACCCCGGGGATTGCGGCGTTCAGCTCCCGGGCCGTCTTGAGAAGCGGGGCCAGATGATGGCCTATCTCCTGGAGCCTGCTGCCCGGGAGGAGTGAAACCAGCTTGCTCCCGCCGCCCAGGCCGTAATTCGCCAGGAATGTCCCCCTGTCCGTCTCGGCCTCCACGACATCTATGAGGGGATGCCCGACATACTCCACGTCCACTCCTTCGCTCCTGTAGAACTCGAGCTCGAAGGGCAGGATCACCACCATCTTGTCAACATACCTGCGGACGGCCCTCACGCGGCCCCGGCCCCATGCCCACACCTGCGGCGAAATGTAATACATTACCCTTATTCCCCTCTCCTTGGCGAAACGCGCCAGCCTGAGGTTCATGCCCGGGTAATCTATGAGTATGAGAAGGTCGGGCCTCTCCCGCGCAATACGGGCCTTCATGTCGTTCATGGCCCTGCGCAGTTCGGGAAGGCGGACTATGGCCTCCCAGACGCCCACCACCGGGAGGTTGCCGCTGTCTAAGAAGATGTCGACGCCGGCCGCCCTCATGCGGTCCCCGCCGACGCCGCTCACCCTGATATCCGGGCGTTTCCGGAAGAGCTCGGCGGCCAGCATGGCGCCGTATACGTCCCCCGAGGCCTCCCCTGTTATCACTATTATGCGGGGCGGCACCTATTCTCTCCAGCGCCTGAGGCGCGACTGGATGTCCTCGACGATCTGGTCGGCGACCACGAGCGCGCGAAGGCCCGCCTGGCCGGTGACCTCCGGCTCTTTCTCGCCGCGCACGCTGAGCACGAAGTCGAGGATCTCGAGCAGCAGCGGCTCCCTTTCTTCGACGGGGGGCACGATGACCTCGACGAGCTCGTCGGGCCTTATGTCGTTGGGATCCAGGCGCGCCATATCGGCGAAGTCCATCTTGCGCCTGAGTATGTTCACGGCCTTGCCGAGCAGGTCGACCGATATGTAGGAGTCGTCCTGGAAGAAGCGCACCTTGCGGAGCCGCTCCGGGGACACTCTGCTCGCCGTCAGGGTGGCCACCGTCCCGTCGCGGAACGCGAGCCGGGCGTTTGCGATGTCCACATTCGGGGTGAATACGGGAACACCGACGGCCTCCACCCGCTCCACTTCCGACACCACCAGGCTGAGCACGAGGTCGATGTCATGTATCATGAGGTCGTGTATTACCGAAACGTCCGTGCCGCGCGGCCCGAAGCCGGCGAGCCTGAGCGCCTCTATGAAACGCGGATTCCTGACGTATTCCAGGGCCGCGCGGATGGGCGCCCCGAACCGCTCGCTGTGGCCCACGCTCAGGATGAGGTTACGCGCCGCAGCTGCGCCGACCAGGTCGCGCCCCTCCTCCGCCGTCGAGGTAATGGGCTTTTCCACGAGCAGGTGCTTGCCGCTCTCCAGGACCTCGAGCCCGATCTCGTGGTGAAGGCTCGTCGGCACCGCCAGGCTGATGGCGTCCACCTCGGCGAGCAGGGCGCCGACCGAATCGAATGCCCGGGTGGAGTGGCGCTCCGAGATTTCTGAAAGACGTGCCGGGTCTGTATCGACTATTCCCACCAGCTGCGCCTCCGGGAGGTCATCATATATACGCACATGATGCTGGCCGAGCTGGCCCGCGCCGATCACGCCGCAACGAACACGATCCATTCCCATCGTCCTTTCTTTAGAAAGAGCCGCCGGTATTATAATCGGGTTCCGGCCATGAGAAAAACCTAAATCGTGATTCCCCTGTCGGAAGTCTCAATGAACTCTATCAGATGCTCAATCTCCGGTATAGGGGGAACTTCCGCTTTGATCCTCTCGAGGGCCTGGGAGACGTTGAGGTTGGACCTGTAGATCAGCCTGTAGGCCTCGCGGAGCACCTTCACGGTCTCCGGGTCGAAGCCGGCCCGGCTGAGGCCGATGGTGTTGAGGCCGCTGACGCGCAACGGGTTGCCGGCGGCCTTGATGTAGGGGAGTACGTCCTTGGGAACGCGCGAGCCGCCCCCGACTATCGAATGCGTGCCTATGCGCACGAACTGGTGAATCGGAATCACGCCGCTGATCCTCGCATGGTCCTCAACAGTCACGTGGCCGGCCATTGTGGTCAGGTTGGATATCACTGTTCCGCTTCCCACGAGGCAGTTGTGGGCGATGTGAACGTAGGCCATTATGAAGTTGTCGTCCCCGACCCTGGTCTCGGCGCCCTCACCCGTGGCCCGGTGCACCGTGGTGAACTCCCTGATGAGGTTCCCCGAACCTATCCTTACATAACTTTCCTCGCCCTTATACTTGACGTCCTGGGGCTCCTGGCCAAGGCATACCGAGTGGGTTATCCTGCAGTCCGGGCCGATTTCGGTCCAGCCCTCGAAGACGCAATGAGAGCCGACCGCCGTACCCGCGCCGATCTTGACGTCGGGCCCGACGATCGTGTACGGGCCTATGGTGACGCCCTCTCCGATTTCAGCTCTGGCGTCGACGATTGCAGTGGGATGTATATTCAACGTCATCTCCAGGTTTCAGGTCTCGTGGACTCTAGACAGTCTAATCTCATGCGTCGGGCTTGTCAACGACCACCGACGTGAGCTCGGCCTCGGCAACCAGCGCATTGTCCACATAGGCCCTGCCCTTCATCCTGCAGGTCTTCATCCTCATCTTGACCATCTCCAGCTCGAACCTGAGCTGGTCCCCGGGGACCACCGGCTTCCTGAACTTGGCCTTGTCGATGCCCATGAAGTAAACGAGCTTCTTCTCGGGCTCCGCGACCATGCTGAGGAGCATGACCCCTCCCACCTGGGCCATGGCCTCTATGATGAGCACCGCCGGCATTATGGGGCCGCTCGGGAAGTGACCGATGAAAAAGGGCTCGTTGATTGTCACGTTCTTGATGCCTACGACGCTCCGGCCCGGGTCGAGGGACAGAATCCTGTCGACGAGAAGGAACGGGTAGCGATGGGGCATGATCTTCTGAATCTGGTCGATCGTCAGGCTGGACGGCACTTCTCTCACCTGCCTTTCCGGGGCCAACCCTTCATCTGCCATCGAGAAGCTCTCATGAAGCAGCTTCACGAACTTGAGGTTCGTTGAATGACCGGACCTCGCCGAAACCACATGCATCTTGAGCGGCCTGCCGAGGAGACTGAGGTCGCCAAGCAGGTCCAGCACCTTGTGGCGCACGAACTCGTCTGAGAACCTCAGGGCCCCTTCGTTGAGGACCCCGTCCTCTCCGACCACCACCGAGTTGGCCAGGCTGCCTCCCTTTATGAGCCCCCTCTGCTTCAGGCTCTCCACGTCCTCGAGAAGCGAGAAGGTGCGCGCGGGGGCTATCTCTCTTTCGAACACGTCCTCATCTATGTCGAGCGATATGTGCTGCGTCCCGATGAGGGGATGGTCATATGCTATGGTAAAACTTATCTTGAAGCCGTCATACGGGTGGGCCGCGATTTCTATCCCGCCCTCTGAGAATTCGACGGGCTCAGACAGGACGAAGTACGACCTCTCCGCGTCCTGTTCCACCGCTCCGGCGCGCCTCAGGACCTCCACGTAGGGGGCGCAGGAGCCGTCGGGCTCCGGGGGCTCGGGCGCGTCTATCTCCACGATGACATTGTCTATGCCGAGGCCCCGGGCCGCGGCCAGGACATGCTCCACCGTTCCCACGCAGGCGTTCCCGTTCCCGATGGTGGTCCTTCGCGAGAAGTCCTCTCCCGTTACGGCCGTATCGACCCCGACCGGGATTTCGGGGCGGCCTTCCAGATCGGTCCTTACGAATCTCACGCCCGAGTCCGGCGCGGCGGGCTTGAAAACGACCGTGGTCTCGGCGCCCGAATGGAGGCCTATTCCGGAGAGGCTGACCTCGCGGGCAATAGTGCGCTGCCTGTCACTCATCCGACTTCTCCTCGAGCCTCTTAACTCGCTCGCTGAGGTCGGCTACTCTCTTTATGAGCTCCGGCAGCTTCTGGAGGCTGGCGTATATCTTCCTTGCTATCCTGTGCTCCCTCGCGGGATACCCGGACACGCACTTGCCGGCTTCGACCGACTTGGTGACGCCCGCCTGGGCTGCTATCACGGCGCCGTCACCTATCTTTATATGGCCCGCGACCCCTGCCTGGCCGGCGAGGTTCACGCCCTTTCCGATCTCGGTGCTCCCCCCTATGCCCACCTGGGCGACCACTATGCTGTTGGCGCCGATGGTGACGTTATGGGCTATCATGGCCAGGTTGTCTATCTTGGTTCCCTTCCCGACAACGGTGCTCCCGGTCGCCGCCCTGTCTATGGTCACGTTGGCACCGACTTCGACGTCGTCTTCCAGGACGACGTTGCCGATCTGGGGAATCTTGAGATAGACTTCCCCGTCGCGGGCGTAACCGAAACCGTCGCTCCCGAGTACGGCCCCCGCATGGACGATCACCCTCTCGCCCACGACCGTATCCTCGCGAATGGTGACATTGGGATAGATCAGGCAATGCGCGCCTATCGTGGTCCGTTTTCCGACATAGGTGCCGGCGAGAATCACGGTGCCGTCCCCCACGCGGGATCTGTCTTCGATTACGACATGAGCGCCCAGGCAGACGCCGGCGCCGAGCGTCGCGCCCGGGTCCACCACGGCGGTCGGGTGAATGCCGGGAAGCCAGCCGTCGCCCTCGGGCATGAAGTGCCTGACCGCCTTTATGAATGAAAGGTAGGGGTTCTGGCTCACGATCAAGGGCCGGTCCTGGGCGGGGGAGCCCGGAGGCACGATGATGGCCGAGGCGCCGGTTGTCTCGAGGAACTTCTCGTAGCGCCGGTCCGCCAGGAAGGTTATGGCCCCTGCCTTCGCCTCTTTTATGCCGGCGACGCCGTCTATCACGACCGAACCGTCGCCGACGACCTCGCCGTCGACTATGTCCGCGAGCTCTTTGAGCGAAATCTCCATATGGTCAGGCCCAACGCCCGAATCACTCAGTTGTGGTCCTGAGCTCTTCCAGCTTCTGGAGTACTTGGTCCGTAAGGTCAAACTCGGGCTTCGAATACACAACGATACCCGCCCCGGCGTCCAGTATCAAGTCGAAACTCTCCCTCGAACCTATCTCCTCGGCCGCCTTCAGTATGGCCTGTTCTATGGGCCGCGTAAGTTCCTCGTTGCGCTTGGCAGCGGTAGCCTCGGCTTCCTGCATGAAACTGACGTACTTCTGCTGCCTGGTCTCGAGCGTCTTCTGCTTGGCCCTGATCCTCTCCTCGCTCGCCACATAGCGCATGGACTCGATCGAGTCGGCCAGGGCCTTGATTCCATCTTCCATCGCCGTGACCTGCCGGTTGAGGTCTTCCATCTCCCGCTCGAAGACGCTCTCCGCTTCCTTCTTGGCCGAGTACTGGTCGAAAATGGTCCTCATGTTGACGAAGCCGATCTTCTGCTCCGCCCGGGCCGCCGGCGCGGCCGCGAGCCCGACCATCAATAGTACGAGAATCGCTCTCTTCATGATACCTTGACCTCCGTTAGTATCGCGACATGCCGAACTGGAAGTGAGTTTCCCAGCTCGGCCCGCCATAGACCCTGCTGCGGTCGAAGCCATATGCAAAATCGAACCCAATGGTTCCCACCATGGGGATGAAAATCCGGAATCCAGCGCCGAGGCTCTGCCTCAGATAGCCGGGCCGGGCCGCGGCCAGGCTGTTCCAGGTCTCGCCCACGTCGGCGAAGGCCAGGAGGAAGGCCTTGTTGGAAACCAGCGGCACCCGGTACTCCAGCGAACCCAGCATGAAGAACCGCCCTCCCTCGTCCAGCGCGTTTCCGTCGGGGACGATTTCCCTCTCCGTGTACCCCCTGACGCCGTCTATCGACGTCCCGCCCAGGCGGAACCTCTCGTAAATGGGAATATAACCATGCGCCCCGATCGCGTCCAGCACCCCCGCGCGCTGCCTCAGGACCAGGGCCGTGCCCCTGAACATGGGTATGAAATTGGAATTGTCCATCACGTAGCTCTGGTAGTCGCTGTCGCCTCCCAGGAGCCTCCCGCCCGCGAGTTCGACCATCAGGGTGGTCTTTGACCCCGTTGTCGGGAAGAACGGGTTGTCCACGCTGTTCCTCGAGAAGGTGACCACTACGCTGGAGGTCCTGTTCTCGCCGGCCTGGGCCAGCACGGCCGCGCTGGCCTTCTCGGGGTCCGGCTCCAGCCCCCGGCGCTCAAGGCGGTAGCGCCAGAATATCTGCGAGTAGTCGATGAGCGGGAACATGGTCCCCAGGAGGAGTGAGAAACCGTCCCTCCTGTCCGCGTAGGTCTCGTATTCCCTCCGGGTGGCATAGATGTCGAAGCCCACGAGCGTCCTCGTATCGAGAAACCAGGGGTTCCGCCACGAGAGCTCGATCTGCGAGAGCTTGCCGAACTCCCATCTGAGATTGAGGTTCTGCCCTTTGCCCAGGCCCAGCCAGGGGAATTTCGTTGACCACCCTATGTTGTTGTGCGAGAACTCTATGAAACCGGTGAAACCGAACTCGCCGGTGTATCCCACGCCGACGTTGCCTATGCCGGTCTGCCGCTCCTGCACCTTGAAGATGAGGTCGATGTCGCCCTTCTCATTGGCCACATTCGTGCCTATCTGGACGTCGTCGAAATAGCCGAGGTTCAGGACGTCGCGGTGGCTCCTCTCGACGAGAGCGCGCCTCAATACGTCCCCCGGCCGGATGGTGAGCTCGCGGCGGATCACTTTCTCGTAGGTTACGGTATTGCCCTCTATGGTTATGTGCCGCACGCGCACCGCCTCATTGGGCCTGACCCGGAAGGTGACGTCCACGCTGTCGCCGTGAACGACATCCTCGGGCACGACCTCCGCGTAGACGAAGCCGTAATCGCCCACCGCCGAGTAGATTTTCTCGAGGCTACGCTGGTAGGCGACCTGGCTGTACGGCTCGCCGGTCTTGAGGTCGAGCACGTTGTCGAACATGTCGTCGCTCAAGACCTGGGCCGAGTCGCCCATGGCGCTCAAGACGACGCTGACCTTGTCCACGTAGAAGCGGCGGCCCTCGTCGACGACTATCGTTATATGAGCCTTGCCCTCCACCTCGTCGAACCTGACATCGTGTTCGACTACCCTGGCCTCCATGTAGCCGCTGTCCTTCATGAAGCTCTCGATGCGCGCCAGGTCGCCCTCGAACTCGTCGGGCTTGTAGTCCTGCCTCATGAGCCACTTGCGCGTCTTCGTCTTCATTGCGCCCCTGAGGTCGTCGTCGCTCAGCTTCTGGTTGCCCTCGAAGGTTATGCTTCCCACCTTGACCTTTACGCCTTCGTCCACCTCGAAGATGAGCGAGACGCTGGTCTCGGTGCGTTCCTCGACGGTGTAAGTGGCCTCGGCGAAATAGTAGCCCTTCTCCTCGCAGACCTCTTTGATGCCCAGGATGCTCCTGTGTACCAGGCGGGGGTTGAGGGAGGAGCCGACGGATATCTCTATCTTCTCGCGGATGTCCTTCTCGCTCACCTTCTTATTGCCGCGGATCTTGAGCGAGGCCACCACGGGCCGCTCGACCACCTCGATGGTGAGCCTGTCGCCGCCCGTCACCCCTTCGATATAGAGCCTGATGTCATCGAACATGCCCATGCCGTAAAGGCGCCCGAGCCCCTCCTTAACGTCGGCGTAGGGGTACTCCCGGCCTACGTCGAGTCCGAAGGTATTGAGCACGGCGGCTTCGCTGGCGCGGCTGTTGCCCCGCACCAGGATCTCGGCCACATCTACCGACGGCGGGGGCGGAGCGGCATGCGCGGGCAGGCTGACAGCGACAAGCGCCAGGGCGAGAATCACGAGGCATGCGGACGGACCCCGGCCGGGCCAGGGGGTGTCTTGCTGGTACAGCGAGATTCGAGGTACCGGTGCCCTAAGGGAGCTCCTTCTCTTCAAGCTCGTTCTCCTTAGACTCACTGCAGGCCACCTTCTCCTTGGAGGCCTCCGTTCTGCATTCAAATGAGAGCGTGTCTTTCTTTCTGCACACCTTGACGACCGAGCCCGGTCCGTATCCACCCTTGAGCACCTCCTCCGCCAGGGGGTCTTCGAGGTAGCGTTGTATCGTCCTTCTCAATGGCCTGGCGCCGAGCGCGGGGTCGAAGCCCCTCTCGATGAGGAGCTGCTTCGCCTCCGAAGTGAGCGTCAGCGCAAGCCCGTAGGACTTGACTCTCTTCTGGACCTCGGCAAGCAGTATCTCGATGATCTGCTCGATCTCGGGCATGCCGAGCGACCTGAAGACGATGATCTCATCGACACGATTCAGGAACTCCGGATTGAATGTCCGCTTGAGCTCCTCCAGGACCTTGTCCTTCATCTGCTGATGGTTGAGCTCGGCGTCGTCCCGGTGGAAGCCCATGGACCCCGTGCTCTTGATCCTTCTCGTGCCTACATTAGAAGTCATTATGACTACACAGTTCTTAAAGTCAACTGTTCTTCCAAAACTGTCGGTGAGTTGCCCGTCCTCCAGTACCTGAAGCAGTATATTGAATACCTCGGGATGGGCCTTCTCTATCTCGTCGAGAAGTATGACCGAGTAAGGCCGGCGCCTGACTTTCTCTGTGAGCTGCCCGCCCTCTTCGTACCCGACGTATCCCGGGGGCGCGCCCACAAGCCGCGATACGGAAAACTTCTCCATGTACTCGGACATGTCTATCCTGATAAGGGAGCTCTCGTCGCCGAACAGGAACTCGGCGAGCGCCCGCGCGAGCTCGGTCTTGCCGACGCCCGTGGGGCCGAGGAAGATGAAGGAGCCGATGGGCCGGCGCGGGTCCTTGAGCCCCGCCCTGCCGCGCCTGATCGCCTTGGAGATCGCGCCGAGGGCCTCGTCCTGGCCGACGATTCTTCGCCGGAGCTCGTCTTCCATCCTCAGGAGCTTGGCGGACTCCTCTTCCTTTATCCTGACGACGGGTATGCCGGTCATGCGCGCCACTATGAAACCGACGGCCTCGCCGTCGACTTTGACGTCCGCCCCGTCGGTGGCCTGTTTCCAGTTCTTCTTGACGTCGTCGAGCTCGCTTCTGATCTCGCGCTCGCGGTCCCTTATGTGGGCCGCGTTTTCGAAGTCCTGCTTGCGAATGTAGCTTTCCTTCTCGGCCACAAGGCCGGCGAGCCTGGCCTCGAGCTCCCTGACGTCCGGCGGGACCGATGAAACGCTGAGTCTTGCCCGCGCGCCGGCCTCGTCGATCACGTCGATGGCCTTGTCCGGAAGGGACCTGTCCTTGATGTACCTGTCCGCGAGACCCGCCGCGGCGACAATGGCGTCGTCGGTTATGCGCACGCGGTGATGGGCTTCGTACTTGTCCCGCAGCCCCTTGATGATCTCTATGGTCTCCTCGACGCTCGGGGGCGAGACCATTATGGGCTGGAACCTCCGCTCCAGCGCTCCGTCTTTCTCGATGTACTTACGGTACTCGTCCATGGTCGTGGCCCCGATGCACTGAAGCTCGCCGCGGGCGAGCGCGGGCTTCAGCATATTGGACGCATCGATGGCTCCCTCGGCGCCGCCGGCCCCGACTATGGTGTGGAGCTCGTCTATGAAGATGATGACATTACTGACGTCCTTGATTTCATTGATGATCGCCTTCAGGCGCTCCTCGAACTGGCCCCTGTACTTGGTGCCCGCCACGATGGCCGCGAGGTCGAGGGCCACGACGCGCATGGTTCTCAAGAGCTCGGGGACCTTGTTCTCTATGATCTTGGTGGAAAGCCCCTCGACGATGGCGGTCTTGCCGACGCCGGGTTCGCCGATCAGCACCGGGTTGTTCTTCTTGCGCCTGCAGAGCACCTGGATGACGCGCTCGATCTCGAGCTCCCTTCCTATTACGGGGTCCAGTTTGCCCTGCCGCGCGAGCTCCGTAAGATCGCGCCCGAACTGGTCCAGTGCCGGGCTCTCGGTCTTGGCTTCATGCTTGGCGCCCCTCTGGGCGCGCGGGCTCCCGCCGATGAGCCTCACGACTTCGTCTTTGACGCGCTTGAAGTCCGCGCCGAACTCGAGCAGCACGCGCGCGGCGATGCCTTCGCCTTCGCGTATGAGCCCCAGGAGGAGATGCTCGGTTCCGACGTAGTTGTGGGCGAGGTTCTTGGCCTCTTCGACCGAGAGCTCGAGAACGCGCTTGGCTCTCGGAGTAAACGGGATCTCGCCTATCGTCACGGACCCGCTGCTCGAGGGCACCATGCTCTCGATGGTCCGCCTTATGACGTCAAGGTCTATGCCGAGGTTGGTGATGATGGTCGCGGCAAGTCCCTCTCCTTCCCGGACTATTCCCAGGAGAAGGTGTTCGGTTCCGATGTAGTCGTGATGCAGCCTCGCCGCCTCTTCCCTGGCAAGGAACATCACTCGTCTAACTCTGTCGGTGAACTTGTCGTGCATCGAGCTACCTCCTCGAACTTAATACCTACCCGGCGCCGGCTCTGGACTCTTCTTCTTCTAGTATGTTTCTCACCATGTTCGCACGTTCCTCATCCCTCTCGCCCGGATTCATGTCTCTGCCCAGCCGTTTCTGCAGATGCGCAGGCTGACTGACAAAGAGCATCCGGTTGAGCGCCCCGATGGACACGTTGCCTATGATCCCGATGCACTTCCCCAACCTCACGGCAGAGCTCAGAGACATAACTTCCTGAGAGGTTACTCTCCGGGCGTACTTCAGGAGGCCATAAGCCCTCCAAATCTTATCTTCGATCTGTGAGCGGGCATCCCTTAACAAAATCTCCCTGCCGTGGCCCTCCATCTCCAGGACCTTCCTGACAACATTGTCCAAACTCTGCAATATCTCCAGCTCCGACGTGCCGAGCGCCGTCCGGTTCGATATCTGGAAAAGATTACCCATCACCTCGCTGCCTTCCCCGTAGAAGCCCCTTACAGCCAGGCCCATCTGGCTTATGCCCTGGAGCACCCGGTCGACCTGGCCGGTGAGCACCAGCGCGGGAAGGTGGACGAGCATCGAGGCCCGCATCCCCGTCCCCGTATTTGTGGGGCATGCCGAGAGGTAGCCCCAGTCGCATGAGAAAGCGAAGTCGAGTATCCTGTCTATCTCATCGTCGAGCCTGTTGATGAGTCTCCAGGCCTCCGTTGACTGGAAGCCCGGCTGTATGGACTGCAGCCTTAAGTGGTCCTCCTCATTGATCATGACGCTGACCATTTCATTGTCCCCGACCACAACCGCCCTCACATCGGACTTCTCCGCCTGCTCCTGGCTTATGAGATGGCGTTCGACCAGGAACTGCCGCTCGAGGTCGTCGAGCTCGCTCATCACCATGTAGGAGCCCGTCTTGAGCGTCGGGGAACTCATGACGGCGTCTCGAATCCGGTCCCTGGCAAGCCCGAGTTCTTCGCCCGCGGCCCTCTGGCAGAAAGTAACGCCCGCGAGATTCCTTGCGAGCCTCACGCGTGTCGAGATCACGGATTCGCACCAGTCGGTCCCCCCGCTGAGCCAGGGACTCGGTGCCTTTGCCATCTCGTCAACTGTCATCGCTCTGTGCTCCGTTACCTGTTTCCGCGCGGGCTCTCTAAGTGCACTCGAGGTCCCTGAGCTTGTCGCGAAGCTCGGCTGCCTGCTCGAATTCCTCTCCCTCGATTGCCGCCGAGAGCTCCTCTTTGATCTTGTCGATTTCCCTCTTCTTCTCGAAAACGTCCTGGCGCGAGCTCGGGCTCTTGCCCATATGGGCGTTGGAGCCGTGTATGCGCCTCAGGAGCGGCCTCAGCTGCTCCTTGAAGGCCTCGTAGCACCCGGCGCAGCCCAGCCTCCCCGTCTCCTTGAACTCCCGGTAGGTAAGGCCGCAGCTTTCACAGGTCTCGAGGTCCGAGCCCACCTCGTCGGCCATACCGGCCAGGATATTGGAGACTGTGAAGGGCTTCTTCTT
>CAZSBE010000030.1:0-30856 GCA_964604955.1 uncultured bacterium
AGAACTCGGGTGGCTTTCTGTACTCATCGGTGCCCTCGCCGAGGTGTACCTGCCCTCCTTCTCGTAGGACTTCCCTATCTCGAGGTTGGCACTGGCGTTCGCGGGATTGATCTCAAGAGTCCTGAGCAGTTCGGTCTTCCCGCGCCCGGCGTCTCCGTATTCTATTAAGGACATGCCCAGCATTTCATGCGCCGATTCGTTCCCCGGGTCGAGCGCGGCTGCGATGTCCAGGTGGTCGATGGCCCGCTTGTGGTTCTCCTCCCTGAAGTCCAGGGTGCCCAGGTAGAGGTATGGCCTGGCATCGTCGCCCTTCAGTTCCTTCGCCGCCTGGAAGCGCTTCCTCGCCTCCGTATAGTCGCGTTCGTTGCTGTGCCTTCCGTCCTCCATCGTCATGAGCGCGAGCCCGAGGTTGAGGTTGGCCTCGAAACTCCCTGTATTCTCCTCAAGGACGCTCTCATAGAGCCGGGCGGCGTCCCCCACCCTGCCCACGTCCATATATGCGCGGGCGGCTTCCAGTCTCTCCTCAACAGTGGGGACATCCGCCGCCGGGGGAACCTCCGGGGCCGGCTCAGGCTTGGGCCCGCAGCCCGCCAGGGCGGCCGCGATGCAGAGGGCGGACAGACAGCCCGCGAGCTTGCCAATCATGTTTCATCCTTCCCGGTGCAACCCAATAACTGCTTTCATCCAGCCGCCAGCGACATGCGGCCCGTTACCCAAGGTAGTGAAGTCTTCGTTCAAAGACAACACCTGCGTCGGTTGTAAGACGGAATTGCGGGCCCAAATGCGGCGCCGGATCCCGCGCCGTTACCCTTCGGCGTCAATCGGGCGCCCCCGCTCCCGCTTGAGACGGCTCCTGTGTTTCTTTTCCCTGAGACGCTCTTCCCTGACCGCTTCCGGGACACGTGTGGGCTTGCGCCTGCGCTCGGGCTTGAGCGCCTCGCGCAGCAGCTCGGCGAAGCGCTCGAGGGCCGCCGTCCGGTTGGCCGCCTGGTTGCGGTGCTTCTGCGAGACGACGCGCAGGACGCCGTCCTTGCTGATTCTCGTCGCCAGGCGCCGCTTTATGCGCGCGCGCTCGGCATCGGTGAGGCCGGCTGACGCCTCTACATCGAAAAGGAGCGTCACGCGCGTACTCGTCTTGTTGACCTTTTGGCCGCCGGGGCCGCCGCTGCGCGTGAAGGTGAAATATATCTCATCGTCCGCAATGGACACACGACTGTTGATCTCGACCGGCAATCCGGGCCCTCCTTTCGCTGCAGCCGCTCACCATGATACCCGCTCGCGGGGCGCGGGTCAAATCCCGGCCCTTGACTCGGGCCGGCCTTAATAGTAATCTATATAGTACCCTTTAGAGAGGAGGTGAGTAGTTTGAGAACAGGCTTTATGGTCTTACTGTTGATCGCTTTTTCCGCGTCCTGCGCGTCAGCCATCGAGGTGTTCATCGAAGCCGAAGACTACGTCGCTTCCCATGACGCGGGTGGCGTGTCCATATACGTAACTGCCTGCAGCGCAGCCAGGGGGGGCCTGGCCGTTGAGGGCTATGACTATCCGGGCGACTGGATAGAGCTGAGGGTCGTGCTGCCCGTGGGCGGGGCCTACGCCGACATGTTCCGGTCGGCCGGCGACGACCTCGTTGCAAGCGACCACAAGCTGACGGTCAGAGCTGAAGGCGGGGACGATCTGGCGTTTTCGGGTTACCACACCGTCGGCATGGGCGTCGGCTGATCAGGCTATCTCTATTCACTAGTCGCCGGGAGCGACTATTTGAACCTGCCGGCCGAGACTCTCATCGTGAGGCTCGAACTCACGAGCGGCGGCAGAACTCGCGCCGACTACATTTCGCTGGAACTGCTTCCCGGGTCCGGCGTGGACGAGCGATTCGATACGTGGGGAAAGATAAAGGCCCTCTACAGATAATAGCCCGGGCCCTCCGGCCTCATGCCGGCCCCGCAACATCACTCGGACTACCTGGCACCACTCAGACCCGGCGGGGGATCGTAATCGCCGGGCTGCTTGAGATTGGTTACGCCCACTGTCATCCAGACGCCGCTCTCTCCGCCCTTCCCATCATCAGCCGTGAAACTGAAGTCACGGCCGGGTATGTCCTTCTTCACGGGCCTGAACCAGAAGTAGCCTGTCTCTGAGCCGAGCGAGGCGTCGGCCCTGTAGCCGTCCCTGAGTTCCTCCCAGGTCATGCTTACGCTGAGCCGGTAGGTAATGTCATCGCCGTCCGGGTCAGTGGCGTGGACGAAGAAGGCCACCGTGTCACCCAGCGCGATTGTGGTGTCCCTCACGGCCGCCATCACGGGCGGATTGTTGTCGGAAGGCACCACGTTGTCCTCCGCACCGGTGCAGCCCACCACCAGAATGGCAAAGGCCGCTGCCGCCGCATGGGCCGCGCATCGGGTTATCAGCCGCATTCACTTCTCCTTTGCCCTGACCACTTCAATCTACCGGAAATATGTCCCGTGATCAAGATTCTCGAGTTTACATCCTTTTACAGACCTTTGACATGCCCATGACAACTCGCTTCCGGCAGCGGGGTACGATTTAAGTGAAAGGAGGAAAAAAATGAAGGGATCGAAAGGCAAACTCGAGGAGGTGATTCAAATGAGTAAGACCTTGCGTACGCTTTACACCCTGGTCGCGGTCGCCGCGGTCGCAGCGGGGCTCGTGGCGCTCGGATGCGACGAGGCCGACGCCAAGGGCGGCAAGGAGGTCATGGACCTGATAAGGACGCTGGAGGTCGGCGAGCCCGTCTACCACGCGAATCTCACCATCATCCCGGTCTACTCCACCCAGATCAGGGACCATTCGCGCTACGCCACCCTGGATGAGGCGCTGGAGAAGGGCTGGCTCGAGATCACCGAAGTCGGCTCGGGAACCGTCCCCCAGGTCAGCGTGACCAACCGCTCGGGCAGGCAGATCTACATCATGGGCGGCGAGATCCTGACCGGCTGCCGGCAGGACCGGCTCGTGGGCAGGGACGTGCTCCTCAGGCCGTACGCCACCAACGTCGTCGTCCCGGTCTATTGCGTGGAACAGGGCCGCTGGACATACGAGTCCGAGGCCTTCTCCAGCAGGAAGAACCTGGGAACGCCGATGCTCCGCGCCGAGGGCCAGAAGGCCTCGGATGCGGCCCAGAGCGAGATCTGGGACCGCGTGTCGACTATGTGCCGGCGCTCCGGGGCCGGGTCGGGCTCAAACCGGTTCCAGGAGACATATGAGTCGGAAGGGGCCAGGCGCGAGATCGCGTCCTATGAGAAGAAGATGGAATGCATCCCCAGCCTCTATCCCGACGCCATAGGAGTCGTGATCGGGGTGGGCGGAGCCATCACGAGCGTGGACGTCTTCGCCAATCCCAACCTGTTCGGTGAGCTCTGGCCGAAGATTCTCAGGTCGTCGGCCCTGGCCGCGGCCTTAAGTAGTTCCTGCGGGTCGGTCGGCCAGGCCGACGCCGTGGAGTTCCTCCGTAAGGTCCACGGCATGCATTTCGTCAGAAAGCCGGCCATAGGTCTCGGCATCGAGCATGCCGCGGTCGACGGCGAGGCGAATGTCAGCGCGCTCGTCTACCGGGACGCGGTGACCCACCTGGCCGCCTTCCCGGACGCAGGCAGCGCCCAGGGCGGGAAATCTTCCGAAGACAGTGAGCGCCGCATCAAGGTGATGAGACGCTAGATAACAGGAGGTGTATCATGAGACGTACAGCACTGGTAATCGCTCTTGGTATGGTTGCGATGCTGATGGCCGGCCGCGCGCTTGCCGAGTCCAGGGTCAGCGTCTACTCCGAGGTGGACAAGCCTGTGGTGCTCGCGGGAGGCGATGAGCGGGTGGTCGTCAAGGTGGGGCTCAGGGGACTCACCATGCCGGTCATGCCCAAACGCGTGCCCCTCAACATCGCCATAGTCCTCGACAAGTCGGGCTCCATGAGGAACTACGACAAGATGAGCAACGCCAGGCTCGGCGCCATCGAGATTGTCGAGCGCCTGTCGCCTGACGATATCCTCTCGCTCGTCGTTTACTCCGACAGGCCGCAGGTGATCTTGCCGGCGCAGCGGGTCAGGGACAAGGACGCAATCATAGAGATCATCTCGGGCATCTACGCGGACGGCTCCACCGCGCTCTACGGCGGGGTGACCTACGGCGCCGGCCAGGTCCGCAAGAACATGTCCTGGGAATACATAAACAGAATCATCCTCCTCTCTGACGGCCTGGCCAACGTGGGCCCGTCGTCCACCGGGGCGCTGGCCGACCTCGGAGGCAGGCTGGAGGCGGAAGGCATAACCGTTACGACCATCGGCGTGGGACTCGACTACAATGAGGACCTGATGACGTCGCTCGCGGCAACAAGCGGCGGCAACGCTTACTTCGCGAGCAGCGGGCGCGAGCTCCCCGCCATATTCGCCGAGGAGATCGGAGAGGCCATGACGCTGACGGCCCGCGACATCATGATCCGCATCGACTGTCCCGAAGGCGTAAGGCCGGTCGCCGTCATAGGCAGAGAGGGCGAGATATCGGGTCGCACTATGACCGTCAAGGTCGGCAAGCTCTACGGCAAGAATGAGAAGTTCGCGCTTTTCGAGGTCGAGGTCTCCGGCGAAGAGACGGCCAGGGACGTCGAGATCGCCCGGGTGAATGTCGCTTACGCCGACCCCCTGTCCAACGAGACGCGGGAGGACCGGCAGAGCGTGAGCGTGACCTTCGACCGCGACGAAACGGTCGTCCTGGAAGAGGAAAATACCGAGGTCACCAAGCAGGCGGTGCTCACCAGGGCTTCCGACGCGAAGCGCGAGGCAGTCGCTCTGGCCGACCGGGGAGACGTCGGTGGAGCGGCGGCCGTGATGAAGAAGAACGCCTTAGAGCTTGAAAAGGCGGCCGGGCGGTGCGATAACGATGGTGAGCTCCTCGAGGAGGCGAAGGAATGTGAGGAGATATCCGCCGATATCGAGGTCAACACAGGCTTCAGCAAGTATCAGCGCAAGCGGGTCGTCAACGACGCGTTCACGCAGTCGACGCAGCAGGGCTATGTATCAAGGGAGCACACGAGCAAGGATGACGATAACAAGTAGATGTCACAATGCGGGCGGGCGCGGGAGCAATAAACCCTCCGCGCCCGCCGGCCGATCGAAGAGAGGCTGACATGGCAAGGGGCGGCATGAGAAAGTACCTGGGAGCAGTCTTCATGGCTGTGGTCATGGTGCCCGCCGTGGTCCTCAGCCTGCTCGCGATAAGGGCCATAAGCCATGAAGAGGCCTATGTAGAGAAGCAGCTCGAGGGGACGCTCTCGGCGGAGGTCACGCACACGGCGTCCGTCGTCGCCGCTGAGGTCGGGGCTATTCAGAGTGACCTGGCTGCGGCCGCCGTCATTCCGGAGAGCGCCGACTTTTCCACGGCCTTTGATGAGTGGAAGCGGAACTCGCCGCTGGTGGAAGTGCCTTTCCTGCTCTCGTCCGAACATGAGATTCTCTGGCCGGTCGCATCTGCGGCCGGCGCGAAGAAGGGTGACAGCAAAGAGGCCTCATTCGCGGCCGAGCAGAAGGACTTCTTCGGCGACGTGGAAGAGATACCCGTATATGAGAACATAGCCGTGGCGTTCAAGGATGAGATCCTGGATGAAACGGTCGAGGCGGAGGAGGCGGTGACTTATGGAGGGGCCGTTCCCGCTGCTCTCGAGCGAAGATCCGATTCCGGCGAGGCGGGCGCGGGCCCGACCGGAACGCAGCCGCAGGTAACAGGGCGCGAGGCGTCCAGGGCGGCAGGCGTCTCCCCGCCCGGGCCGCCCGGCGAAGAGTCCCGCAAGCAGGCTGCCATTACCGAGTTCCAGCAGAGCGAGGAAGTCCGCCGGAAGGTGTTCGACAAGGCCGAGAAGGACGGGCAGGAGGTGCTCTACAGGAACGTCGACCTGGGCCGGACGGGCGGAGCCGAAGCGACGGATGTGGCCGGGACCGCCGCCGAGGCGGAGGTCCCGTCAGGAACCGGCCGCGCCGGAGCGAAAGACGCGCCCCAGGCCGCACGGGTCGACCATGCGGAAGCCGAGATGAGCCCGCGGCCCACCGAAGCGGCCGCCTCGAAGATGGAAAAGCTCGCGGAGACCCCGGCCGGCCGCGAGAGCGCCAACGAGGCCCCCAAGGCAGCCGGGCCTGCCGGCCCCGACCGCGCAGCGGCCGGAAGGATACGGTCTGTTTTCATCTCGCAGCCATTGAGCTTCAGCGAGATTGTGGCCGACAGGTCGAGCGGCATCATTCCCCGCACCATTGACGGCAGGCTCCGCCACATCTACTGGCAGCGGCTCGAGAGCGGCGACATAATGGGATGCCTCATAGACGCGGGGGGCTTCAGGGAGCGCCTGATCGGCGCGCTGGCCAATATCTACTCCGCCGTGCGGATTCTCACCGTGCTCGATGAGAGCGGCAACCCGCTAATCGTCCCGCGGGGCCAGGAGGGCCGCGACTGGCGCGAGCCCTTCGTCGCCGTGGAGATCAGCGAACTCCTCCCCCGCTGGGAGAGCGCGGCCTACCTCACCGAAGCCGATGCCATCTCCTCCCGGGCGCGCGCGACCACCATGGTGATGTGGATACTCATCTTCATCCTGTTCGTGTCCATACTGGCCGGAGGCGTGCTCGTACTCCGCTCGGCCTACGCGGAGGTGAGGCTGGCGCGGCAGAGAACATCGTTCGTCGCCAATGTCTCACACGAACTCAAGACCCCGCTCACGTCCATACGCATGTACGCCGAGATGCTCCGCGACGGGCGGCAGAAGGACGTGGATAAGCAGAAACACTACCTCGAAATCATGACGGCCGAGGCCGAACGCCTGACCCGGCTTATAAACAACGTGCTCGATTTCTCCCGTATCGAGCGCGGCGAGAAACGCTACAACATGACCCGGTGCGATCTGGTGGCACTGACAAGCGACGTCGTCGAAAGCCAGAGGGCGAGGCTCGAGGCGGGCGGGTTCGAAGTCGGCTTCACGACGCGCGCGGGCAATCTGGAGATCGATGCCGACGAGGAGGCCGTCAAGCAGGCCGTGGTGAACCTCCTGTCGAACTCGGAGAAATACTCCCCCGGGGTCAAGGCAATAGAAATCGAGGTCGGGCTAGAGGGCGGCCGCGCGGCGGTAAGCGTGAGCGACAGGGGCGTGGGGATACCGTCCGGGGAGGTCGGAAATATTTTCCACGAGTTCTACCGCGTCGATGACACGCTCACCTCGGAGGTCAAGGGCGCCGGCCTGGGCCTCACCATCGCGCGCAAGATCGTTGCTGACCACGGCGGCGACATAGCGTATGCTGCGAGGGAAGGCGGCGGAAGCACGTTCCGGATCCTGCTGCCGCCGGCCGGGGAAGCGCGGGGAGAACGATGAGCGACGTGATCCTGATAGTGGAAGACGATGCGGCGATCCTCTCGGGTCTTATCGACCTTCTGGAGGGAGAGGGGTTTAAGGTGTGGTCTGCGAGGGACGGCAGGAAGGCCCTCGGCGTCTACCGCGACAAGCGACCCGATCTCGTGCTCTTAGACATCATGATCCCCGAAGTGAGCGGTTATGACGTATGCCGGGAAATACGCCGCACCGACGGAAGAACGCCCATCATCATGTTGACGGCCAAGAGCGAGGAAATCGACATGGTGGTGGGACTGGAAATAGGGGCCGACGATTACATCGTGAAACCCTTCAGCGTAAAGGAGCTCCTGGCCCGCATAAGGGCGGCGCTCAGGCGCGCCTCCGCCGGACCCGGTGAGGCGAAGAAGAGGAAGTGGGACGATACGCCCATTGAGTTCGCCGACGTGACGATATACCCCGGGACTCTGAAGGGCCGGAAGGGCAAGACCGAGTTTTCGCTCACCCTCCGGGAGGTCCAGCTCCTGCAGTTCTTCGCCGGACATGACGGCGAGGCCCTCGACCGCTCGCTTATTCTGGATGAGGTCTGGGGCCTCAAGTACGAGGGCACGACGCGCACGCTCGACCAGCACGTGGCGAGGCTCCGCCGCAAGATCGAGAGGGACGCCTCGGCCCCGGAGCATATTCTCACCGTTCACGGCGTCGGCTACCGCTTCACCTCAGGCTAGCTATCTGTAAAGCGCCTTGACCGAACCCCACGTGGAGGGCCTGGTCGCCTCTCCGCAATTGCACCCGGACCCGATATTGGAGCCGATGGTCGTGCCGCAGTCGTAGGCGTCGGGATGGTAGCCGGCCATGCACGGCGAGCAGCTCTCCAGTGATACGCCCAGGAAGGAGGTATCGCAGTATAGCGGGTCGGACGAGAAATTACCCAGAGTCCCCTCCTGGCCGGCTATGCGCCCCACCCAGTCGCCGCCCTCATTGCCGTAGATGTCCGTGCACCCGCACCAGACGACGCTGTTATCGTCGTCGGCCCAGACGCCTTCACCTTCCTGGCTGAAGGAGACAAGGCAGTTCGTGAGAATGGGCTGGGAACTCCCCTGCGAGAAAAGCCCGCCCCCGGAGCCCACCGCCGAGTTATTGAGCAGCGTGCAGTTGGTCATGGTCAACGCGGACCCGCCATCGCAATAGACTCCGCCGCCGTCACCCGGTGTCGAGTTCCAGACGAATGTGCCTTTGTATACATACGGTTCGGAGTTGGTCAGGCAGCCGAGGCCACCCCCGCCGCTTCCGGCCTCATTGTTGTGGAATGAGCAGAAGTAAATGGGCGGAGATGAACTGCCGTCACAGTATATGGCCCCCCCGTACTCATCGGCCGTGTTACCGAGGAAGTCACAGGTCGAAATCAGGGCGGAACTCGAGTTGATGCATGCGATCCCTCCACCCGAGCCGTCAGCACCCGTCCCGGTGGCGTAACCGCCCATGATAGTAAAGCTCCTTATCTCGGCGGTCGCGTCCACGCCGTCGCAGAGTATGACCCTGCCCAGTCCGCCGGCGTCGATGAAACAATGGGTCGGGCTGTAGGTGTCGCTGTGCAGGACGACGCCGCTCTTCATGACGAGGTCGTGCTCATAGTAGGTGCCGCTCATGACGCGCACGCTGTCGCCGGCGGCGGCCGAATCAAGGCCTGCCTGTATGGTGAGGACGTCTCCGCCTCCTCCGCTGTCGACCACCCACCTTCTTCCGGCTGCCGCCGAAGCAGGCAGCAATGATGCCACTACCAATGAAGACACTACGACAAACAGACATGTGCGAGACATGATCTCCCCCGGCGTTTAAAGTGCCCCTAACCGCTCCATTCCAGAAGACCGTGGTAATGTAGCAGAGTGCCGCCAGGTAGTCAATCGCAAGCAGCATGCCCTCCCCGCCGCCCGAATCCCTTGACTTTGGGGGCCTCGAGTGATATCCTTATCTTTGTCTCAGGAAGGGGGCAATGCCTGTGCGGACAGCGATACTCGTTCTATCGGTTCTGGCGCTCGTCGCGCCGGCCGCGAATGCAGTCCCCATAATCCTCGAAGCCGAGGACTACGTCGGCTCGTTCAACGTGGGCGGGGAGCCCATCTATGTCACGTCCTGCTCCGGCGCGAGCGGCGGCTACGCGGTCGAGGGCTATGATTACCCCGGGGATTTCATCGAGCTGAGAGCGGAGATCGGCCAGGCCGGCGAATATGACGACATACTCCGGTCGGGTGGCGATCTCTACGTCTTCAGCGGGCACCTGGCGACGTATCGCATACAGGGCGGAAGCACATTCGGCTTCGCGACGTTCAGTACCTACGGCATGGGCATCGGCTGATCGGGCGCTTACTACACCGAAGTCGCCGGGAGCGGCTTGTTGAACCTGCCTGAAGCAACGATCATCATAAGACTCCAGCTCACAAGCGGCGGGAGAACGAGAGTTGACTACATCTCGCTCGAACCCGAGGCCGGTTCCGGCGTCGAGTATGAGCCCGACACCTGGGGCAAGATAAAGGCTCTCTGGAGGTAGTCTGAGAGCGCCCGAGGTCACTCTGCCGCGCCTACTGAATATACCCCAGCGACTTGAGCCGCTTCACTTCCTCATCGGTGAGATCCGTCTTCTCGGCCCCTCTCTGGACCTCCCCGCCCGGAAGCCACCAGATGAAAGCACCCGGGATGAGATCCCGGCGGGATGCGTCGTACTCATCGGACAGTCCCCGGGCGTCGTCGCTGGACAAGGTTACCACCCGGCCGAACTGCTGTCTCCCGGAACGCCCGATGAAAAGCGTCGAAGGAGCCGCGCCGCCGCCGGCCCGCATGTCGAACCTTACCCTGGCCCCTGCGGGGCTCACGTCGAAGAGGATTATCTGCTGCCGGCTCGGCCGCACCGTCGCCTCAAATGCCGTGCTATCGCCGGCGACCGCGAGGGAGAATTCGCCGCCGCCGACGACCCTCTCTATCCTGGCGAGCCGCCCGCCGTCCAGAACATGCACTTCCACAGTGTAGGACGCTCCGGACTCGTGACCGGTAAGTCCCAGGCGCCAGCCGTTGACGCGGGACCCCGGAATCCCGTAAAGCAGGCGCGCTAGCGAATCGCCCATGGCGCTTTGCGCGCCCCACAAATTGGTGCTTTCACCGGGATCGTTCTTGAGATCGTAGAACTGCATGTGCATTGTTGCGGGCTCGATAATGGCCTTCATCGAATTGCCGCGGATGCACTTGCTGTCCGGGGCCTTCCTGAGGGAGCTCTCCGCCAGAAGCAGATCTCCGGGCAACAGGCTCTCTCCGGCGGCAGTCCGGACGCCTCTCGCGATGAGGTCATCGAGGCTCGCGCCTTCGCGGTGCCGGTCGTCCTCTATCCCTGCAAGATCCAGCACGGTCGGCAACAGATCGATAAGCCCCACCTGGTTCGCGATCCTGCGGGGGCTATCGTACCTGGCAGGATAGGAGACAATCATGGGCACCCTGATCGACTCCTCATAGAGATCATAGCCGTGCGATCCGAACCCGTGCTCCCAGAAGGCCTCTCCATGGTCGGCCGTTATGAAGACCGCGGTCTCCTCTCTCAGGCCCGCCTCATCAAGAAACGCGATGATCCTCGCAATATTGTCGTCCACGAATCGAATGCACCCGTCGTACATCATTTTCTCGGCCGCGGCAACCCCCGCATCGGGTACGACCCCCTCCCCGCCCTGCCTGGGCACCCTGCGCCCGGCCTCCCTGCGGAGGGCCAGCGGGTCGGGGTCGCCCTCGCGCCGGATGAGGTCGACATACTCCATGGGAGGGCGGTAGGGCCAGTGGACATCGAAGTAGTGAATGATGATGAAGAAGGGGGACCTGGACTTTTTCATGAGGTCGATGGCGTCGTCGGTGGACCTGACGGCGTCCCTCTCGGTCTTGGCCGCGGAGCTGATCAGGTCGACCCCATCGAGCACTTTGAACCGCTCGGCTATGCCGAGCATGTTGACGATCGCCACAGTGGTGTACCCGTTGTCCCGCAGGACCTCCGGCAGCGTCACCAGCGAATCCGGCATCACGCTCTCCCAGCCGGTCACCCCGTGCTGATGGGGATAGAGCGAAGTCATCATGGTGGCGAAGGAAGTCTTGGTCCAGGGCGCATGCGAGATCGCGTTTTCAAAGAGGATGCTCTCCCCCGCGAGGGCGTCCATCACCGGAGAGGTGGGGCGCTCGTAGCCGTAACAGCCCACATGGTCCCGGCGGAGGGCGTCTATCACGATGAGCACCACGTTGGGCCTCGATGCCTCCTCGGCCGGGCCGCAGGAGACTAGCGCCATGATGAGCAGGAAGGCGGCGGGGCTCAGGGCCGCCCTCAATGTGTCGTAAACTCTTGCTTTCAATGTCTCACCCGCTGACATGTTCCACACCCACACTCTAACAGCACCGGTCCGGACTCTCAACCAGATTCCGCCTACCTCCAGCTCAGGTATATGAAGAGGCCCAGGTTCACGAGCGAGAGTCCGAACTTGACGAACATGGCCGTCAGCTTCCCGATGAAGGCGAAGAATCCGGTCTGCAGGGCCCTGTCGAGGGACCTGTAGTAGACGAATTCGAAGACCACTGCGAGGGCGAAAGCGCCTATGAGGCCGAAGACGATGCTGCCTACGAAGGGGATCACGAACGAGCCTGCGACGGCGCCCGCCAGGCCACCGAGAAAGGCCCCCAGCACTCCCCACCTGGTCGCCCCCTTCCCTGCCACGTACACCAGGCCGAGCAGGGCCTCCAGCACCTCGGCCACCACCATGATGACCCCCATGGCGAGCAGCCACTTCCAGCCGATGGTCGAGAATCCCGTGACGGCGTCGTATATGAAAATGGCCCCGTAGGCGATCCACCCACCGGGAATACCCAGGAATATGCAGACGTTGAGGCCGAAGAGAATGACGTAGAATACCACGAGGCCTATATGCTGAAGCACTTCGATCAATTCCGCCTGCCTCCCCCCGGCGCCGGGCGAACGCTTCCTGGTCCATTTTCAGTCCGGATGCCGGAGATGCGGCTACGCCGCTCTCATTTCCTCTTAAGGACGAAAGTCTCCCGCTTGTGATCTCCCGCGGAGATCTCCAGCCCCGTCCTCGTTTCCGTTCCATATCCGGTCAGCGAGCATTCGACGTCCCAGGTCCCGGACGGGATGAGCGTCCGGACGAATATGCCCTCCCTGTTGGTTTCGGCCCTGTAAACAAGGCCGGCCACTTCGGGTTTTATGAGTATCAGCGCCCCCGGGAGAGGCTCACCCCCGGCGTCGGTGACTTCGCCCGTCAGTATTCCCGTGTTGGGAAACTCCGGGTCATCCCGGCCCACGAGCTGCACGTTGAACGGGAGCGTGACCCGGGACGGACCCTCAAGCTCTTCTATCTTCCAGCCCCGTATCTTCTCGATCAGCGACGCCGGGAGACTGTCATCCCCGGTCTCGTTGGCCACCGCCTCCGCCGACTTGACCACGCCTCCCTCCCAGACCATCTGTATGACCACGCGCCCGTTGATATTGTGGTCCTTGTGGTGGTAACGCATGGTCACGTCATGGATATCGTCGAAGTGCTCCCTGATATAGGCGAACAGGACCTTCTGGCCCAGGCTGTCCAGCGGCGCATAGGCCGGCGCCTCGGCCTCGTCTCCGCCGCCGTCACCTTTGGACCCGCCGCCGCAGGACAGGCAGCAGGCGACGGCGCCGAGCAGCACGACAGTCAGAACCGCAGCACGTTTCGCGCCCATCTTTTCCTCCCGGTCGGATGTGTTACGCGTCAGTATTCCCGATACCACATATTACGCCATTGAGCCTAGCACAAAGGGCCCCATCCTTCCCGCACAAACTCACGCGATCTTTTCCCCGCGGCCAGCGCCCGGCGCGCGAATTGGGTGGCGGTGCGGGCACGGGTGTGATAAGAAGATTGGAGGCGGCCCGTCCGGCCGCGACGCGCGGCATTGAAGCGCGGCATCGACGCAATCCGGAGGACAGACACCGTGAAACGACCGTCAGACATTCGCTGCCTGATCACTATCTGCCTTATCCCTCTCCTTATGTCCCATCTCACACCTGCCGCCGCCGGGCCCGCCGGAGACAGGGTACCTTTCGAGCGGCTTACCCATCTCATGGTCACGGGGGTGAGGATAAACGGCTCGGAGCAGGAGTACAACTTCGTAATCGACACGGGCGGCCTCACCTTCGTGGACAAGGCCGTTGCGGACGAACTCGGGCTAAAACAGATGGGAATGCAGGCCAAGATGGACAGCCTCGATTTGTCAGGCTTCAGTATCCACAAGGTCTTTGCAGTCACCGCGTTCGATTTCAGCCATTTCGACGCGCTGGGCACCCCCATTCACGGCATCATAGGCTCGAACCTCATGGAGAGGTACAGGGTTACCATAGATTTCAGGACTTCTTTGATTTCGTTTTCCAGCGATACGACGCGCCTCGAGCAGCCGGAGGGCTCGCTGCTGCTGCCCTTCCGCAGTCATCCCGTGAACAGCGCGCCGGTAGTCTGTTTCCAGGCCGGGGGCGACAGCCTCGAGGGCATGATAGACACGGGCCAGCCTTATCCGGTCGTATTCCCGCTCGGGAGCTTCAGCGAATATGAGAGCCTGTACGTCCGCGATTCCATCAGATCGCGCGGGCTCATGGAAGAGTGGCCCATGACGAAAGCCGACCACAACTACCTGGCGAGGCTCGAATCCTTCCGGGTCGGAGGCATGGACTTCGGCAGCGTGGTCTGTCTTTTCGGCGAGCTGCCGCCGATGCTCTCGATGCCGCTCATCGGAAACGATCTCCTGTCGGAATTCACCCTGGTCATCGACTACCCGAATCACGAGCTGCTCATGATCCCCCATGAGGGAGCCGGCCTCGAAGGCGACTTCCTCTCGGCCGGCATTCGCCCGGACGTATCCGGGGGCAGCGAGATCGTCGTGAAGGGCATATGGGAAGGTTCCCCGGCCGACCGCGCGGGCATTGAATTAGGGGACAGGATTCTCTCCTTCGACTCACGGGAGTTGACGCCCGCGCGCCTGATCGAGCTCATAAACCTGCTCGAGGACGACGCCGCGGAATCCGTGACTCTCAAGATAAGTCACGACGGCGAGGTGCGGGAAGTCACCCTGGTCAAGGCCATGCTCTTCGAGGAAGCGACCCGCTGACCCGCGCCGGCGCGAGGCCGACATGAATGTCAGGTCTTTCCCGCCCTTCTGACGGGCCGGGCCGCCGGCAGTCCTTCAAGGCCGTATTTCATTTTGCCGGCCGGGGGGCTGGATGTATTATTGTCTACAGGCTTACCGGGTACCGCATGCCGCGGATCCGAGATGGAGGCATTTGGGTTGAACGAGGTGTTCTTCGTTTCCGACCTTCACGGTGATGTGCGGAAGTACTCGCGGCTTTTCGAGGAGACAGCCTCGAGGAGGCCCGCGGCCGTGTTTCTCGGCGGGGACATACTGCCATCCGGACTCCTCGCCCTTGCAGATACGGAAACGGTATACGACGACTTCCTTTCCGACTTCCTAGAGCCCAGGCTGTCGGACCTTCGGTCCGGTCTCGGAGATTCGTATCCCGGGTTCTACATAATCCTCGGCAACGACGACCCGCGGGTTGAAGAGGAGGGTGTCCGTGCGATAGCCGACCTGGGCCTGTGGGATTACATTCACAACGCGAAGGTGAGATTCGGTAGATGGACGATTTACGGTTATTCGCACGTTCCGCCGACGCCTTTCCGTCTCAAGGACTGGGAGCGCTACGACGTCTCGCGCTACGTCGACCCCGGAAGCATCTCCCCGGAGGAAGGCGTGCGATCGGTGGAGGTCGAAAGGAGCAAGAAGAGATTCGCGACCATCGCGGAAGACCTGGACAGCCTCACGGCTGAGGATGACATGGAAAACGCCGTTTTCCTCTTCCATTCTCCGCCCTATCGCACGGCGCTCGACAGAGCGGCGCTGGACGGCAGGCGCGTCGAAGACGTCCCTCTCGACGTTCACGTCGGCAGCATCGCCATCAAGAGATTCATCGAGACGCGGCAGCCCCTGGTCACACTCCACGGCCACGTGCATGAGTCCGCGGAAATAACCGGCAGGTGGGCCGAGCGCCTGGGCAGGACGTTCATGTTCACAGCGGCGCACCGCGGTCCTGAACTGGCGCTTGTCAGATTCGACCTGGAGGACCCGGCCGGCGCCACGCGCGAGCTCCTATAAGTCTACTGGCGCTTGTTCAACCTGAGAGGCCGGGCAGGATCCGTGATTGCCCCTATCTTGGAGGCGTAGCTCGTCTTGAGCGCAATGTCCTCGTCCGTGACTATGTGGACATCCAGAAGACCGTCTGACCGGTAACCGGTCTTGAGATAATTGAGTTGCGCGAGGCTCAGGCTCCAGCCCTCCAGCCAGACTTCAAGGTCCCTTCGCTGCTGGTCCGTGCCCCGGAAGTGAATCAACAGATCGATATCGCTCCCCGGCCCCGCCGTGGCGTTCTTGGTGCTCCCGAAAACATAAAACCCCTTCACACCGAATCGCGCGGGATCCAGCAGTGAAGCTATATGCTCGGCCATCCTGAGCCTCCAGGGCCAGTAATCGCCGGTCTGTTTCTCTTCATAAACTTCCCCTCCGGCGCCTATGACCATCTCCGTCGAAGGTTCAGACAGGAGGCCGATGGCCTCATTGAGATCCGCGTTCATGTAGACTTTGAGCACCTCGCCATCCGCGGCTGCGGCAACGTCTATGAGCCGCACCGTATCGGCAATCGGCTCGAACTCAGGAAGCAGCTCGGGCAGCAGGTTGGGAGATCTCTTAAGGAAGTTTTCATTGAAAACGATGTCGTCGTCATCGGGGTAGAGCGGCAGGTAACGAATCCCCGCCTCCACCAGGTCCTGGAAGAAGTGCGTCCCGAATGACAGGTCGGGTGTGTAATCACCCTTCTGAAGGGCTATTTCGATGAGCAATGCCGTGTTATTGATGTCGGAGTAGGTCACGCTCACGCCCAGTCTTATATCGCCCCGGCTGCCCCACCGCCCCGGGCCCATCAGGATGAACTGCCTCTTCGGGAGCAGCGCGTTCAGTTTCCCGACGGCCCGCCCCACGGAAAGCAGATCGCTTCTCTCGGGAAGCTCGCTGTATTTCTCGGGGTCGACATAAACGATATGGGTGATGTCGGGCACCTTGCCATTTGAAATGTACTTCCTGGCCGTAAAGACTATCTTGTCCGCAGGGGCGTCCTTGGGTATGGGGGAAGGCGTGCTTCCCGCCGAGTAGCTTTGCGGCCTGCACTGCAGCAGGTAGAAGTCCTTGCCGTCATGGGCGAACTCGATGTCCACGGGAGTCCCCAGTTCCTTCTCCAGGAGACTGAGCATGCTGCCTATCTGCTTGACGAAGCCGGTGTCCGCGATCAGCCCCTCGAAGGTGACGACCAGACCGTCCTTCTCGAAGTCGATGTTCTTACCCAGGGGTTTGCGGATCTGATCGCCGTCTACGACCGAGACCATCCTTGATATGGCCGGGATATGATCGCCGTATCGAACGAAAATGTCCTCAATATCGACCGTCTCGAACGCTCCGGTCTTCAGGTTTATGAGGTCCACCTTCTTGGGAGAGTACCGGATAATCTCATCGGTCGTAACATTCACCCTGAGGCCCGGGCGGCCCGGCGCGATGAGTATGGGGTAGTCGTCAGCCACCCGGTCCACGGCGCGTGTCCCGAGGCCGGGCACCAGCCTTACGAGCCCGTCCTCCCGTTTTATCCTCGGTGACCAGCGGAACTCGTTTCTGCTGAAAGCCACCCCGGCGAAGGCCGGCAGGAAGTAGTCTCCTATCCGGGTGCCGACGACCTCCTGTATCATTATGCCCATCTCCTCCGCGAAATCCAGAAGGCCCCTTTCCGCCCTGTACTCTATGGGGTCGGGCCCGAACACCGAGGCATAGACCTCTGCGATTGCATCCGTCAGCGCCTCGAGCCTCTCCTTCTTGGTGCCCTGGTTCGATATGAACAGGCTGCGGTACTTGCCGGAGAAAGCGGCCCCCATTCTGTCCTCAAGAAGGCTTGAACTCCTTACAATGAGCGGGCGGTCCTCGAACTCGTCCAGAACCATCGCCAGGGCCTGGACCACATCCGGCGGGAAATGGCAGTTCTTGAAGGCCTGTATGACATGCGGGTACTCCAGGCGAACCTGGTTGATGTCTTTGTACTTCTGCTCGACGACCTCGCCGAGGTTGTTGAAGCTCATGAAGTCGAGCACCACGTCGGATGCCATGAACCAGGTCTTCGGCACCTTGATGCCGCTGAGTTCCTTATGTTCCCCTCCGGACTTGAGAATGATCTGCTGCGCCAGCAGCAGGCCCGAGCTCTTGCCGCCGAGCCGGCCATGGCTTTCCGTTGTGGAGATGATGTGGCCGAGGAATTCATGGATCTCTTCAATGCCCAGGAACTTCTTGGCGATATTTATATACCTGAGCTGCTCTGAGAGCAGCCGCCGTATGAGAGCAACTTCGACACCCTTCTTGGTAGCGGCCGGTATCTCGCCATCGTCCGGCGCGATCCGGTAGTAGCGGCGGATCGCCTCGGAAACCTCGGCGAGGGTCGAGCTCCGGTTGACGGCATGCGTTAGGAAGCCGAGCCTGTCTTCCTGGACCCACTTCTGAACGCTGGCCAGCAGGTGATCGTCCGAGAGATTCCGGTCCGCCATGTCGAGGACCTTGTCGATAACGTCCTCGGAGATCTTGAAGGAGCTCTTCCGGCGCGGCTGGTTCTCTCCACCCTGTATCTGTTCGTCGAGAGCGACGAAGCCCAACCCCGACGAGCGGAGGAGTCTCTCAGCGTCTTTCACTCCGGTCCACGAAAGGTAATTGAGCATTTTCTGGCATATGTTGAGAAACAGGTCCTTGTCGGTCCTGCGCAGCATTTCCAGAACCACGCGCCATTCCGGAATCTTGCGGTCGGGGCCGGTTTCATAGTCGGCGGCTATCTGCTGGATGCGCCTTAAGAGCATGAACTGCCCGATTCTGTCTGCAATGGTCTGCAGCAGCTTCGCCTCTTCCTTGAGGAAGGGACCGTCCCCTGCCGGCGGCATCTCTTCGGTGTAGTAGACGCTTACGCTGCCTATGACGTTATCCTGAATCTTTATGTCACAACTCTGAACCCACCGGGTCTCCTTGAAATCATCGGACTTGAATTCCTCCCCCTGGAGAACGACCCTGGCCCTGCAGATGGCCGGGTACTGCCATGCGGGCGGGATGGCGTCCACGGCGGCCCTGCAGACCTCCGCGGGCGTCGAATCGTCCCGGTTCAGGGTCTCTTCGAGCCTGTAGATGCAGGTGAGTTCCTTCTCCCTCTCCTGAAGAAAGCGGATCAGGTCGCTGTCCTTGTCGCCTTCACGCTTCATGGAAGATCAACCCCCGCCCGTTCTTGCCGTCGACCTTTACCGTCAGGGGAGACGCGAACTCGACATGCCTGACGAATTCTGTCTCGTTGACAGCCGGCTGTCTGTCCAGCCGTTCCCAGTCTATACCATAGTCTCCCGAATGGTGCATGGATAAGTAGAATATCCTGAAGCTCGTCAGATTGTGAAAGAAGTGAGAACCCTGGCTCAAGCTGAAATCCAAATCCGGAAGCGTCGCCTCTACGATCACCCGCGCGCCGGATATCTGCCCGAACTTGACCGGTATTCCCCCCTGCGGGTCGGATGTGCCCCAGCGTCCGAAGCCGATCAGCACATAAGGGCGCCCGGACTCGAGCAGCCCGCTGTTAATGGACTCCAGCTCCCCCGCAATCGTCCTCGAGTGGGCGATGTCGAAAGTCCCGGGCTTGACGTACACTACGTCGCGGATGTCATCGCGCGTGCCGTTGCCCATCACCCTGTCGGAGGCTACGATCACGCCCGGCCCTGCAAGCTCCTCCGGACTCAGGTCGACAATGTCCCGCGAGACCACCATGGGCCTGACCTGGAGGAACGCGAACTGCGCGGGGTGCCTGTCCGCGGGGTCGAGAGCCACGGCGAACTCGATTTCGACGAGGCTCTCCAGCGTATCCTCGCAGGTCTTGAGAAGCAGTTTGACGAGGTCATTGAGAGGGAGCCTGTCGGCGGACAGAATGGGGGCGAAGTTGACGAGCCTCGGGCCCTTGTCCCCTGTTCCCATCACGATCCTGTCTCTCGCGGCTGAGTAGGTCGATGCCAGGTGACGCAGCGAACCGTCGTATTCAGCCGCCTGCAGGTCGCACCGCACCATGTACTCGGTTTCGCTGGTGGGGTCATAGGCCGGCGGACGGCCCATGTTGACCGCCCAGAACTTCGTCTGGGTCTGCTTGAGCAGCTCGTTTATGGAGTTGTACGGAGGGTTTGCCGCCGGGAACGCCGGCGAATAGGTCCAGGCCGAAGCGTCGTCGACTATGCTCTTTCCCAGGCCCAGGGCGAGGTCGACCACGCCGTCGTCAGCCTCCGCGCTTCCTGTCGGGTAGAAGTTGTAAGAGCGCGCCACCCCGCTTATGTGCGGATAGAAGCGCTGATCGAACCGCGTGCCCACTACTTCCTGGATGATCACCGCCATCTTCTCGTCCCGCGTGGAATGATGAGTCGCCTTCATGTAATCCGCGGCGTCACGGAAGAAGGTGGAGGCATAGACGTGCTTCACCGCCTCGTCGAGCCGCCGGAACCGCACATCGGCGCCGGGCTGGTTATTCGGGATCATCTTGGTGGCATAGACGCTCGCGAAAGGCTCGAACATGGCGTCTTCCAGCATGCTGGAGGACCTGACCGCAAGCGGCCTGTGCACCTGCTCGGCCAGGGACCTGAGGTCCCCCACGAGTTGAACGGGCAGGGAAGCAGCCTGGAACGCACGGGCTATGATGTCATCACGGGTCTCGGAGTACGCCATCTCGTAGAGGTCGTTCTCCTTCATGAAGAGGTCGAAGAAGTCCGTGCAGATGACTGTCGTTGCGGGGAGCCCGACGAGCATGTCGGTAGCGAATTCACCCCAGAGGCTCCCTTCCAGCATCGGCATCATCCGGGCCAGACCGTGCGCCTTCCCTCCCAGGGAACCTGACCCGATATATGTGAACTTCTCCTTCGCGGTGAAGAAATGCCGGTCGAAGCGGACCAGCGCCCGGTGATGCGGGCTGTAGTCATTGCTCTTCAACGCTCGCCATCCTTCCGGCACCGGGGTACCGCCCGGCACGCGCTATTCTCAGATGTGCGCCGGTTCTACACCCAGCCGCGGTCTCTGCAGGCCTGCGCCACGCGACTCACGGCGATTACGTAGGCGGCATCGCGCATGTAGAGGCTTCTCTTCTTGGCCAGTTCGCTGACGGCGATGAATGCCGACGTCATCTTATTGTCGAGCTTGCCGAGGACCTCGTCCTTTTCCCAGAAGTAGTTCTGATTGCACTGCACCTGCTCAAAGTAGGAGCAGGTCACGCCTCCGGCATTGGCGAGCAGGTCGGGAATCATGAATACTCCGCGTGCGGCAAGATACTCATCGGCCTCCGGGGTGGTCGGGCCGTTGGCCCCTTCCGCGATGATCTTGACCCGTTTGCTTATCTTGGCGGCGCTGTCCGCCGTGATCTGGTTTTCGAGCGCGGCCGGAATCAGTATGTCCACGTCCTGCTCCAGCCAGGCGTCGCCGGGGAGCACCTCATAGCCCTGTTTCTTCGCCTTGTCCTTGTCTATTCCGCCGAAGCGGTCCGTGACCGACCTCAGTTCCTTGAGATCGACGCCATCTTCCTTCCGGAAACTGTATGAGGTCTGGTCCCTCTGGTCCCAGCAGGACACGCAGATGACCTTGCCCCAGATCTGGGTGTAGAGGTCGATCGCGAACTGGCCGACGTTTCCGAACCCCTGCACGCTCGCCGTGGTCTCAGACGGCGGAATCTCCATCTCCTTGAGCGCTTCGCGCACGGTGAAAATGACGCCGTAGCCCGTCGCCTCCGTGCGGCCCAGCGACCCGCCCATGCCGACGGGTTTGCCGGTGATGAAGCCGGGCAGTTTCTGCCCGTAGATCGTCTCGTATTCGTCAAGCATCCACAGCATGTGCTGCGGGCTCGTCATGACGTCGGGGGCCGGCACATCGACCACGGGGCCCATGTTCTTTGACAGCTGCCTCACCCAACCCCTGCAGATCTGCTCCTGCTCCCTGAGGCTGAGGTTATGCGGGTCGCAAATCACACCGCCCTTGCTCCCCCCCAGGGGTATGTCGACCACGGCGCACTTCCAGGTCATCCAGGTCGCCAGCGCCCTCACCGTATCGACGGTCTCCTGCGGGTGGAAACGGATGCCGCCCTTGCCGGGCCCGCGGGCATCGTTGTGCTGAACCCTGAAACCGCGAAACACCTGGAAGGACCCGTCATCCATCCTCACCGGAATGCTCACGTGGTATTCTCTCAAGGGATAGCGCAGCAGGTCCCGCGTGGGCGTATCGAGCTCCAGAAGATCGGCGATCCTGTCGAACTGGGCCTGGGCCATCTGAAACGCGTTGTACGCTTTGGTTGCCATCACTGTGTCCTTTCTTCGACGTATATGTGGGTCAATGGCGGTTGGCCATGACTCGTTTCACCAAGAATGTAACATAGACAAAGACCCCGCTAAAGTCAACCCCTGTCGGCCCTCAGGATCGACGTTTCGCCGGGGCCCGTCAGCCCTTGATTCAAGCGCCTTTCCGGCCCGGCCGGCAACCCCGGAACGGCGCGGCCGATGCTCTCCGGCGGTCGTCACCACGGCCGTCTCCGGGCTCGGCAGGAATCTCCGGGATCGTCGCGGCTCGGCCCGGCGGGAGACCTCTTGTCCTTACCAGGCGGGCATGCCCATATCGTTGATATACCATCGATTGGCAGATTCTATATGGACAGGATGGCGCAGATGGGCCCCGAGTTCACGGCGGAGGCTGCCGATAATGCTGCGCTCCGCGACTAGCGGCGCGGACTCACCGCAGGAGCACCACCTTGCGCATGGAGCGCACGCTCCCCGCCTCGAGCCTCACGAAATACATGCCGCTGGGTACGGGGCTGCCGGCGTGATCGGTCCCCGACCAGGCGACGCTCTGACGTCCCGGCGCCGCGGCCGCGTCCACGAGAGTAGTCACCCACCTGCCGTCAATTGAGAAGACCGAGAGAGTGATGTCGACCGGCTCGGGCAGGGTGAACGCGATGACGGCCGAAGATCTGAACGGGTTCGGGGAAGCGCCCAGTATGGCGGGGGTGAGAGAGTCCGGGGGATGCTCGACCCCGGCCCCCAGGTCCACGGAGGCCTCGTTCGATGGGTCTCCCTCATTGCCGTGTATGTCTTCCGCCACTACCCGGTAGTACCAGGTTCCGGCGCCCGGGTCGCCGTCCAGGAAGAAGGTGTCGGCGGCCGTTCCGACAAAAGTGGCCGTGCCCGGAACAAATCCGGGAACGCTGCTTCGATGCACGTCATAATGATCGAGGTCCTCGTCATGGTAGCCGCTCGCCGACCACGTGAGGACGGCGTCGGACCCCGCGGCCTCGGCCACAAGATTCAACGGCGCACCCGGAGCCAGGTTATCAACGGAGTAGCCGGCCAGCGCAGGCGACATCCAGAAATCATCGAGCGTCGTGTTATGGGCGAGTACCATGCACTCCATCCACGGGATACGGGCTCCCGTCGAATCGCCGAAGCTCGGAACGACATAGCTGTAGCCGGGAAGCTGCCATGCCTCGACCTGGCCTGCATATACCCAGCCGCTCGCCAGGAGCTGCGAAAGGCTCGTTGCATTCAAGAGCTGCCACGGTGAGGGCTCTTCCCACACCGCCACTCCCCCGCCCGTGTACCTTCTCCATACCGAGTAGTAATCCACTGCGCAATCCGGCCACACGTCCAGGTAGCTGGGGTCCCACGTTACGATGGCCTGGCCGCCCTGATCGGCCGGATAGTCGGCAACGCTTTCGAGATAAGGCGCCGGATAGCCCAGAAAACCGTTTCGCTCGACACGCTGGGCATAGGAGTGGCAATCGCTGCCCGACCGGAAGTCGCTCCAGGCCGCGATCATGCCGCCGGCCCCGTCGGTCACCGCGCGAACCCCGACCTGGTCTGAGGGAGCGCTCGAGACCAGGACCCCGCCCACCGGCCAGAGGAAGTTCCCGGAGGCGTCCACGCGCTGGGCCCGGATGTCGATATACCAGCTGAGCCCGCTCTGCCATGCGATTATGGCCCCGCCCGTACCGTCCGCCAGTATCCTCTGGCCCTCGTCCCGGTCCGGGCCCGTGGATATCTGAATCCCGCCGGTCGCCCAGGTTGCCTGCCCGGCTGCGTCTATATGCTGCGCGTAGACGTCCGGATATGCCCCCCCGCGGTCATCAACCCACGAAATGTAAGCTCCTCCCGAGGCGTCGCTGGCAATGACCATTACATTTTGATAGTTAGGCGTAGCGCAAACGGAGACCCCGGTCGTTGTCCAGCGAGGTGTCCCGTACGAGTCGACCCGTTGCGCGTAAATCTGCGCGTCCTCGCCGATGTCGATCTGGACTGTGACGATGGCACCGCCCGCCCCGTCGCTCACCAGGTCCACATAGTAAGCGGGCGAGACCGCCTCAACGACTATGACGCCTCCTGCCGCCCATTGGGGCTCGCCGTCCGGGTTGAAGCGCTGGGCTCGCGGCGTTCCTCCCTCTGAGTATGCCATGAGCAGGCCGCCCTCTCCGTCGCCGGCCACCGCGAACTCCATCACGAAACCGCTCGCCCCCGCAACCACTAATCCGCCCGGACCCCAGAGCGTGTCACCCATGCCTGAGGCATGCTGGGCATGGATGTTCCCGGCCGCAAAGGTCATCTCGTCACCCGAGAGGGCGTAGTTATTCTCTTCGCTCCAGACGGCGTAGACGCCGCCGCTACCGTCGCCTACGGCAAAGGGCACCTGGTTATAGTCGCTGCTCGTGGAGAGAGCAATGCCGCCTGGCATCCAGAGCGCCATTCCGTCGGCCGTGATGCGCTGCGCGTAGATTTCCTTGCGACCGGTCACGTCGCGATCGTCTTCCCAGACGATCACGAAACCGCCCTGCCCGTCACTGTCGATTGAGGGACATCCCTGATAGTTGCTGAGCGAGCAAACCGGGACACCATCCGACGGCCACAGGCGGCTGCCCTCGGCGCCTATACGCTGGGCGTAGATGTCTGCATCGGGAAAGGCCCGCTTGTCCTCCCAGACGAACACGGCGCCGCCTCCCCCGTCGCTCACGGCCCTTATCCCGTAATACTGGCTGGGCAGGTCGCAGATGACGTTGTTCTCCGAAGGGTCGTGGGACCATACGCTCATGGCCGGGGAAGACCAAAGAAAGACAAACAGAATACAGAGGACCAGGGATGCAGATCGGGTATTCATCTCGCGTCACCTCCACGCTGAGCAAACTCACATTCACTCCTGCACTTCCGGAGGTGATTATATCACAGGATTTCGGCCCAGTCCAGCGCGCCGAAGGAGGCTGCGCGGAGGAGGAGAGGGGCGAAAAACCGGTTGAGTCATCAGGCCCGCAGCAGAGCGTACATGGCCGTACCGGAGGGACCCGCCGGCTCGCGGCATTGCCGATCGCGATCTCGACTTCGATCCGCTCGAGCCCCAGACCTTCAAACCCCGGGCCGCATGCTCCCGCTGCAATGCGGCCTGTTCCATCGGAGAAGCAAACCTGACTCTCAGAATGGAACAAAGACCGGGGCGAATCCAGCCAGTTATGGGCAGCATGACATGGCACCGGTGGCACAGGATTTGCAGACTTCAGGGCCAGAGAGTCCTCAGGCGTCCTACTCCCCCACAGGGTTTTCCATACACTACGATTTGCGTCATAAGGGGCAACTTGCACGAACCAAATTGTGGTTACCGGACGGGAGTCAGTCAAAGCACTGCTTGTGTCAGGAAGGAGACATCATGTTGAGATTGCGTGGTTCTTGTATCAATTCGGCGGGATTCAAACCCAGCCGGCGATTATTCTGCACGCTGATACTGCTTGCCCTCCTGGCGGCAGCCTCTCATTGCATCGCCGGGACGGCCGTCGGCGGGAACGCGGGCGGGGTCTGGGACCTGGCCGGAAGCCCTTACTGGGTCGAAGGCGACCTGACGGTTCCCGCGGAAAGTGCCCTGGTGATCGAGCCGGGGGTCCAGGTGCGGTTCCGCGGACCCTACCGGTTTCTGGTGAACGGGGCTCTCTACGCCTCCGGTACCTTCCAGGACTCGATCACCTTCACGTGGGACTCCCCTGTCCCCGAGAACGAATGGCGGGGGCTCCGCTTCGTAAGGTCGGACAGCACCTCCATACTCGAATACTGTCGCATCGAGCGCGCTCGCTCCGCCGGCCAGTTCCCGGAAGTCCGGGGAGGCGGTGTGTACTGCTACGTCTGTTCCCTTACGGTGCGGCATTGCCTGATCCAGTACAATGTCTCGCACAACGGCAACTGGAACGGCACCGGGGGCGGCGTGGTCTCGGTAAACGCCTGGCCGCTCATCGAGGCCTGCACCATACGCGATAACCAGGCCGACTCCGGCGGCGGGATCGCTTTCCTGGAGGACCAGTCCGACACGAGCGGCCGGCCGGTCGCCCGAGGCAACCTGCTAGAGGGCAATACCGCTCCCTATTGCGGCGGAGGCATCTATGTCGGGGCCTTCTCAACGCCCGTAATCGAGAACAACATAGTCTCGGATAACCTCGCCGGCGGATTCGGGGGCGGGGGCATCGCGCTATGGACCACCAACAGCTTGCACCCGCGGACGGTCAATAACAACATAGTCTCCGGCAACTGGACGAGCACGGACGGCGGCGGACTCTACATCCGGTATGACTACTCTTCTCTGGTGAATAACACGGTCGTGGGGAACAGCGCCGACAGCACCGGCGGCGGAGTCTACATACTGAACTACGGCGGCGTGCAGTTCCCCAGTCTCCGGAACACTATAATCCGGGGCAACGTGGCGTCCCGCGACTCATCGATCTCTCTCCTCAACACGAGCACGGAAGTGGAAGTCGCCTACTCGGACGTCGAAGGCGGCTGGCCGGGGACCGGAAATATCGACGAGGCCCCCCTCTTCGCGGACGCGCTCTATCACCTGGCTGCCGGGAGCCCGTGCATCGACACCGGCGACCCGGACGCCGCATACGATGACCAGTGCTTCCCGCCGTCTCAAGGGACGGCGCGAAACGACATGGGCGCCTATGGCGGGCCACTGGCCTGCGCGTGGCCCCAGGGCTCGGCAGGCGTATCGAGGCCGGGGGGAGACCGGGCATCTTCCCTTGAGAGTATCCAGGTCGGCAACTACCCCAATCCCTTTGGCCGCGCTACCGAAATCCGCTTCGACCTTGCCGGGGCGGGAGGCGTGGACCTGGTGGTCTATGATGTGCGCGGGCGCCGGGTCAGGCAATTGCTCGCCGGCGCGGCCCTCGCCGCAGGGCCGCACACCGCCCTATGGGATGGTTTGAGCGACTCGGGGACCGAAGTCCCGCCGGGCGTCTACTTCTGCCGGGTTCGGGCAGCCGGCATGGAAGGCATGCACAAGATGATGTTGCTAAAATAGAGCCGCCGGGGCCGGAACAGCCGGGGTGCGGGCAGGAGTCTCCCCCCGTGGATTCTGCACGAATCCCGGCCCAGTACCTCCACTTCAGCCCGATTGAAACCGGCCCCAACCTGTGCTATGCTTGACATGCACGCGCTTCGCTGGCTGATTTCGTGTTCCAGTCTGAGGGCGCCGCGGCCAGGAAGCGCTCGGCCGGGGTCCTTGGCGGCCATTCCGCAATACATGGATTGACGTCATATGTCCTGGTCGGTATTCCGGGTGCCTGGATCATACCGGCCGTCGTTTTTGGCTCTCACATGGCAATAGACTGCGTGAAGGTCCGGGCCAGGAATCACCGAATGGAGGCCGAGTATATAATTATTGGCACGCTCATGAGCTTCGCTATCGGCATGTTCGCCGCCTATCTGACCCGCTGGACACTGGGTTTGGTCTGAAGACGCAGTGCCCTCCGGCAAGGACAAGAAAGCCCAATGGTGTGCCACTCTCCCACCCGGTCGGCCCGTGTCGGTGATAATGAAGCGGGGAACATGCCGTTCGGCATGCTCCCCGTACTCAAGGCAAAAACCCGGATTCCGCTATTTCAACAGCACAACCTTCTCTGTTGCAGTGAAACCTGCGGCCTCCATACGGCAGAAGTAAACGCCCCTGGATACGTGACGGCCGTAAGCGTCGGTCCCATCCCAGGTCACCTGATGAACACCTGCATCGACGGCACCGTCGAACACCGTGCTCACCAGCTGGCCGTTGACGTTGTAGATGCTGAGCGAGATGCGTGAGGCCTGTGGCGCACTGTAGCTGATCTGAGTCCCCTCATTGAACGGATTCGGGGAGATCGGGCCCAGCGCAAATCTCGCGATCGCCACATCGGTCGTACCCGCGTCTATTACAGCATTCGGGCTGCCTTCATTGAAGACAGCAGTGGTCAGAGTGAGCCGGTCGGCCACCGCAGCGGCCGTCGCACGCTTCTGAAGCGTGATGACCGCGACGCGACCATCACCGCTGAAGCTGGAGGCGCCTGCCATCGCTATGTGCAGCAGCCCTCCCTCGGCCCTGTGGACGACATGGAAGTCGTCCGCCGGCCCCGAGGTTTCCACAGAAACCACGTCGAAACTGCGTTCATTGTAGTCCATCTTGAGCTCTGCAGAGAAGATATCGCGAGCCCCTGTGACGAGGACCGGCACCTTGATTATCGAACCGTCGTGACGCGGTATGCCCAACTTGACGTGCGTTGCCTCGGACGCACTGAGTAGTCCGGCCGGACAAGGTCCAACGCCGCTGACGTCACCGACAAGCACACCGATGAAGTCGAGCGCGTCCGGACACTGGTTCGCGCATTCATGACAGGGTATCTGGAACCACCTCCAGGCGTCCGGACACGGAAACGCCGGGATCATCCCCACCACGTACTGGAGAATGAGAGAGGCATCATACGCGGTTATCATGCCCGAGCAGTTGACATCAGCTGCGACCTGCTGCGGGAACACCGGGCAGCCACAGTAATAGAACGGGCACATGTCGAGATTCTCTGCACATACCAGGAACCGGAGCAGCAGTGACGCATCGAATGCCATGATACGTTCACGCGGCACTCTGCAGTAATCAACCTCGACGCAGTACGGGCAGTCCGCACTGAGCGGCGGGAGGCAGTCGAAAGAATAGAATCCTCCTGGATCCGTGTAGGTGGTTGCCAGCGCTTCATCACACCTGTAAAGGTGCATCCGCGCATCCTCTATCGGAGTCGTCAGGATCTTCTCGCCGCAATCATCATACCTGCAGTACCAGTTGTTCACAGAACCCACGACCTCGCAGTAGTCGATGCAGACCTGGCCGTCCTCCCAGCAGACGAGGAGCGGCTTCTCGGGGTCGTACAGGTCTATGTGCGTGAACCACAGATCACAGCACATACACGGCTTGGCATTTGCACTGACATGGAAGATGAGATTGAACAGCGTCCCCCCGCCTGCGAGCGGCGTGAATCCTGCCCCTGCTACCGAGATGCAATTGCCTCCGCACGGTCCGCAGACAGGGTCGCCCCAGCCGGAGAGGCCCATTACATCGCCTATTTCGCAACCCAGGTATTGGAGCAGACCGGTGGGCGTATCGCACCAGCATATTTCCATGTCAAAGCCGAGAACGCCCCAGCCGGTCACGTCCTGAATGCTCACGGGCACGACTATGTCCTCCCCGGGATTGGCTTGCATATCCGGCAACCACAGGTCGATGCCCTCGCAGACCTCGCAGACCTGGGTTTCCAGATCTACCGTAGTCGGAAATACTTCAATGCCGTCAATCGTGCACGTATTGAAGATGGTAATGCCCGGTTCGACCATGGGAGCGAGGCGAACCGTGACCTGTCTCGAACCGGCTTCATCGGGCGCAAGAGTGCCGACATCCCAGGTTACGCGGTGGTTCCCACCATCATAGGAGCCGGAATGCGACGCCGTCTGGAATTCCACCTCGCCCGGAAGGTCATCGGTGAGCATGACAGCGCCAATGGGGAAGTTATTCCTGGTATTGTCGTACGTCAGGGTATATGTGAAGACCTGACCGGGCCTGGCGCAGCCTTCTCCCATGCCATCCGTCTTGGCCAGGTTCAAGGGATTGACACCCACGTTGCCGATGGCGATGCCTGCAGGATCGCCGATGTCCCCGACCGCGTCATTGAACAGTGTCATCGGGACGGTTGTGGGGTCCCATATGCTTATGTCATCGCCGGTACACCCTCCGGTGACATAGACATATCCGGTCCGCTCATCCACGGCGATGCCCATGCCGCCGTGAGTGGAGCCGTTGGTGGTCAGCGTGACGCACTCTTCGGTGCTCGAGTTGAGATCATACTTGCAGAGAAGCGTGCTGCCGCCACCGAATCCGCAACTGCCGTCATTGCGGCTGATGAACAGGAACTGCCTTGCCCTGTCCACTGCGATCCCAAGGGGATATACGGTAGGCGCATAGCTGAACACCTCGTTCCAGTTAGTGACGTCGTAACCCCTGACCATCTGACCGCCGAAGTCGGCGACATATAGCACACCGTTGATGTCGTCGAGGGTAAGGCCCATAGCCGCGGAGCAATTGGGCAGGTTTGTGGGGTATCCGGCCTGCAGCGTCAATGTCTTGGCGGTCGCGTCCCAATCATATGCATACAGGTTGTCCGTGTTCCTGTCGATGGAGTAGACCACGTTGGCCATCCCATCCACGGCGATCCCGGCGAGATTGGATGCCCCCGGCGCAGGCACGCACCCAATAGAGGTGAATGCCACGGCATCCACGACTTCGATCAGGTTGCTGCCCTCGAATGTTACAAACAGGGCAGCCTCTGATTCCGGGAATGCATCCACTGCGAGACCGCCTGGAGCACCCGAACACGTGAGGTCGTACGTCGCCTGATAGGTTATTGTGCCATCGGTATTGATGTTGTAGGCGTCGAAGACGTCATTGGTGTGGCCGGATATGACATATACCGACTTGGCGAGCGCGGTCTCCGGTGATAGTACTCCGGACATGCAGAAGGCCAGTGCTGCGCACAGCACTATGACCCTTAGATCTTGAAACTTCATCGTCTCCCTCCTTGTCCTAAGCCCCGAACTAATTTGGTGAAGCCTTACTCCCACTCAGTAAAAAGGCTCTCCATCCATCACCTCCTCTTTCAGAATTCTTGCGTCAACCGGGCAGCCTGCCGGCTCACTTCGTTCACCAGGAGGCTTGGCACTTGTGCTCCCTCAGGCCCCGATTCAAGATCCGGGAATCAGCAAGGTGAATGTCCAAAGCAAAGGACCTCGCAGCATCTTGTATGACTTCACTAAGGCCTGTGAGCTCTCCCGCCCACAGTAAAACCGCAGCCTCCAGCCTGTGCAGGATATCACAATTTGTGCAGTTCGTCAACTAAATCTCGATACTTACGCTATATCATTGTGAAGGCCATATGGCGGAAGCGGGCTCCCAGGCGGGACCATCGGCGCTGGAGGGCTTGGCCTTCGTGTTCGAAATGGGAACGGGTGTGGCCCCTCCGCCATTGCCACCGGAACT
>CAZSBE010000031.1:0-30353 GCA_964604955.1 uncultured bacterium
GGCAACAATATATTCGGCGAATGGGGCGACGGCGCCAGCATAATGGGCGACGGCGCCACTTTGTATCCCCAGGTCATCGTGGGGAGGCTTCCGGTGCGTACGGGGGCGGAGGTATCCTCTTACGCGGACAAGGCCATGGGTTACAGGAGCAGTCCGGCGCCCGGTTTTGGGAGCACCGCGCTTCTGATGGCCGAGGTCCTGCTCCCTTCGGACTGGGAGCCGGGCGATTCCATAACGCTCGACGGCGGCCAGGTGCTCGACGATGTGGCCGAACGCTTTCCGGCGCACTGGGACACGACCAAACTCTATCAGACTGCCGGCACCATGAACCGCGAGGCGTGCCTGCGCGAAATCAGCAAGGGGCACGGCCTGACGGTGATTGCGGGTCACGGCGACGCCTTCCGCACGTCGACCTCTGAGGGCACTCCGCCCTTCATCTATACAAGCGACTACGACACGCTCTCCAACTCCGGTCGCTGCGGCTTCGTCTACGCCGTCAACTGCAACAACAGCGCCGTCGACGTGGACTGCGTCTTCAGGCATTACGTCGTGAGCGCATCGGGTGGGTGCGTCGCGGCTTACGGGACAACGCGGTTTCAATTTCCCTATATCGGCATGTATTTTCTCGACGCCTTCTGTGATTACTTCTTCGACCTCGGAGTCCACCGGATCGGAGATGTATGCGCTCTCCATTACCAGGACCAGATTCCATCCGCGATGAGCCGCGACGGGTCCGCGCGCTGGACCGTTCTGGCGTACATGCTATTCGGCGACCCTGTTCTGGATATGTGGGTGGCCGAGCCCGACACGCTTGGCGCCGTCCACGCCGGAGCGATGACCACAGGCGACAGTACATATGTGGTGACGGCCCAGGAAGGTGGTGTCCCGGTGGAAGGCGCGGTGGTCGTGCTGAGAGGCGAGCGCGGGGAATACGGAGCGGGCCTCACGGACGCATGGGGCGTGGCCGTCCTTGACTATCGCCCCCTCGGCGCCGGCCGGGCGGACCTCACAGTGAGTCGAGAGGATTACCTGGTCTGCGAAGACAGCGTGGAAGTAACGGCGGCCGGCAGCCGGTGCTATGTGAGCAGCGTCGCCGTCGACGACGGCGGCGGCTGGACCGGTAACGGTGACGGCCGGGCGGACTGGGGAGAACGCGTGGGCCTGGTGGTGGGGGTCTCGAACGGCGCAGCCGACAGCGCGGCGGGCGTCACCGCCGGCCTGACCGCGATATATGGCTGCAGCCTGTGGGTAGACGTCGACTTCGCCGGGAGCCCGGCGGAGAGCCTGGTTTTCGTAGGCCGCAGGGGCGTGCACCCGGCCGCCATGCCGTTCGGCGTCAGCGTAGGCGATGAGGTCCTGGGGCGGGCCTGGCGCGAGTACGGCTCGGACCGCGGATGCTGGCTATGGCTGGACGGTATGGGCTGGCATGTGAGATTCGAGGGACCCGGTGACAGCCTGTTCGCCTACCGGTGCAGCGTTGAGGTCCATGGCGACATACACGGTTTAAGAGGGTACGGGCTCGGGTCCGAAGACCTGCTCCAGGTCGGTGACGCGGATGTGGTCCTGTCAGGAGCGCTCGGGGCCGGCGACTTCGAGGAAGGCTTCGATCTGGTGACAGGCGCCGGGAGCGGCGTCGTCATTCACGGCGGCAGTTACGCTTTCGGGGACCTTGGCGAGAGTGAGGTCGCGGGCACGTACGATGTTGAATTCGCGGGACCGCTGGGGGACCGCGTGGGCTTGTGGTTCGAAATGGAGATGGAGGACAGCGGCGCCGGGTCGTGGCGGGACTGGTTCGCAGTGCTGGTCCACGGCGGAAACCTGACCGGAGAACGAATCGAGGTATTGCCGCTGGGAGGCGACAGCCTGAGCGTGCTCTACGGAGTGCGCAATACGGGTAGCGGCGGGCTCAGGGACGTGCAGGGTTCGCTTCGTGCCATTAGCGGCGTTGCTCCCCTGGACAGCATCTGCGCATATGGGGACCTTGCGGGCGGGGAGTACGGTGAGGGAGAAGGCTATGTCGTGAGCGCGACCGGCGGAGACATGTCTTTCGAGATTGAGTTGACGGATGCCTGCGGCAATGCGTGGCTTGAGGTCGTCAGTGTCAGGGAACCATGTCCGACGACCGCGCTCCGCTATTGGTGCGGTAGCGGGCACATAGAGCTGGCCTGGGACGCCGCCGGCGACAGCCTCCTCCGGGGCTACGACGTCTACCGGGCGGATGAGGCGGGGGGCCCCTATAGCCTGGTCGGGGTGGTTGACGGTTTCGCGCATCTGGTCGACGGCGGGCTCGCGAGCGAGGAGGACTACTTCTACTATGTGTGCGTCCGCGATTCGATGGGCAATGTCAGCGCTCCGGGCGAGACGCTTGAGGCATGGACCGGGGCGCCCTACCAGGCGGGATGGCCGGTGGGCACCACGAATGTGATGTATTCCTCCGCCTGCGTCGAAGATCTGGACGGTGACGGAGCGCTCGAGATAGTGGTGGGTTCAAAGGACGAGAAGGTCTACGTCTGGGAGCATGACGGCAGTGTGCGCGCCGGCTGGCCGCGTCCTGCGGGGGACATGGTCTGGTCTTCGGCCGCCGTCGCTAACCTCGACGGTGACCCTGAGCTCGAAATCGTCGTCGGCTCGAACGACGGCAATCTTTACGCGTGGAACCACGACGGTACCGGCCTCAGGATGGCCGACGGCTTCTTCAGGGCGCTGGGCGGGGAAGTCCGGGCCGCGCCGGCCCTGGGCGACATCGATGGCGACTTCGACCTGGAGATTATCGCTGCCAATTCCTATGGTTCCGTGTGCGCGTGGCATCACGACGGCACGGGCTATCTACAGCCCAACGGTCTTTTCGCGCACGCCACCGGGACCATATACAGTTCTCCCGCGATTGCCGACCTGGACGGTGACCTGGACCTTGAGATAATCGTCGCTTCGGCCGGCGGCAACATCTATGTCTGGCACCATGACGGTTCGGGCTACCTCAATCCCGACGGCTTCTTTGCCGCCCCTGGCGCCGTATACGGCTCGATTGCCGTCGGGGACATCGACGGAGATTCCGACCTGGAGCTCGTAACCGGAGGCATGTTCTGGGAGAGTGTAAGCGTCTATGACCACACCGGTTCGGTCCATCCGGGCTGGCCGCGATCCTTGAGGGGTGTGGTTCGATCTTCTCCGGCGCTCGCGGACCTCGACGGTGACGGAAAGCTGGATATCGTGATCGGCACTTCCCGTACGGGTGGGGTGGGGGACTCGGCCTGCGTCTACGTGTTCTCAGACGGCGGCGCAGTGCGGCCGGGATGGCCCGCATATGCCGAGGGCGACTTCGAGTCCTCGCCTGTCGTAGGAGATATCGACGGTGACGGCGAACTCGAAATCGTAATTGGCTGTACCGATTGCAAGATCTACGCCTACAACGCGGACGGGAGCCGGCTGAACGGCTGGCCGCGTTACGCGACGAGGGAGGTCTATTCGACGCCTGCTCTGTGCGACCTCGACCTGGACGGCGACGTCGAAGTCGCCGTCGGCGGCTACGACGCGTTGATGCATGTTTTCGACCTGGGCGCGCCCTACGACAGCGCGCTGATTGAATGGCCCAAGCTCTGCCACGACACCTATAACAGCAATCTCTATGGCGGGCCCCCGGGCGCAGGCACGGGAGTGGACCTGCCCGGTGGCGCGCCTTCCGTCATGACGCTGAAGGCTTTTCCATCCCCTGCCGCTTCCAGTGTGAACGTCCGCCTCGGCCTGCCCTCTTCGATGCCCGGTGACTGCAGCGTGGACGTCTTCGACGTTCGCGGACGCCGTGTACGCAGGCTTGCAGAAGGTTCCCTTGACGCCGGCTACCACGTCCTGGTCTGGGACTCGCTGGACGAGAACGGCCTGAGGGTGTCGAGCGGCATCTATTTCGTGAGGGTCGTGGCCGGACAGGCCTTCGCTGCCGAGAAGGTCCTTATTCTCCGCTGATTTCCCCTCGGATTGTGCATTTTAAGACCTGACCCCATCTTCTGGGGCCGGACCCCCTATTTTTGCGATATAGTTGGGCGAAACGGCCCCTGGCGCATTTCCGTTCAGGCCACCCTGCGGGTAACTCCATCACTCCCAAGCAATTAACAGAAAATTGCCTGAATTTGTACCTTCTTGCATTTTTTTGTTGACAGGGTATCGGGGTGGTGGTAGGTTCGCAACGTTGCGGTATGAAGTGGGACTGAGTGGGATAGCAAGGCAAGGTTGATCAATGTCGTCGTTCTACGGTGGTTATGTTCACACGGTAGATGCTAAAGGCCGCTTTAGCATCCCCTCCCAGATTCGGAACGGACTTTCGGAGTTCGCTCGCAACACTTTTGTCGTGCTCCCCGGCCCGGACGGATGCCTGGCCGCCTACCCTCTCGACGAGTGGGAGGAACGCGAAAAACACATGCGTTCATTCCCCGAAGTGGACGTCAGCAGGTACTACATGAGGGTGGCGCTTCGCAGAGCGCGGCACTGCAGGATGGATGGACACAAGAGAGTTCTCATTCCGCCCGACCTGCTCGCGACCGTCAGCATCAAGGATTCCGTGCTCATAATCGGGCAGCTCGACCATATCGAGTTCTGGGATCCCGCAGCCTACGACGAGTATGAAGCGTCCAGGGGTATCACCCCGGAGGAAGCTCTCGACGAGATCACGAGGCGCATGACGGATCGGGGCCCGGCGCGGGGCAGGGATGAAAGATAGCAGCGAATTCGAAGCGAGGGGCGAGCGAGCATGTCACGTTCCGGTGATGGTTGGCGAGACAACGAAATTCCTGATCACTGCCTCAACGAGAGTGATCGTGGACGCCACCGTCGGGCAGGGTGGGCATGCCGAGGCGCTGCTGAGCGCCGCTCCCGATGACTCGGTACTGGTAGGTGTGGACCTGGATGACGACGCACTCGGCTTCACGGCAAAAAGGCTCGAACGGTTCGGAGAGAGGGTAGTGCTCAAGAAGATGAACTTCGCCGATCTCAATGAGAAGCTCCCGGCCGGGTTCCCGGGCAGGGTTGACGCTCTCCTGGTGGACTGCGGAATCTCCGGACTTCAGATCGTCACATCAGATAGAGGCTTCAGCTTCGACCGTGACGGCGGTCTCGACATGAGATTCAACGCGTCGGCGGGGACGACCGCGGGGGCGCTGCTCCGGCGGATCGACCTCGACGGGCTCACGGCCCTCTTGAGGGAGTTCGGCGAGAAGAGGTGGGCGAGGAGAATAGCCCGCTCGATTCTCACGGAGAGGGACCGATCCGGGCTCAACTCGACCATGGACCTCGCGCGCGCCGTAAAGGCCGTCGTCAAACAGAAGCCCGCCAAGTCGCTCGCCAGGGTATTTCTGGCCGTGCGCGCGACTGTGAACGCGGAGCTCGATAGCCTTGCGAAACTGATGGATTCGCTTCCGGCGCTTCTCTCGCGGGGCGGCCGCGTGGGCGTGATCACGTATCACTCGCTTGAGGACCGCATCGTGAAGATGTCGTTCCGGAGACTCTCCGGCAGGTGCGTGTGCCCCCCGGGGTTGCCGGCCTGCGGCTGCGGCATGGTCTCGGCCCTTAGAATCCTGACGCCGAAACCGGTGACCCCGCAGCCCGAAGAGGTACGGGTAAATGTTTCTGCCCGCAGCGCGAAATTGCGCGTGGCGGAGAAAACTGAATAGAGAATTGAACCCAGGGGCGCAGGAGCGACCGTCTCCGGTGCGCAGGAATCCGTAAATGCAAGCGCCGCTTCGAAAGGGCAAAAGGAGAGACACTGGGCAGGGCAAAAGGAGTCACGCGCCCGGGACGGTCGTTCCTCTTGGGTTTACTGCTTCTCGGGATAGGTGCGGTTTCCAGTCTGTTTTACACGTGGGAGAGACTGACGGTGGAGGCAATGCTCGCACGCAACTTCGAACGTGAAACCGAGCTCGAGCTCGTGCGGAACCAGACAGAGTTGCTCTCATACGACGTCGCTGTCCTGGAATGCGCGCCGCGCCTGGAGAACGTAGCGCGCAGGAAACTGGGTATGGATGATCTCAACTGGGAGTTCGTCTACGTGATCGAGGATACGGAGGAGTAGAATGAGACTTACGTCCGTGAGGATGCTGGCCGTGTTTGCCGCATTCGTAATCCTCGCCGGCGTCGTCGTGGGCAGGTTCTTCCAGCTGCAGGTCATCAAACACGGCTACTATGAACGGATCGCCGAGTCCCAGCAGTACAAGCCGGCGGACACTCCCGCGAAGAGGGGCACCATATTCGACCGGAACCTCAAGCCCCTCGCCGTGACCCTGCCCGCCATGGAGGTCTTTGTCGATCCGCATCTGGTGCGCGATCCGGAGGCCGTGGCCAAAGAGGTTTCCAGGCGCACGGTCCACGACTACACCAGTATCCTGAAGCGCGTCTCCAATACGGACACCTATTTCGTGCCGATAGCCAAGGCTCTCGACATCGAGACGGCGCTTGAGATCTCCCGTCTCGGTCTCGACGGCGTTTGCGTCGTGCCCTCGGGAAAGCGCGTGAGGCCCCTGAAAGACGTCGGGGTCAATCTGATCGGCGGCTACGGGGATGGCGGCAACTGCCTGTCCGGACTCGAGCTCACCCTGGACGACGAGCTCCGCGCAAGGCCCGGGAGGCGGCGATACTTCAGGGACGCGCGCGGGAGGTCCAGACCCTGCGTGGAGAGCGTGATAACCACGCCCGTCGCCGGCAATTCGGTCGTCCTCGCCATCGACGCGGACTTCCAGGCCGTGGCGGAGCGCGCCCTTGCAGAAGCTCTCAGGACCAACAAGGCCAAGGGCGGATGCGCGCTCCTGGTCGAGCCGGCTACCGGCGACATACTCGCGATGGCGAGCAGCCCCAAATCCTGCAATTACCCGGTGCGGCAGACCTTTGAACCGGGCTCGGCCTTCAAAGTCTGCGTGTTCTCGGCGGCGCTCGACATGGGCGTGGTCGACAGAAACGCCGTGTGGCGCACCGAGGATGGCAGGCTCAAGGTCAAGGGCGGCTTCATTACGGATCTTCATCCCCGTGAGGTGATGGACCTGGGGGAGGCCGTCAAGTACTCGAGCAACATAGTCGCGGCGCTCGTGGGGCGGGACCTGGGGGCGGAGTCGTTCCACCGTTACGTGAGGTCCTTCGGCTTCGGAGCCAAGACCGGCATCGAGCTCGAGGGCGAGTCCAAAGGCCTTCTGAATGAGCCGGGAGAGTGGAGCGGCCGGTCGCTCGAGACCATCAGCATGGGCCACGAAGTCAGCGTCACGGCGCTGCAGCTGGCCATGGCCTATGCGGCCATCGCCAACCGGGGAGAGCTCATGAGGCCCAGGCTCGTCAAGGCCGTTATCGACGGGGATGGCAACGTGCTCAAGTCCTTTAAGCCCAGGGTCGTGAGGCGGGTGGTCAAGGAGCAGACGGCCCGCGAGATGGCGCGGCTGCTGAGGGGGGTTATAGAGGGCGGCACCGGGATGCTGGCCCGCGTGGAGGGCATACCCGCCGCTGGCAAGACCGGCACGGCGGAGAAAGTGAAGAACGGCCGGTACTGTAAAGACCTGAACACCTGTGTTTTCGCGGGGTTCATACCCGTCGAGAACCCGAAATATGTCTGCGTGGTGGTGATCGACGAGCCCAACGGGCCCTTTGCCTACGGCGGGGGCGTGTGCGGGCCCGCCTTCGCGAGCATAGTGAGTTCACTCTCGAGAATGGAGAAGGCCTGCCTGCCCTCGAGCTGCCTCGTGCTCGCGCATTCCCCGTCCGGGACCGACCGCTCGCCTGACGCGGTCGCGACGCTGTGGGACGGGGCCGGCCGGGCACGCTGCCCCTCGGTCATCGGGCTCACGCTCTGCGAAGCCAAACGCGTCTTCGAAGAAGCCAGGATACGCTGGCTGTACTCAGGGAGCGGCCGGGTGGTCAAGCAGGACCCGGCTCCCGGCGCTCCCCTAAAATCGAGCAGGCTCTGCAAGGTATTCCTGGACGGTGACGATGGCTAGAACTCTGGGCGAACTTGTGGTGAGCGGCGGGGTCGTCGAGCCCCCGGAAGCCCTTGACCGGGCGGTCACGGGCATTTGCACGGATTCGAGACAGGTCACCCGGGGCTGTCTCTTTGCATGCGTCAGGGGGGCCAAAGTGGACGGCCATGACTTCGCCGCGGCCGCGGTCGAGGCCGGCGCGGGCTCGGTGCTCGCAGACCACGAACTCGACCTTCCCGCTTCGGCCGCCCAGGTGATCGTGGAGGACGTCAGGAAGGCGCTGGCATATGCCTCTGCCCGGTTCTACGCCAATCCGTCGCACGACCTCACAGTGATCGGCATAACCGGGACCAACGGCAAGACCACCACGGCTCACTACGTGAAGGCTGTCATCGAGGCCGCGGGCGGCAGGGCGGGCGTAATGGGTACGCTCGGCCACTACCTGGGCGGCTCTTATGAGAAGGACGCCTTCACGACGCCTGAGGCCCCGGAGGTCCACCGCTATCTGAGAGCCATGGTGGACAGCCACCTCCGGTACTGCGTCATGGAGGTGTCGTCGCATGCCCTGGCACTCTCTCGCGCCGACCATGTCGACTTCGACGTAGTCTGCTTCACCAACCTCACGCGGGACCATCTCGATTTCCACGGGGGTTTCGACGCCTACAGGGAAGCCAAGATGAAGCTCTTCCAGACCGGGGAGGCCTCGCCCTACGGTGAAAAGAGAAGAGCCGTCGTCAACCTGTGTGACGACACGGGCATAGAAATAGCGGAAAAATGTGCTCTGCCGTGCCTGACCTACTGCCTCGGCAAGGATGCCGGTGTCAGAGGCGACATATTGTCTATGGAGAGACAGGGTTCCAGGCTGAAGGTTAGTCACGCGCAGGGCACGAATATGGTGAAAACCAGCCTCCCGGGCAGGATGAACGTCGAGAACGCCCTGGCGGCCTTCGCAATCGGGCTCGCGCTGGGATTCGAGGAAGAAGCCATGCTGCGCGGCATCGCTTCGCTCGAGCAGCTCCCCGGCAGGGTGGAGATCATAACGGGCAGGGGGCGCTCGGCCGTCATCGACTACGCCCACACGCCGGACGCGCTCTCCCGCCTGCTCACGGACATGCGGGACCTCACGGCGGGGCGCGTGATATGCGTCTTCGGATGCGGCGGCGACCGTGACAGGGGCAAGCGGCCGGAGATGGGCCGCATCGCCGCCGAGCTCGCGGACCTCGTATTCATAACCAGCGACAATCCGCGCACGGAGGACCCGACAGGGATAATCCAGGACATAGTGGCCGGGCTTCCCAAGGGGGCGAAGCACGTGGTGGAGCCCGACAGGAGACGCGCCATTGAGAAAGCCATAGACGCCAGCGAGGAGGGCGACCTGATCGTCGTCGCCGGCAAGGGTCATGAGGACTACCAGATACTTGGAACAGGGAAGATCCATTTCGATGACAGGGAAATCGTCAGGAAACTGCTTGGGGACAATGCGAATGCTGAAGCTCAGCATAGCTGAAATCGCCCGTGTCGTCGGGGGTGAGATTCACTCTCCGGCGCCGGCGGCAGACATTGCTGTTCCCTCCGGATACTCCATCGACACGCGGACAATGGCCGCGGGAGACCTCTTCTTCGCGCTCGAGGGAGAGCGCTCCGACGGACATCGTTTCGTAGGCGATGCCGCCGCCGGCGGTGCAAGCGGTGCCGTAGTGGCCCGTCCCCTGGAGGGGTTGGGCCCTTCATTCGTCCAGGTTGTGGTCGATTCCCCGCTCGCGGCGCTCAAGCGGCTGGCCGTGCACGTGCGCGGCCTCATTGACATTCCGGTCATCGCAGTCACGGGCTCCAACGGCAAGACGACGACCAAGGAAATGATCGCGGCGGTGCTCGCCCCCGGACGCAGGGTCCACAAGAACCCCGGCAACTTCAACAATCAGATCGGCGTTGCGCTCACCATCCTCGCCCTCGACGAGACCGCGGAAGTGCTGATCACCGAGCTCGGGAGCAATCATGCCGGCGAGATAATGGAGCTGGCTCGCTGGGCGCGGCCCGACGTGGGGGTAGTCACCAACGCGGGGCGCGCGCATATCGGCCTTTTCGGATCGCTTGAGAATGTAGTCAGAGAAAAAACCGATCTTCTACGAGTCCTTCCACCCAGCGGCAGGGGAGTTGTGAACGCCGACTCCCCTGCCGTCCTCCAGACAGCCAGGGAGATCGGGATCGATATCGTGACTTTCGGCATCGAAGCCGCGTGTGATTTCCGGGCTACGGAAATCGAGATGATCGCGGGGCCCTGCTCGACCTTCAAGGTCGGGTCCACCCGGGTTACGCTCAGGGCGCCCGGTGTCCACAATGTCTATAACGCCCTCGCGGCGATCGCCACCGGGACTCTATTCGGCGTCAGCCCCCGGGAGGCGGCGCGGGCCCTCGAGGAGTTCGAGCCCGTCCGCATCGTCATACGCCGGCAGGGCGACGTGACGGTCATAGACGATACGTATAACGCCAACCCTGACTCGGTGCGCGCGGTGCTCAGCGTGCTCTTGGGGCTTCCAGCCGGGCGGAGCGTCTTCGTCATGGGCGAGATGCTCGAGCTCGGAGAGTTCTCCCAGGAGCTTCATCGCGAGGTCGGCGCCGCCGTGGCCGCGGCCGGGGTGGATTACTTCTTCGGGGTGGCCGGCGCGGTGTGGGACGCGGTGGACGCCGCACGGCAGGCCGGCATGGCCCAGGACCGGGCCGGCTATTTCGCCGACAAGGAGACCGCCTGCACCTTCCTCAGCAGGTTCATAAGACCCGGTGACGCCATCCTGGTCAAGGGCTCGCGCGCGACAGGGATGGACGCCGTGTCCGGATACATACTCAGAGAAGCGGCATTGAGGAGGAAGTAGCTTGTTCTATCATCTTCTATATCCCCTGAAGGAGTACCTCTCCGTCCTCAACGTCTTCCGGTACATCACCGTGAGAGCAGCCGCGGCGACACTGCTGTCGCTCCTGATCTGCTTCGCGCTGGGACCCATGGTAATCAAGGTGCTGAGGAAAAAGGGGGTCCTCAACGGGGTGCGGGACGACACGCCCGAGACGCACGCCGGCAAGAAGGGCACCCCGACCATGGGCGGCGTTCTGATACTGCTGGCAGTGCTGGTGCCGACGCTTCTATGCGCCAATCTCACCAACAAGTACGTGCTTATCTGCCTGCTCTCGACCGTTTGGCTGGGCACCATGGGGTACATTGACGACTACCTCCGCATAGTGAAGCACAAGCCGAGGGGGCTGGTCGGCAGGTACAAGATCGCCGGCCAGGCGATTCTGGGGCTCGTCGTCGGCACGCTGCTCCTCATGTGGCCGGAGAACGCCGAGCTCGCGACCCGTACGACTGTTCCCTTCTTCAAGAACGTCTATCCCGACCTCGGCGTCTTCTACATACCGTTCGTGATCCTGGTCATCACGGGTTCGTCCAACGCCGTCAACCTGGCCGACGGGCTGGACGGTCTGGCCATAGGCATGTTCGGGTTCGCGGCGGCGGCTTTCGCCGGCATCAGCTACGTCACCGGCCATTCGCTGCTGTCGAACTACCTCAATATCCTCAACCTGAGCCAGGCGGGAGAGCTCACCATCTTCTGCGGGGCGCTCGTAGGGGCATCTCTGGGGTTCCTCTGGTTCAATTGCCACCCGGCCGGGGTTTTCATGGGGGACACCGGCTCACTGGCCCTGGGGGGCGCGCTCGCGACCGTGGCGATACTGATAAAGAAGGAGATACTCCTCGCGATAGTCGGGGGGCTGTTCGTCATCGAGGCGCTGTCGGTGATCATACAGGTCATCGCCTACCGCTGGCGGGGGAAGAAGGTGTTCAGAATGGCGCCGCTCCACCACCACTTTGAGCTGATGGGATGGCCCGAATCCAAGATAGTCGTGAGGTTCTGGATCGTGTCGGCGCTCCTGGCGCTCGTCACCTTAAGCACATTGAAGCTGAGATGATTGCAGGGAAAACGCTCATGAGGAAGGCATACAGCACGGAGGATTTCGCGGGAATGGCGGTAACCGTGGTCGGGCTGGGCTCGAGTGGGGTCGCCGCATGCCGGGTCCTGGCCGAAATCGGCGCCGCCGTCCGGGCGACCGACGCCCGGAGCGCCGGCGATCTCGGCGCTGCGGCCGGTGAGCTCGATGCGGCCGGCGTCGCCCTGGAGCTCGGCGCCAACTCGCCTGACTTCGCGCTCGGCTCCGACCTCTTGGTGCTCTCGCCCGGGGTTCCGCTGGAAAACCCGGTGGTCGCCTGGGCGCGCTCGGGCGGGGTCCCCGTAATGAGCGAGGTCGAACTCGCCTACTGCCTCAGCGACGCGAGATTCGTCGCTATCACGGGGACCAACGGCAAGACCACGACGACAAGTCTCATAGGCGAAATCCTTAAGACCAGAAGCGACAAAGTGCATGTCTGCGGCAATATAGGGCTTCCCATAACCAGCGTCGCGCGCGGGCTCGGCAAAGACCATATACTGGTGGTCGAGGTCTCGAGCTTCCAGCTCGACACCTGCATCAGTTTCGCGCCCGAAGTCGGGGTTCTCCTCAACATCACGCCGGACCATCTCGACAGGTACGCGTCGTATGGGGACTACGTTGCCTCCAAGGGGAGGCTCTTCGCCAACCAGACCTCCGCCGATTTTGCCGTGATCAATCACGACGATGCGGAATGCATGAGGGCCTCCGCGTCCGCGAGGGCCCACAAACTCTACTTCAGCATAAAAGAAAAAGTGACGGAAGGTGCATTCGTCCACGGAGGGCAGGTAGTTGTCGGGACCGATCGCCGAGAGAGAACTGTCTTCAAGATAGACGCTCTCAAGATCAAAGGTCCGCACAACCTTGCCAATAGCCTTGCAGCTGTCCTGGCGGCTACTGCCCTCGGTTTTGAAGATGACGCCGTTAGAGAAGGCCTGGCCGGCTTCGAGGGACTCGAGCACCGTTACGAGCCGGTCGGCGAGATCGACGGCGTGGTTTACATAAACGACTCCAAGGCGACCAACGTGGATTCGGTGAGAGTGGCATTGGAGGCGGCCGGGCCGCCCGTGATACTCATCGCCGGAGGAAGGGACAAGGGCGGCGATTTCGAGACCCTCGTCCCGCTCGTCGGGTCCAGGGTGAAGGAAGTGCTGGCCATAGGCGAGGCCCGGGAAACCCTGAAAGAAGTATTCTCCCGGGTCACGCCGGTCAAGGAGATCGCAAGCCTCGAGGACGCGGTAAGGACCGCGAGTCAGGATGCGGCCCCCGGCACGACGGTGCTGCTTTCGCCCGGCTGCGCGAGTTTCGACATGTTCGCGAATTTCGAGGAGAGGGGAAGGGTCTTCAAACAGGCCGTCCTCGATCTCGGAAAAGCGGGCACCGACAGGGGTTAATGATGGGCAGCAGGGAAAACAGGAGCGTAGACAGAGTTCTCCTTTTCGCAATTGTGGCGCTCAGCCTGGTCGGGATCGTAATGGTGTATAGCGCCTCCTACGGTTTCGCCATTGAAGCCACCGGGGCCGAGGATCCCGGGCTCTTCCTCCGCCAGCACATCATACGCGTCGTGCTCGGTTTCATGCTGCTGGTTCTGTTCATGAAAGTGAGAGAAGACGTCATCAGGCGCCTCGCCAGGCCGCTGCTCCTGGTGGCCCTCATCCTGCTGGGGCTCGTGCTGGTGCCTTCGCCGCTCAGGGTGGAGGTCAGGGGCTCGGCGAGGTGGCTACGGCTGGGGTACTTTGTCTTTCAGCCCTCAGAGCTGGCCAAGATCGGGCTCATCCTTTACCTGGCCGACTTCATCACGCGCCGGGGGTATGACATCAGGAAATTCAGCCACGGCTTCATGCCCGCCTTCATAGTCGTCGGGGCGGCCGCGCTGCTCGTCGCCGCCGAGCCCAACATTGGAACCGCAGCCATGCTGCTTCTCATCGGCATCATCGTGCTCTTCGCAGGCGGGGCGCGCATAGAGCACCTCGGGCTGGGGCTCTCGGTTTCGCTGGCGTCGCTCGTCGGCTTAATGTACATAACCGGCCATAACTGGGACAGGATACTGGCGAAGCTGGGGGGCGTCGCCGACGACAGCGTGAGATATCAGGCCAAACAGGCCGTCATCGCCATCGGCGCGGGCGGGCTGACGGGCATGGGCCCGGGCATGGGAAATCAGAAGTACCTGTTCGTTCCCGACGCGCATACGGATTTTATCCTTTCGATAACCGGTGAGGAGATCGGATTCCTCGGCATTCTCGGCGTGGCCGCCCTTTTCTTCGTCTTCGTATGGCGCGGGCTGAGGGCCGCCAGAAGAGCGCCGACTGTGTTCTCCTCCATAGTGGCGACCGGCGTAACCGTGGCCGTGGCGGCCTATTTCTGCATCAACGCGGGCGTCTGCACGGGCATACTGCCGACCATCGGCCTGCCTATGCCGTTCCTGAGTTATGGCGGCTCGTCTTCGCTCATTCTCCTGGCGTCATGCGGCATGCTTCTCGGGGTGAGCAGGCGGCAGATCGCATTCGTAAACGTCAAGGCCACGAGGTGGGAAGGGCTCACACGATGAAGGTTCTCGTAGCAGGCGGAGGGACAGGCGGGCACATCTACCCGGCGGTGGCGGTGATAGAGGCCCTCAAGGCCCTCAGCAACTCCGTAGAGGTCGTCTTCGTGGGCACCGGCAGGGGGCTCGAGACCGGCATTGTCCCGTCCCTGGGCTACAGGATGTACAGGATCGTCGCGAGGCCGCTGCCCCGCAGGAAGGGCCTGGGTTTCATTCTACCGGCGCTCCTGGCCGGCATCGGCGTCATCCAGTCTTCGTTCCTGCTGCTAAAGGAAAGACCGGACGTAGTGATCGGGACGGGCGGCTACGCGAGCGGTCCCTGTGTGCTGGCGGCTTCGCTCGCCGGGACGCCCACGCTCTACATAGAGCCCAACCGCGTGCCGGGCAGAACGACCATGCTGCTCTCGAGGTTCGTCGACGAGGTCGCGCTGGGTTTTCAGGAATGCGTCCGCTTCTTCAAGAAGGGCACCAACCTCAGGGTGACGGGCGTTCCGGTCAGGCCCGGACTCCTGGACGTCGATAGGGAGGCCGGTACGAAACATTTCGAACTCGATCCCGGGCGGAAGACGATATTCGTCTTCGGCGGAAGCCGCGGGGCATCGAGCATAAACAAGGCCATCGTCGATGCCGTGGGCGCGCTGGAAGGGAGGGACGACGTCCAGTTCATAGTCCAGACCGGCGCCGCCGACTACGGTTACGTATCGAAACTCCTGGAGGGTTCGCACATCCCCTGCAAGGTCTATCCGTATATAGAAGACATCGGCCACGCTTACGCTGCAAGCGATCTCGTCGTCTCGAGGGCCGGCGCTGTGACCCTGGCCGAGCTCACGGCCCTCGGTCTGCCGGCCGTGCTTGTGCCGTATCCGTACGCGACGGGCCGCCACCAGGACAGCAATGCCATGGCGCTTGCCGATAAGGGAGCCGCCATCGTAATAGATGATAAGGACCTCTCGGGCGAGCGTCTCGCCGGGACCATTGCCCACATCGTTTCCGACCCGCAGCGGATGGCCTCCATGGCCGCCGGCTCGCGCGCGATGGGAAAGCCGGACGCATCCGGTCAGATCGCCATCCGCCTTACGGAGCTGGCGAGGAAACAGGGGCGGCTCTCCAAACTTGGAACGGTATTGAGTGACCTATGTTCGGTAAGGTAAAACACATACACTTCGTCGGCATCGGCGGAACGGGAATGAGCGGCATAGCCGAGCTGCTGCTCAACCTGGGCTACAGGGTTACGGGCAGCGACCTCTCGACGTCCCCGGTCACCGAGCGCCTCGCCGCCCTGGGTGCCGGCATCGCCCAGGGGCACGCCCCCGAGCACGTCGGGGAGCCCGATGTCGTCGTCTATTCATCGGCAATAAAGCGCGATAACGTGGAGATCGCCGCGGCCCGCGGCAAGGGCATCCCCGTAATCCCGAGGGCGGAGATGCTCGCCGAGCTCATGCGCATGCGCCAGGGCATCGCCGTCGGGGGGGCGCACGGGAAGACCACGACCACCTGGCTCGTGGGGCTCGTAATGGCCGCCGCCAGGCTCGACCCCACCATAATCGTCGGGGGCAGGCTCAAGGCGCTCGGCACGAACGCCAAGCTCGGAAGCGGCAGCTACCTCGTGGCCGAGGCCGACGAAAGCGACGGGTCCTTCCTCAAACTCTCGCCCACGATCGCCGTGATAACCACGGTCGATGAGGAACATCTCGACCATTACGTCAACCTCGACGCCATAAAGGAAGCCTTCATCGCGTTCGCCAACAAAGTCCCGTTCTACGGCGCGGCGGTCGTCTGCCTCGACGATGAGAACGTGCAGTCGATCATGCCCCATATCGAGCGCCGCGTCATCACCTACGGGTTCTCGCATCAGGCCGACGTGCAGGCGAGAGACGTGGTGCAGGAGGGGACGGACGTCACGTTCAACGCCGTACTGAGGGGCAAGAACATGGGGAGCCTGCTTCTCAAGACTCCTGGCGAGTACAATGTCCTCAATGCGCTCGCGGCCGTCGCAATCGGCCTCGAGCTCGACATAGCGTTCCAGGCCATCGGTGAGGGCCTTGCCCGGTTTACGGGCATATCCAGGCGCCTCGAGGTCAAGGGCGAGGCGGGGGGCGTCATGGTGATCGACGACTACGCCCATCACCCCACCGAGCTGGCGGCCACGCTGGGCGCGATCCGCTCGACGTACAACCGGCGCATAGTGGCCGTGTTCCAGCCGCATCGTTACACGCGGACGCATGCCCTCTGGGAAAGGCTGGGGAGGAGTTTCTACGACGCCGACGCCGTCGTCGTGACCTCCGTCTATGCCGCCGGGGAGGCACCGATAGAGGGTGTCACCGGTGATCTGGTAGCCCGGGCGGCCGTGGAAAGCGGCCACCGCGGTGTCATATACATCCCCGAGATGAGCGACGTCATCGACCATCTCGAGGAAACTGTGAAGGACGGAGACGTGGTTGTCACGCTGGGCGCGGGCAGCATTTACCGTGCAGGGGAAGACCTTCTGGAGAGGCTCAAGAGTGAGTGATGTCTACCAGACCATAGAGGAGATTGAGGGGGTTGCGGTGAGAAAGGACGAGCTCCTTTCGTTGCACACGACTCTGGGGGTCGGCGGCCCATGCGACCTTATGGTGTGGATATCCGACGTCCCGGCGCTGGCCGCCGTAATCGGAGCGGCCAGGGCGGAGGGGATTCCGTTCATGGTGATCGGACGTGGATCCAATGTCCTGGTGAGGGACGGCGGCATAGAGGGCATGGTGCTCAGGCTGACCGGCGACTTTGCGAAGATAGAGGTCGACTCGCACAGCATAAGCGCCGGCGCGGGCGCCAGCCTCTCGGAAGTCGTGAGCGCCGCCACGGCGGCAGGCATAGGGGGGTTCGAGTTCTTGAGCGGCATACCCGGAACCGTCGGCGGAGCGGTCGCCGGCAATGCCGGCAGCGCCGGGGACTGGATCTCCCAGAGGCTCACCAGGCTCAGCCTGCTGGATGAGGCGAGGGAAGTGAGAGACGTTCCCGCCGCCGGCATCGAGTTCGGCTACCGCGCGGCCGCCATACCGGCGGGCCATGTCATCACGGGTGCATGTATGGAGGGTTTCTCCACCGACGTGGAGAGCGTGCGGCACATGGTGGAGGAGAGGCTCGAGGCGCGCAGGCTGGAGCAGCCGGTCGGCAAGAAGACGGCCGGATGCGTCTTCAAGAACCCCGCGGAGGGCCCGGCCGGCAAGCTCATTGACGAGGCCGGTCTCAAGGGGACGAGGGTCGGGGGCGCGCAGGTTTCCACGGTGCACGCCAACTATCTCATCAACGCCGGAGAGGCCACGGCCAGGGAAATGCAGGAACTCATCCAGGTCGTAAGGACGAGGGTCAGGGACTCCTATGGAGTGGACCTGGAGCTCGAGATAAAGATCATCGGAAGAAACTGAGGGAGGCGTTTTGAAGCCAGGGGCCACGACAATCATCCTGGTCGCGCTCATCGCGCTGGGGCTCTGCGTCGCGGAGTGCGATCCGCTCCGCTCGGAGCTGAAAACGAGACTCGAGCCCGCGTACTGCAGGCTGGCCGATGCTCTCGGCGGGATGTGTTACGCTGCCTCGTCGAAGCTGGCAGGGTCGGACGGCGGCCACGTTCCCGGCGGGGTGTTCGCCGTTGTACCAAACGGTTCGGAGTCCGCAGGAATCGATTGCGACGGCTACGTAGCAGCATCCGACTCAATCGAGAGATTCGTTCACGTACCGCTCCTGACCGGCTTCACCCTCGTCTCGACGGAGCCGGGCGCCTCTGCCTCTTCGCCGGAGGCCTTCCTCGGGATCACGGTAATCAAAGCGTTCGACTCCACCCCGGGTCTTGCCGGCATGCTGGTTAGCGTCAGCCTCAAGGACCTCGGGAACCCCGAGGTCGTGCTGAGGAGCGGCGCTGTCGTGAGGCTGGGCACGGGGAACTATGCACTTAAGCTGGAGCGGCTGCGGGAAGTCCTCTCGCAGGCGGCCTGTCTGGGGATGAAACCTGAAATCATAGATTTGAGATTTCGTGACCAGGTCGTCGTAAGACCGGGGACGATTCAACGCGCAAACCACAGGGAGGTGTGAGGCTTGGCTGTTCCTCACCGGGTAATGGGACTTGACCTCGGCACCACGAAGGTAACCGCCGTAATCGCCGAGGTGGACCCCGACGGGATCGCGTCCATCTCAGGGGTCGGCACCAGGAAGTGCGAGGGCCTGCGCAAGGGCGTGATCGTCGATATCGACAAGACCGTGCGGGCCATCGAGGGCGCGGTCACGGAAGCCGAAATCATGGCAGGCTACTCGCTGGCGTCCGCCTTCGTGGGCATTTCGGGCGACCACATCAAGGGCATGAACTCCACCGGGGTGGTGGCCGTATCCAAGCCCGACAGGGAGATAACGGACGATGACGTGGACCGTGTGGTCGCGGCGTCGCGCGGCGTGGTAGTTCCCAACGACCGCGTGATACTGCACGTGATCCCGCAGGAGTACGTCGTGGACGACCAGGACGGCATCAGCCATCCGGTCGGCATGTCCGGCATAAGGCTCGAGGTGCAGACCCATATCATCACGGGCTCGGCCACCTGCGCGCAGAACGTCATCAAGTCGGTGCGCCGGGCGGGCCTCGACGTGGAAGAGCTCGTGCTCCAGTCGCTGGCCACGGGCTATTCGCTCGTATCCGACGAGGAGAGCAACCTCGGGGTGGCCGTCGTGGACCTGGGCGGCGGGACCACCGATATCGCGGTATTCAAGGACGGGGCGCTCCACCACACCGCCATGCTGGGCCTCGGCGGGCACAATATCACCAACGACCTGGCGGTGGGGCTCCGCACTCCTCTGGCGCAGGCGGAGATACTCAAGATACGGGACGGCTGCGCCAAGTCCGCAGGCATCACCGAGGACGAGATCCTCGAAATCCCGGGGGTGCACGGGAGGAAGGCGAGACAGCTTTCCAAGAAGGTGCTCGCCCAGATCATGGAATCCCGCATAGACGAGCTCCTTTACCTGGTGAGGAAGCAGCTCGTTAAATCGGATTACTACGAGGTCCTGGGCGCGGGCGTCATCCTGACGGGCGGCACTTCGCTCATCGACGGCATCCTCGATTCCTCTGAAGAGGTTATTTCAATGCCGACGCGGCTCGGACTCCCCGAGGGTGTCGGAGGATTACAGGACTATGTTGACGACCCGCGAATGGCTACCGCGGTCGGTCTGATCCGTTATGCGGCCGACATGGCCGCGAAAGGAGGTGTCCCTCGGTCCAGCACGGATGCGACGTTCGGAAACATCGTAGGGAAGGTAAGAAGGTGGGTGAACACGTTTTTCTAATGAGGTGAATAGGATGATTCAATTCGAGCTTGAAGGCGTGGAGAATGCAAAAATGAAAGTCATCGGTGTTGGTGGCGCCGGCGGGAACGCTATCAACAGGATGATGTTTTCGAATCTGGCCGGAGTGGATTTCATGGCGATGAACACCGACTGCCAGGCCCTCAGCAGGTGTTCAGCGCCTCAGAAGCTCCAGATAGGAAGTATGCTGACAAGAGGGCTCGGCTCGGGCGGCGACCCCCAGATGGGCAGGGCGGCCGCTGAAGAGGATCGCGACTCCATAAAGGAAGCGGTCAGCGGGGCCGACATGGTCTTCATCACGGCCGGCATGGGTGGCGGCACCGGCACCGGCGCGAGCCCGGTAGTCGCGGAGATAGCCAAGGCCTCCGGCGCGCTCACCGTGGGCATAGTCACCAAGCCCTTCCTCTTCGAGGGGATGAGGCGCATGAAGCAGGCCGAGGAAGGCGTGGTCGCGCTGAGAGACCAGGCCGACACGGTCGTGATGATTCCCAATCAGAAGCTCCTGCAGGTCGTGAGCAAGGAGACGCCGCTCCTCGACGCATTTGCGACGGCGGACGACGTTTTGCTCAAGGCGACCAGGGGAATCTCCGACCTCATAACGAGGCCCGGCGAGATCAACCTCGATTTCGCCGACGTCAGGACCGTGATGGCCGAGATGGGCGATGCGATTCTGGGAACCGGGACCGCCAGCGGGGAGAACCGGGCGCGCGAGGCCGCGAACAGGGCACTGCACAGCCCGCTCCTGGATGATGTCTGCATCAGCGGAGCCAGAGGGCTTCTCATCAATGTGACGGGCAGCCCGGGCATGACGCTTGCCGAAGTCTGCGAAGCCGCGAACAGCGTTTATGAGGCGGCCGGCGCGGATGCCAACGTCATCTTCGGGACGGCCATCGACGAGATGCTCAACGACGAAGTCATGGTCACCGTCATAGCGACCGGCATCGGCGAGATGCGGCAGAAAAAGGAAGAGAAGCAGATCGAGAGAACCGAAGAAGTCAGAGAAGGCGGGAGGATCTTCCAGAGGGCCTTCAGAAAGCGTGAGGTCGTCGAGGTCAGAACGGGCACCGACGGCATCGTCGAAAGCCCGCTGGATATCGACTACGAGACTCCGACTTTCTTGAGGAGGCATGCCGATTAGGAGATAACAATGTCACTTCTCGACAGAGTGTTCGGCAGCAAGAAAGACGACCATTACTCCAAGGGGATGGAGTACTACACGGCCGGCCTGTACAAGGAGGCCATCGCAGAGTTCGAGAAAGTGATATCCAGCACGCAGGACCGCGGCAACCCCTATTACAACCTTGGAGTTTTTTACGCCGCCCGGGCGCGCGCAAATATCGGCCTCGTCCACTACAGGAAGGGGCAGTATGAGGACGCCCTTGCGGAACTCACCAAAGCTGCAAAAGTAAACGCGGACTACCCCGATCTGCATTACTACATCGGAGTCGTCTATGAGAACCTCGGCCGATGCGAAGAGGCCGTGGCGGAGTTACAGACCGCCGTCGACATAAATCCCGAATACGTGGAGGCAAGGTGTCACCTCGCCATATGCCTGCACGAAACCGGGGACACCACGGGCGCCAGAGTCCACCTTGAGAAGGCCATAGATAACGGCCTCGAGATCGGGAACCTGTCGAGCCTGCCCGCCTCAGGCAAGTACCACGTGATGACCGTGGAGCCTATGCTCGACAGCCTGAAGAACATGCTCAAGGAAAAGCGGACGGCGCAGGACCATATCGACCTGGGAGTCGGGGCCTATAACCATGGCGACCTCCACGCCGCCATGGCCGAGTTCGAGGCAGCCAGGGACGCAAAGCCCGCGTGGGCCGATGTCCGGGTCAAGCTGGCGATAGTCTACCTGGAAGAGGGGAGGCCGGACAGCGCCATTCCGGAGCTGAAAGCCGCCCTCGAGATCAACCCCGCCTATGTTGACGCCCTCTTCTACCTGGGGAACTCCTACATGACAATGGCCCGGTACACCGAGGCCCTGGAGGAGTTCAGGAAGGCGCGCGACCTGTCCCCGGACTACGCGGACATACACTGCTGCATGGGACTCACCCTCTTTAAGATGGGCAAGATCCCGGAGGCCAAGACCGAGTTCGACTCGGCCGTCTCTCTCATGCCCAGGTATGCGCGGGCGCATTACTACCGCGCCGTGTGCCTGTACTTCCTGGGCCGCGAAAGGGAGGCCAGGCGCGGCCTGGACAGGGCGCTCGAACTGGATTCGGGCATCGAGAAGGAGATGGGTCTTGCCGGCGACCTCATGGTCAAGGTCGGCAACTTCGACGGCGCGATCGCCGAGTTCGAGCGCGTGATCGCCGACGACCCTACGAACGCATCCGTCTACTCCACGCTGGGCGCCGCATATCTGCACAAGGGCGACGTCGACAGGGCCAGGGACCTTTTCGAGCGCAGCCTTGAGATAAAGCCCGAGCTCATCGAATCCCTGGTCTACATGGGAGATATCAAGCGGACAGAGGGCGACCTGAAGGCCGCTACACGCTATTATTCGAAGGCGAGGAATCTCTCCCCCGGTTTCGCCGATATCAGGTTCCGGCTGGGCGAGGTCTACCTGGCCCTGGATGACCCCGCCAGGGCCGCCGGGGAGCTCCAGGAGGCAATCAACATCAATCTCAACTTCGTGGAGGCGCGGCTCGCCCTGAGCTGGGCGCTGAGGAGGTCAGGCAAAGAAGAAGAAGCGCTAAAGCAAATCGATGAGATACTCAAGATAGACCCGCATAATGTCATAGCCGTCGCCCAGAAGAGGAAGTTCCTGCTCGACAAACCTTCGACGGGAAGGAGACGCGCTGATCAGTAGGGAGGTCGAAATGGAAGAGCCGCTTCTCGACCTCTCGGCAGTTCTCGTCTACCCCAGCACGAGGGATGTTGCGCTCTCGAGCCTGGGCTTTCTCAAAGTCCGCGGCATGCTCGGGGCCCGCCTCGCCGTGGCCGACATTTCGTACCTGCCCGGGCACCTGCCCAGCCCCGTCGTATCCAGGAAGCAGTCCATTCTTCTCGGCGAGGAGACCGGGAGAGAAGTTGCGGCCTTCGACCTCGTAGGCTTTTCGGTTTCATATGAGAACGACTACGTCAATGTCGCGAGGCTCCTGGACATGGCCGGCATCGAGCCCCTGAGAGAAAGAAGGCCGGATGAGATGCCGCTCGTGGTGATAGGCGGTTTCACCATGTTCATGAACCCGCGGCCGCTCGCCCCTTTTGCGGACGCTATTGTGGTGGGCGAGGCCGAGCCCGTGCTGGACGAGTTCCTCGGCGTGATGGCGGAGGCAAAGGCGGAAGGGCAGACCAGGGTGGCCATGCTGGAGAGGCTCTCGAAGGTCAGGGGCGTCATGGTGCCATCCGTCCGGCAGGCGAAGGTCGAACGGGCGATCGCCGGGCCCGGCGGTTTCGCGCCCGAGCCCGCGAGTCTCCCCGGCCAGGAGCGGGCCCATTTCGGCGACATGCGCCTCGTGGAAGTCGGCAGGGGCTGCGGGAGAGGCTGCCTTTTCTGCGCCGCAGGCTGCCTTTACCGGCCCGTGAGGATGAGAGATGCCGGGGAAATCCTGAAGATGGCCGGGGGCGCCCGCAAGGTCGGCCTCGTCGGGCCGGCTGTCGCAGACCACCCCGAGTTCGAGCACATACTGGAGAGCCTGGTCGATGGGGGCGCGCAAGTCGGGGTCTCGTCGCTGAGGGCCGACCGGGTGACCGCGCGCCTGGCAGGCCTCCTCGCCCGGGGCGGAATGAGAACCGCGACCATCGCCCCCGAAGCGGGCAGCGAGAGCCTCCGTGCCAGGATAGGGAAGAATCTCACGGACCGGCAGATCGCCGAAGGCGTAGAGCTGCTGGCGGAGGCCGGAATCCCGACCATAAAGCTCTATTTCATGATCGGGCTCCCGGGCGAGACCGACGCCGACGTGCGGGCCATTGCCGGCCTTGTGCGCAGGCTCTCCGAGAAAAGGGGGAGGTCGAAGCTCAGCGTGTCGGCCGCGCCCTTCGTTCCCAAGCCGGGAACCCCGTTCGAGAGTGAGGCTTTCGCCGAAATGGGGACGCTCAGGCGGCGGGCCGCGCTGCTCAAGGAGATCCGGTCGATAAGGGGCTCTGCGCTCAAGGTGGCTTCCCTCGAGACCGCCCGGCTGGAGGCCTATCTTGCGGGCGCGGATGAGCGCGTCGCCCCGCTGATCCTGGAGGCAGCGCGCAGGGGCGTGAGCCTCAAGACTCACCTTCGACGTTCGGACTTACCGGGCCTGGGTTAGCAGGGCCCGGCCCCCGGACCCATTCGGATTTCGCGGGCGGCATGGATAGTTGTCTGCGGGATTGTGCATTTCAAGACCTGACCCCTCCAAAGAGAAAACCCGTCCTGTTGCCTGCGTGACCTGGCTAAGGACGGGGTTTCCCGGTATTCGATTCCGCTAGGGCGCCTTGGTGACCGCACCCGACTTGATGCAGCGCGTGCAGACGTACATCTTCTTCACCTTGCCGCCCACGAGCACCCTGATTCGCTGGAGATTGGGGTTCCATCTCCTGCTGGAAACGTTGTGTGCGTGGCTGATTTGCTTTCCGAAGAGCGGGCCTTTGCCGCATACTTCGCATCTTTTGGCCATTTGGATTCTCCTTAAGTTGATTCCGCAGGACAAAATTAGCAAAAAAAGCGTTTCGGCACAATACCTGAATTGCCGATAGGGGTTTTGGGGAGGCCACGGGCTGTCTTTTCGTGAATTTTCCCGTGGCGCACAGAATCACCCGGGTGGAAAGAGGCTGTTTCCGGCGGTGCCCCGCGGCGCCGGTGCATCCCTGGCACGCTTGTGCCTGCAGGACAACAAATGGTGGAACAAGTCGAAGAGAAAGTGGTACGCGAAGCTCATGAGCAGGAGTACGACCTCTACGTAGTGCTCTATGAGGGTGAGACGGAGTGCTGCGCCACCCTCCGTCCCAAATACAGGGGACTCGATTTCGAACCGGCCTGGCTCATCGACGAGCTCGCCAAGGTCGAAATCACCTTCGGGCTCGACAGGAGGGCCATCGAGGAGTGCTGCGAGCGGGCCGGACGCGGCGAGGCCGTCGAGGAGATCATCGTGGCCCGCGGCAAACCGCCGGTGCCGGGCGAGGACGGCAGCATAGAGTTCCTCGTCAAACCTTTCGATGACAACCCCGAGTACGACGTCAGCGAATCCGGCCAGGTCGACTACCACGAAACCAATCTCTTCGAGAACGCCAAGGCGGGCGACGTCATCGCGAGGTCCAAGCCCGCCAGGACGGGCGAGGCTGGCACCACGGTGCAGGGCAAGCCCATTCCGGTGCGCGACCCGGCCAGGGCGCCCCTGAGGGCGGGGGCGGGGGCCGAGCTCAATGATGAGAAGAACGAGGTCATTGCCACAAAGGACGGGCGCGTCGTCTACAGGGGCGGCAGCGTGTCGGTGACCGAAGAGCTGGTCGTCGACGACGTGGACCTCTCGACCGGCAACATCGACTTCGTGGGTTTCGTGCGCGTCCGGGGCGACGTCTATGACGGCTTCAGCGTCCGCGGCGAGAAGGGCATCAGGATTTCCGGAGCCGTCGGGCACTGCGCGCTGGTGTCGGATGGGGATATCCAGCTCGGCGGCATGACCGGCATGGAGGGCCACGGTACGATCCACTGCTGCGGCAACCTCACGGCCAACTATCTCCACGAGGTCGAGGTGAAATGCGAAGGCGACGTCAGGGTGAAAAACGAAGTCATGCATTGCACCATAAAGGCGCGCGGAAAGATCACCATACCGGGCCTGGTCGCGGGCGGCGAGTACATCGCTCTGGCGGGTATCGAAGTCGGCAGGATCGGAAGCGGGGCGGGCGTCCAGACCCGCTTCACCGCCGGTTTCGACTACGACGACATCGAGATCATAGACAATCTGCATGACGACCTGGGCAAGATCGAGAGGCTCGAGCAGGGCCTCTCGGCCAGGATGATGAGGCTCACGCGGCAGGCCGAGAAGTCCAGGGTCTCCGACCGGCAGATCGGCGCCATGGAGAAGCTGCGGTCGGAGATCGGAGACATACACAGGCAGAAAAAGCTCATAGAATCCGAGATCGCCGCCCTGGTCGAGAAGAGCGCCGGCGCGGCCAACCCCAAGATAAACATACGCAGGGAGGTCAACAGCGGCGCCCTGTTCCGCCTGGGGTTCACCACGCGGCATGTCGAGGACTACCGCGAGGGTTCCTGGTCGCTTATCGAGCACAGGGAGCGCGAACTCAAGTTCCTCAGGCTCACTCCTCTTGCCAGGACGGCCCGCGAGCTGGAGGAAGAGCTAGTAGCCCAGGAGGATGCGCTGGCTAATAGAAGCGCCTAGCCCCCACACGGGCCACCCGGTTGACATCCTGTTCCCATCGTAGTATCGTAAACTCAAGCAAGCCTTTAACCTTTCAGCGAAGGAGCGACAATGAAGGTCACCAAGGAGACCGTAATCGGCGAAGTGCTCAAGGCACATCCCGAAGCCATCAGAGTGCTCATGAAGTACAACATGGGTTGCGTGGCCTGCATGGGGGCGACCGCCGAGTCCATTGAGCAGGGTGCAGTCATGCACGGCATCGACCCTGAACCAGTAGTGAAGGAGCTCAATGAGCTCTTCGGCGGGGAAGAAGCGTAAAGGCAGAGACGCCCGACACCCGCTGACGGCCTGCATAACAGACCTTCCCGGTGTAGGGCCGGGCAGGCAGAAGCTTCTGCGGGACCTCGGCATCGGGAGCGTGGCCGATCTCCTTCTCTACCCACCGAGGAGGTATATAGACCGCAAGGCCACGGTGCCGATCTCCGACCTTGCGGCCGGCGAGATCCAGACCGTCATCGGGGAAGTGAAGTCGGTCGAGGTCAGGCGCACGGGCCGCAGGACCCTGGCCGTCGCGAGCGTCCGTGACGGGTCCTCTACGGTGAAGTGCGTCTGGTTCAACCAGCCCTACCTCAAGAACTCGCTCAAGAGGGGGGAGACATACGTCTTTTCCGGTCAGGTAAGGGTCGACAAGTTCGGTACCGCCCTCGTTCACCCCGAATTCGAAAGCGAGGGCGCCAGGCGCCTTCACACCGGGAGAGTGGTACCGGTATACCGGCTCGGGCCGGGCCTCGGGCAGAGAATAATGCGGCGCATGGTGGACGCCGCGCTTGCGGCGCTGGGGCCGGATGCCGCGGACCCGCTTCCGCCCGGCCTCATCGCCAGGCTCGGACTCCTGCCGCTTGAAGACGCCCTCCGCGCGCTTCACTTTCCCGAAGACCTCGAGCACGCCCGCATGGCGCGAAGGCGCCTCGCCTTCGACGAGATGCTGCTTTTTCAGACGCTCTTCGCAAGGGCGAGGAGGGGTGCGGACGGCGCCCGTTCGGGGGGCGCCCGGACCGGGCGCGGCCTGGCCTGCGCCTATGAGGACCTCGTCTCATCACTTCCTTTTGAGTTGACGACTTCCCAGCAAAGCGTGCTCCGCGAGCTGCTGGCCGACCTTGGAGGGCCGCGCCCCATGCGGAGGCTTATCCAGGGCGATGTTGGCTGCGGCAAGACCGTCATCGCCGGCCTGGCGGCGGTCTCGGCCTGCGGCAGCGGCGCCCAGGTCGCACTCATGTGCCCCACCGAACTCCTCGCCGAGCAGCATTCCGGCACGGCCCGGAAGTTGCTTGAGCGCTTCGGCTACTCCGTGGCGCTCCTCACAGGGGGGCTGGCCGCAGGCGACCGGGCCGAGGTGCTTGACGGTCTCGCGGGCGGCCGGATCGACATGGTGGTCGGCACACACGCCCTTTTTTCCGAGCGCGTCGAATTCAGGAGGCTCGGTCTTGTCATAGTCGATGAGGAGCAGCGCTTCGGAGTGCTGCAGCGCGCGCGGCTGGTGGCGAAGGCGCCCGAGACGGATTTCCTGGCCCTGAGCGCGACGCCCATACCGAGGACACTGGCCCTCACCGCATATGGCGACCTCGACATAAGCGTGATCGACGAGCTTCCGCCGGGACGGGGCCGGCACATCACCAGGCTCGTACCGGACGCCTTCAGGGAGACCGCCCTTTCCGACTTCGCCTCGCGGTTGAAAGCCGGGGAGCAGGCGTTCTACATCTGTCCCGTGCTGGAAGAGGGCAGCCTGGGGCTCACCGGGGTGGAAACCGCCAGGCGCGAAGTCGAGAGGCTCCTGGGAGCGCGCGGGCGCGTCGGACTCATCACGGGGCGTACGGGAAGGCAGGAGAGGCAGAAGACCGTGCGGGCCTTTGAGGCCGGGGATCTGGCCTGCATCGTCGCGACAAGCGTGCTCGAGGTCGGAATCGACGTTCCCGGGGCGACGCTCGTCGTAGTCGAGGAGGCCGACCGCTTCGGGCTCTCCCAGCTTCACCAGATGCGGGGGAGGGTGCAGCGCTCGAGCCTGGATTCCCGTTCATACTTCATCGTTCCCGAATCGGCCGGCGAGCGCGCCCTCAAGAGGCTGGCGGTGCTCGAGAGCAACTACGACGGTTTCGACATCGCCGAACAGGACCTCATGCTGCGCGGCCCGGGCGAGATAGTCGGCAGGAGGCAGCACGGGCTGGCCGACCTCAGGTTCACGTCGCTGCCCGAGGATCTCGATCTCCTTCAGGCCGCCAGGCAGGAGGCATTCAGGGCGGAGGCGGCCGGCGGCGCGGAGTGGGAAGGCTGGCTTGAGGTGATCGGGCGCAATACGGCCGGAGATCATGCTATGGTCTGAGCGGCCTGATATAATGTCGGGCTGTACTGATCTGATTGAGCAGGCAAGGAGGGTGGATTGAAAAGAGAAGAAGGACTCGAGATGGTCTTAAGCAAGGTGAAGAACGAGCGCCTGGTGAAGCATATGCTGGCGGTCGAGGCCGTCATGCGGGCCGTCGCAGGGCGGCTGGGCGAGGACGAGGACAGGTGGGGGCTTGCGGGCCTCATACACGACCTCGACTATGACGAGACGGCTGAGACTCCGGAGCGGCACGGCAAGGTAGGCGCCGAGTACCTGCGCGGGATGAACGTGGGTGAGGACATAGTGCGCGCGGTCGAATCGCACGTGGGCCTGATACCGAGGGATACGCCCATGGAGAAGGCGCTGTATGCCGCCGATCCCCTGACGGGGCTGGTCGTGGCCGCAGCCCTGATGCACCCTTCCAGGAGCCTCGGCGGCCTCGACGTCGAGTTTGTGCTGAACCGCTTCAAGGAGAAGCGTTTCGCAGCGGGCGCGGACCGCGACCAGATAAGGTCATGCGAGGGGCTCGGCCTCGATCTGGGCGAATTCGTGGGCATCGGCCTCAGGGCGATGCAGGACATATCAGACACCCTCGGTCTCTAGGAGGTTTGAGAATGACTGAGAACCGGCTGCTGACTAAGGCCGGCCGCTTCCACGGCCATATCGGGCCCTTCCTCGCGATAGGTCTCAGGATGGGTCTGATCGCAAACGAAGCCCTCGGGCGCGTCCCGATGCAGACTTCCGCCCGCGTGAGGGTCAGGCCCGGGCCGCCCAGGTCCTGCGTCATCGACGGCATACAGGTCGCGAGCGGCTGCACCATGGGCAAGCGCAACATAGAGCTGGAGCCCGACGACGGCGCGGTGTCGGCCACTTTCTCCCGCGACGGGCGGTCCGTAACCGTGGCCCTGCGGGGCGACTTCCTCGAGCAGATGGAAGCCGAGCTCGACGGGGCCGCCATGAAAGCCGTCGTTGACTACGCTTACAAAATCATGGATACTCGGCATGAGGAGTTATTCGAGGTGTGTAAATGAGGATCGCCGTATCCGTTCTTCTGCTGGGGCTCATGGTTCCGCTGGCGCTCGATGCCGCGCCCGCGGTCAACGTGATCACCATAGACGGCGCCATCGGGCCTGTGGCAGCGCGCTACGTTGCCGGGCAGATCGAGAGAGCCGAAGATGAGGGAGCCGTCTGCCTGGTGATAGAGATCGACACGCCCGGCGGGCTGGATTCATCGATGCGAACCATGATCCAGGCCATACTGGCTTCCCGGGTTCCCATTGTGGTTTATGTCTCCCCGGCCGGCGGGCGCTGCGCTTCGGCGGGGGTTTTCATAGCCATGAGCGCCGACGTGGTCGCCATGACGCCGGGCACTTCCATAGGCGCCGCGCACCCTGTGACGATAGGCGAAGGAAAAGTCGGTGAAGATACGATGGCCAAGATAGTGAACGACAGCGCCACCTACATCAAGGGCCTGGCCGAGCAGAAGGGGCGGAACGCCGAGTGGGCCGAGCAGGCCGTGAGGGAAAGCGCCACGGCGACGGCGGAGGAGGCGCTCGAGCTCGGAGTCATCGACATGGTCGTCGAGAGCACCGCCGAGCTCATCGAGAGGCTGGACGGCTACGAACTGGACGAGGCCAGGGGCGGCCGGCTCGCCACCGCAGGCGCCGAGATAAAGAATATCGAGATGGGCGGGCGGTACAGGCTGCTCGATCTGCTCTCCAACCCCAATGTCGCCTACATGCTTCTCATGCTGGGCTTCTACGGCATCTTCTTCGAGCTCTCCAATCCGGGTTCGATTTTCCCCGGGGTGGTGGGGGCCATTTTCCTTATCCTGGCGTTCTTCTCCTTCCAGATGCTGCCCATAAATTACGCGGGTGTTCTTCTGATACTCCTCGGCATAG
>CAZSBE010000032.1:0-4992 GCA_964604955.1 uncultured bacterium
GTGGGCCGACAGCCTGGGCGCCCGCGTCATCTCCAGCTCGCTGTGCTACAATGACTGGTACACTTATGAGGACATGGACGGCAATACCGCCCCCATCACCATAGCGGCCGACCTGGCCGTCGAAAACGGCATCGTGGTCGTCAACGCCGCCGGCAACTCGGGCGCGTCCTCCTGGAAGTACATCCTCGCGCCGGCCGACGGCGATAACGTAATAAGCGTGGGCTCGGTGGACTCGACCGGAACGAGGTCATACTGGTCCTCACAGGGGCCGACCTATGACGGCCGGATCAAGCCCACGGTGATGGCCATGGGCGACGATACCTTCATCGCCGACCCGGTGGGAGGTGCGACCGCATACCGAAGGGGCGACGGCACTTCCTTCGCGGCTCCACTCGTGGCCGGCGCCGTCACCCTCATGCTCGAGAAGCGGCCGCTGTGGGGCCCGCCCGACGTTTCCGAAGCCATCGTTGCGACCTCGACATTGGCCTCGGCTCCGGATACGCTTTACGGTTACGGCATACTCCGGGCGCATGCCGCGTCCGAGTACCCTCAGGCAGGCCTGGCTTCGCCGGAACCGGCCGCCACCGGCCTTTCCGTATACCCGAACCCGGCGATGTCCGAGTTCCTGATAAGCCATCCCGGCAGTGCCGGCAAGGCCAGGGTGTTCGACGTTGCCGGGAGACTCGTGGGCGAGGTGCGGCTTTCGACCACGGGCGTTACCAGGATAGACCTCGACCGGCTGGGCGGCCACGCCGCCGCGCGGGGCGTGTATTTCATCGAGGCGGGGAGCGCGGGAACAGCCAAAGTGCTTATCCTGAAATAGGCTGAAGCGCGGGTGCCGGGTTTACCGAAAGACATTGCAGGAGGAGCTGCATATTATTAAGTTATTCAGTACCATAACAACAGATTAGCAAGGGGAGACGCCATGGCAGACAGACTTACCTATGTGTTCGGCGGAGGAAACGCCGACGGTGACGCAAAGATGAGGGAGCTTCTCGGGGGCAAGGGTGCCAATCTCGCGGAGATGTCGAGGATCGGGCTCCCCGTGCCCGCCGGCTTCACGATTCCCACGACCGTGTGCTCCTACTTCAGCGCGAACGCGGGCCGCTACCCGGAAGGGTTTGAAGACCAGGCGACGGAGAGCCTGAAGAAGGTAGAGGGAATAATGGGAAAGCGGTTCGGCGGATCGGAAGACCCCCTGCTGCTGTCGGTCCGCTCGGGCGCGCGAGTGTCCATGCCGGGCATGATGGACACGGTTCTCAATATCGGCCTCAACGACGTCACCGTGAAAGCCATGGCCGCGAAGGGCAACGAGCGCTTCGCCTATGACTGCTACCGCCGGCTGGTTCAGATGTACGGCGACGTCGTGCTGGGGCTCAAGCCCGAGGATGACATCTCTCCCGATCCTTTCGAGACGCTCATCTCCGAGCGCAAGCAGAAAAAGGGCGTCAAGCAGGACACCGAACTCGACGTCGACGATCTCAAGGCCCTGGTCAAGGGCTTCAAGGAACTGATAAAGAGCAAGATGGGCGTGGAGTTTCCCGAAGACCCGCATGCCCAGCTCTGGGGCGCCGTCGAGGCCGTGTTCAAGTCATGGGACAATGCAAGGGCGATCGAGTACCGCAAGATAAACAACATACCGGACGACTGGGGCACGGCCGTCAACGTCCAGGCCATGGTCTTCGGCAACCTCGACTGGAACTCGGCTACCGGGGTGGCTTTCACCCGGAACCCGGCCACAGGCGAGAATGTCTTCTACGGCGAGTACCTCCTGAACGCGCAGGGCGAGGACGTGGTGGCCGGCATCAGGACGCCCCAGCCCATTAACGTCGCGCAGAGAGACGAGGACTCGGACCTCAAGTCGCTTGAAGAGGAAATGCCGGACGCCTACAAGCAGCTCGTCGAGGTCAGGAACAAGCTCGACTCGCATTTCAGGGACATGCAGGACCTGGAGTTCACGGTCGAGGACGGCAAACTCTATATTCTGCAGACGAGGGCCGGGAAGCGCACCGGGCTCGCGGCCCTGAGAATCGCTTACGACATGTTCGAGGAGGGCCTTATTGACAAGGACACGGCCCTGCTCAGAATCGAACCCGAGCAGCTCAACCACATACTCAGGCCTCTTTTCGACGACGACGCGCTCAGGAAGGCCAAGGAAGAGAACCGGGTCGTGGCCCGGGGGCTCAACGCAGGCCCCGGCGCTGCGACCGGCAAGGTCGTATTCAGTGCCGAGCGCGTCAAGTACTTCGTCCGCGAGAAGAAAGTGCCCGTCATACTCGTAAGGGAGGAGACGAGCCCGGAGGATGTCGGCGGGATGAGCATGTCCGAGGGCATTCTGACGGCGCGGGGCGGCATGACCTCTCATGCGGCGCTCGTCGCAAGGCAGCTCGGCAAGGTCTGTATCGTGGGCTGCGATGCCCTCGAGATAGACTATGAGAAGAAGCAGATGACCGTCGGCGGGCACGTCATCAAGGAGGGCGACGACATATCGCTCCTGGGCACCAACGGCAAGGTCATACTCGGCAAGGTGGCGACCAAGAAGTCCGAAGTCGAGCGCGTGCTTGTCGACAAGACGCTGGCTCCCGAGGAATCCCACACCTACCATCTTTACGAGACGGTGATGACCTGGGCCGATGAGCGCAGGCGCATGGGCGTCAGGGCCAACGCCGACCAGCCCGATCAGGGCGCTCTGGCCATAGCTTTCGGCGCCGAGGGCATAGGCCTGTGCCGCACGGAGCACATGTTCTTCGGGGGGGACAGGATCAACAAAGTGCGGCAGATGATCGTGGCCGAGACCTCCGAGGAAAAGACGGCGGCGCTCAAGAAGATAGAGCCGCTGCAGAAAGAGGACTTCAAGGGCCTGCTCAGGGTGATGGCGGGAAGACCGGTGACCATAAGGCTCCTCGACCCGCCGCTGCACGAGTTCCTCCCCAAGACAGAGGAGGAAGCCCGCGCCGTGGCCGAGGAAATCGGGGTACCGACCGAGTACATACTCGAGAAGAGCGCCGACCTGGCCGAGTTCAACCCCATGCTCGGCCACCGGGGCTGCAGGCTCGGCATTACGCACCCTGAGATCTACGACATGCAGGTGCGCGCAATCATCGAGGCGGCCTGCGAGCTCAAGAGCGAAGGCACCGAGGTCGTCCCGGAGATCATGGTGCCGCTGGTGGGCATAGCCAAGGAGCTCTCCTTCATAAGCGAAAGGATCAAGCGCGTCGCCGAGAGCGTGATGAAGCGCCTGGGCGTCAGGACGAATTACCTGATCGGTACCATGATAGAGATCCCGCGCGCCTGCCTAACCGCCAACGAGGTGGCCGAGGCGGCGGAGTTCTTCTCATTCGGCACCAATGACCTTACCCAGATGACCTACGGCTTCAGCCGTGACGACGCCGGGCCGGTTATCCGCCGCTACCTCGACGTGGGCATACTGAAGCGCGACCCGTTCCAGAGCCTCGACCACAGGGGCGTCGGCGACCTAATGAGAATCGCCGTGGAGCGCGGCCGGACGACCCGGCCCGGAATAAAGATGGGAATCTGCGGCGAGCACGGCGGAGACCCCAGGTCTATCGAGCTCTGCGAATCGCTCGGCCTGGACTACGTGAGCTGTTCGCCTTACAGGATTCCCGTGGCGAGGGTAGCGGCCGCCCGGGCGGCGCTCCTCAAGGCCAGGGCCGAGGTCGAAGCGGGGGCGCGCTAGCGCAGGCCGTACTCTTTCATCCGGCGGTAGAGGGTCCGCTCGCCAATGCCGAGTATGCGCGCGGCCTTCTTGCGATTGCCGCCGACCTGCTTGAGGGTCTGTTCTATCAGCGACCTCTCGGCGTCGCGGATTCTCGTGCCGGGCTTGACGGTGACGTTCCTGGGCTCTTCCACGACCTCGGCCCAGGTGGCCTCGCCCGGAACGGCCGAGGCCTCCTCGGGAAACTCGAGGCCGCTCGAGCCTCTCTCCTTCATACCCAGGACTATTTCGGTGAGGGCGCCGATCTGCTTCTCGATGAGCGCCAGGCGCCCGAACAGGAGGTCTCGCTCGATCTCCTCCCGGGGCCTTCCGACCCTTATCGGGAGGTCGCGCCGTCTGGCCTCGGCGTTGACGATGTGGTCCGGCAGGTCCGCCGGGCCGGCGCGCCTGCCTCGCACGAGCACGACGAGGTTCTCCACCAGGTTCTTGAGCTCCCTCACGTTTCCGGGCCAGTCATAGGCCTCGAGCGCCAGCAGAGCCTCCTCCGAGATGCCTCCGAACTCGATCTTGTTTGAGAGAGCGGCCTGCTCGGCGAGTCCGAAGAAGATGGTCCGAATATCCTCCCTTCGCTCCCTCAAGGGGGGGACATGTATGGGCACTACATTGAGCCGGTAGTAGAGATCGCTTCTGAAAGCCCCCTGCTCGACGAGGCCCTTGAGGTCCCGGTTGGTGGCAGCGACGACTCTGACGTCGACCTTGACGTTCCTGGAACCCCCGACCCTCATGAAGGTCTCCTCCTCCAGCACCCTGAGGAGTTTCACCTGGGTGCCGAGAGGCATCTCGCCCACTTCGTCCAGCAGGAGCGTCCCCCTGTCGGCGACCTCGAACCTGCCGGCCCGCTGCGCCGAGGCTCCCGTGAACGAGCCCTTCTCATGGCCGAAGAGCTCGCTCTCCAGCACCCCCTGCGGCAGGGCCGCGCAGTTGACCGCCACGAATGGCCCGGCGCGGCGGTCGCTTCGCCTGTGTATGGCCTGCGCGATGAGCTCCTTGCCCGTCCCGCTCTCGCCGGTTACGAGCACCGTGACCCTGGTGGGGGCTATGCCCTCTATGATATCCACGATCTGGAGCATCGTCTCATTACGGCCCAGTATGCCGCTCTCCTTGCGGGCTATGAGCCTGTGGATGCTGGCATGGGCCATGCTGCGGTCTGAGAAGACTTCTATGTAATCATCCGCTCCTCTTGCTATGAGCGCCTTTCTGGCCTCAGCCGATACCTGGGGCCCGACCAGGGCCGCCAGAAGCAGGGAGCCGGCAAA
>CAZSBE010000032.1:5002-18404 GCA_964604955.1 uncultured bacterium
AGGGGATGCCGCTTCTTGAGCCTCTGGATAGCCCTTGTGCCCGTAGCGCCGGCAAGATCGCGGTGGACGAATGCGAAATCCGGGAGGCTCTTCCTCAGGGATCTGAGGGCGGCCGCGGAGTCCCTGACGGTCTCATACTTAACCCTATTCCGTTCAAGGGCTTCGGCTATCTCTGCCATCTTGTCTGTGGCTTCGCATACCAGAATGGCAGTATAGAGGGTCTTTTCATCCGGGGTCTCATTCATGTTCATCACCTGTATCCAACCTAACATACGGCCCCGAAGTGGTCAATAATTAGTACATTTTCACTTGACAAGCTGACGAGTTATGTTAAATTGTGCAAAGAAGTTAAGGGCACACATAACAACTGGAAGGTTGTGATGGCGAATGCCGGCCGTTGTTGTACGTGATGGCGAGTCTATTGATAGAGCAATAAGACGTTTCAAGCGAGAGTGTGAGAAGGAGGGGCTTGTCAGGCAGATTAGGCGAACGTCAAGGTTCGTCAAGCCCAGTGAAAAGAAGCGAAAAAAGGCTCTGAAAGCTGAAAAGAGGAGAAGGAGCAGCGAGGCGAGGCGGTAGAGCTTTTCGGGCCCTTACGATTCCGGTACTTCACGCCGGGCCGTGTCTGGACAGGAATCGGGAAGGATTTGAAGGGGGGAGCTCTATTGGATCACAAGGATGACCGCTACCTTATCAAGGATGAACCCAGTGCAACGTATGAGATGCTCCTGAGGAAAGCCGAAAGAGAGGGCAGGATAGGCGGCAAGCACCATTGTCCCGTATGCGGGATGAAGTTCAAGAGTGAGAAAGACGCCAACTCCTGCTGCAGGGGCATAGCAAGATAGGGGTTTGATCTGATGCCAAAGGCCAAGACGAGCAGAGCGGCGGCCAAGAGATTTAAGAAGACGGGAACGGGGAAGATTTCGCGGAGAAAGGCCTACTCGAGCCATAAGTTCACGGCCAAGACGAGAAAGCAGAAGCGGAATCTCAGGAAGACGGAAATCCTGAAGGGTGGAGACGCCAAGCGGATTAAGAGGATACTGCCCGGCTAGGCCAGTGGTTTTCACTCCATGAGCGCGGCCACGTGGGCTGAGATCGATTCGGCCAGGGCGTCGAGGTTGTAGCCGCCTTCCAGCACCGATACCACCTTCCCGCCGCAGCAGCGGTCGGCCAGCCCCGCGATCAGGCGGGTGAGCCGGGCGTAGGAACCGCTCTCGAGCATCATTCCGCCGATGGGGTCGGCCCTGTGAGCGTCGAAACCCGCCGACACCAGGATGAGCGACGGGTGGTGATTCTCCACGGCCGGCAGGACCGCGCCGGTCAGCGCCTCAACATAGGCATCCTCACCGCTGCCGCCCGGCAGGGGAATATTCAGGATCTTCCCGGCCCCCTTGCCCGAGCCCGTTTCATGGGCAGCCCCGCTTCCCGGATAGAACGGGTACCGGTGAAGCGAGGCGAAGAGCACCCGGCCGTCGGAGTAGAAGGCGGCCTGGGTCCCATTGCCGTGATGCACGTCGAAGTCGATGATCGCGACGCGCTCGTGGCCGGCCCGCTCCAGGGCGAATGCCGCTCCCACGGCCACGTTGTTGAAGATGCAGAAACCCATCGCGCGGTCCCGGAGCGCATGGTGTCCCGGCGGCCTGACCATGCAGAAGGCCGAGCGGCACGTGCCGGCGGTCACGGCGCCGACCGCCGCCGTCACCGCCCCGGCCGCCCAGCGGGCGGCCTCCAGCGAGCCGGGTCCTACCAGGGTGTCAGGGTCCAGTGCGGCGTACTCGCCTTCGGGCAGGCCGTCCAGAAGGTCCAGATAGCGCTCCCCGTGAACGAGCAGGAGATCTTCTCTCGGAGCCGGGGCGGGAGCGAGCCGTCCAAGCGCGGCGGCGAAAGGGGCGTTCGAGAGTACCTCATAGGCATGCCGCACGCGCTCTTTGTTCTCCGGGTGCGTGCCCGTCTCATGCTTCAAGAAGACCTCTTCATAGACCAGGCATGTTTCCGGCATATCACCTCCCCCACCAATGCTTAAGGCGGGAACGGAGCGCGCGTCAAGCAAAAACCTTGACCAGCAGGGGGGCGGGCGTGTAAGATGTGACTTCAGTTGAGCAATACGGTCCGTCTGGCCGGGGGGCACTGTTGAAGAGCTTGGCAAGCTTCAGTACCGGATCGCCAAACCTGGGCCCGTTCTCTTTCGAGGAGGCTGCCGTCCATAACCATGTTCACTATGAGGCCTCTTGCGATCGAGAGCAAAACGAGCACTGCCAAAAGCACGGCGATCAATCGGGTTCTACTCATATTGCGAATCCCTGCCGGTTCACGTTTCTTGAATGCGCTGTGGATGAGTGCATGAAACATGCCATGCAGGCGATCGCCGCGGCGGGCCCCGTTTCTAACTCGCCTGCAACCAATTACATATCGCGGTGGGCCGGAGCGGAACGCGCCGGGCGGCGGGCGGGGCTTGCAGCATGCAGTCAGGGTTGCACTATGCACATGGACCATGCAGATGGCTAAACAGATGAGCGACTTCAAGAAGGCCGGGGACGAGGAACTGGTCATTCTCGCCCGGGGAGGGAACACCAGGGCTTTTGATGAGCTCGTCAACCGATATCAGAATAAGATATACAGGCTGGCCAGGCGCATGACCGAGACCGAGGAAGACGCCGAGGACGTTCTCCAGGAAGCTTTCGTCAAGGCCTACAAGTCGCTCGGTGGCTTCAAGGGCAAGTCCAGGTTCTCGACCTGGCTTTACAGGATTACGGTCAACCTGGCCCTGATGAAGCTCCGCAAGAGGAAACTGGAGACGGTGCCGCTGGACCAGCCTATCGAGACCAGAGACGGCTCAGTCCAGAGAGACATAGAGGACGGCGGGCTGGACCCGCTCGACAGCCTGATCGCCGCCGAGTCCAAGGAGATCCTGGACGCCGCCATTGCCGGCCTGCCGGCCGGTCACAGGGCTGTCTTTATTCTGCGGGACGCCGAAAAACTCTCGACCGAAGATACGGCCAGGGTGCTCGGGATCACAGTACCGGCCGTGAAGTCGAGACTTCACAGGACCAGGCTGATGCTGAAAGAGAGGCTCATCAGGGCGGCCGCGGCCAGGGGAGCGTCACTGCCTGACGGAGGTGAAGCCCCGGTGAGAAAGGGCCGCAGAAGGAAAAAGAGCGAAACCTCGCCAGGTGGTATCGCATCCAAAGCCCGGAGGGTGAAGCTTGGGTAAGCTCGACTGCAGGGGAATTCTGCGCGTGATGTCGGATTATATCGACGGCGACCTTGAAAGAAGCGTGTGCGCAGAGATCGAGGAGCACCTGACCACCTGCAGGAAGTGCAGGTTCCACGTGGATGCCATCAGGTACACCATCAATATATATGACGAGTGGCGTGCCGATGACGTGCCCCCGGAGGCAGTGATCCGCCTCAGGGAGAGGCTGAGCGAGGAGACAGGCTGCCTCGGCGTCCTTCCCGGGGGAGACGCCGTGAAGGGGACCGCCGCTGAGGAATCTTCCCGCAGGAAGCCTGCCGGTAAGAAGACCGCCGCGAAGGCCTCCCGTAGAAGGCCTGCCGCTAAGAAGGCCGCCGCGAAGATCTCCCGCAGGAAGCCGGCCGGCAGGAAGTAAGCCGGGAACCGGCGCCCTCTATACTCTATGACCGCCCTTTCAGTCCTGCGCCTGGAGCCGCCGCATGGCGCCCTGATGCTGGGGATTGATCCTGAGGGTTTCTCTCCATTCGCTCGCCGCGCCCTCCCGGTCCCCGGTATCATAGAGGGCATTGCCCAGGCTGTAATGCGCGGGGAAGAAACCCGCGCTTATGGCGATTGCCCGGCGATAGTATCGGATGGCTTCCTCGTACTTGCCCTCCCGGGCATAGGTGAGGCCGAGGTTGTAGAATGCATGGGGCTTGCCCTGGGATATCTTCAGCGCCTCTTCAAACTGCTGGCGCGCCCGGCCGAGGTCGCCCTGCGAGAGATAGAGGTTCCCCAGGTTGTTCCTCACTTCATAGGAGTCGGGCATCCTGTCCAGGGCATCCTCATACGCCTTGAGGGCGTCGGCCGGCATCTTGGCCGCTTCGTAGGCCATGCCCAGCCTGAATCTTATGCCGCCCTCATCCGGTTTCATGTCCCTGGCCCTGGAAAGGTACTCAATGGCTTCCGCAGCCTTGCCCCAGCGCAGATAGCACTCGCCCATCGTAACGTAAGGGTCTACCACGTCCGGCCTGAGGTCGCTGGCCGCCTCGAGATGCTCCAGGGCCTCTTCGTAGCGCCCCTCTGAAACCAGCCGGAAGCCGAGTTTGTACTCGGCGAGATAGCGGTCCTCGCCGGTCCTGGCGGCAGTCTCGAGCATGCTGAGAGCATCCTCGAGATCGCTGATCGACCTCATCGCTATCTCATTGCCCGGATGTTCGGCGAGCACCTTCTCGTAGAACTCCTTCGAACGCCCAGCCTCGCCGAGCGCATTGTATATATGGCCTCTTATGATGTTGTCCGATATGGCCATGCGGACCCCTAACTCGGCGGCGACTTCATCGCGCCCGAGGCCGGTCGCCTCCACGTTGGTGAGCAAGGCCATGGGGTCGGCCCGGAAAGCGAGTATCTCCTGGAGGTTGGAACCGAGGTGGCGCCTGGACACGCCTCTTCGGGCGATGCCGAACTCCAGTATGGGGTGGTCGTCCGTGTTGAGGGGCGCGTCCCCGCACAGCGCCTCCACGCCCTCACCGTCCAGGAGCAGGCAGGATATCAGCGTGTAGGGATCGTGAATGAAGATGGAAGAGAAATCCGCCGCCAGCGCTTCGTTTTCGAAAGCCGCGGCCAGGCGGGCGAAATCGATGCCGGCCTCGTCATCGTTGATGCCCACGAGCAGGGCATGCTGCGTGAATCCGGAATAGCCGTACCAGAGCATCGTGTTGGGGAAGGCCTGGTGGAAGGCCTTGAGCGCGACCTTGAGGTCGGTAAGGTGCATGTCCAGCGGGAGCCAGCATGAGAGCGCCCCGCCGGGCTTCAGCTTTTCACGGCACGCGCGGAAGTGGTCGTAAGTATACAGTGCGGAGCCGGCCTCTCCCACACCCGGGTAAACCGAGTCGGTCATGATTACGTCGTAGGTCTCGTCGGTCAGCAAGATGTAGTTCTTGCCGTCCATGATGATGATGTTGACCTCCGGGCAGTCGAAGACATCGTGGTTGATGGAGGCGAAATAGAGCTTCGCAGCCGTGATGATGTCCTCGCATATCTCTATGCCGTCGATCCGCGGGATGTCGTGAAGCGTCAGCACATACATGGTCTCGCCGCTTCCAAAGCCTATGTGCGCCACTTTCTCATGGCTGCCCGCAAGCAGGACAGGAAGGTGCGCCTGGAGCTTCTGCGTGATCCTCAGCATGAAGTTGGTGCCGGCGACGTCGACGCCGTCGGATGCGATGAGGTCGTACCAGGGGTACCTGTGGACCGTGACGGTCCCGCTCTTGCCCTCTTTGAAGTAGAGGAGCTCGCTGCCTTCCTGGCCGATGTTGAAGGCCCTCGCGAATATCGAGGGCGGGAGCGAGTAGGCGAGCACGATGAACCCCGCGAACACCGCAGCCGCGATCCCGGCCCATACCCTGCGGCCCCTCCGGCACGAGAAGAGCAGCACGCCGATGCCCAGGTTGAACGCAGCCATGAGAGCTATGGCCCGGGCCACGCCGAGCGCGGGGATCAGCAGGAAGCCGGCCGCCAGCGCGCCTGCGACCGCGCCGATTGTGTTGGAGAAATAGAGCTTGCCGATCGAGAAGGAGACGGTCTCCCTGCTCCTGGCGTAAATACGCGTCACGATGGGAAACGTCGCCCCCATCAGCAGGGTCGGGACGAACATGATGAGCGCCGCCTGCAGGAAGCCGGCCGTCCTGTTCTCGATGAGGTCCCCGCCGGCGTCCCGGATTCCCAGGGCGTGATGTGTGACGTCCATCCTGGAGATGACATATATCGAAACCAGTACCGCCGCCCCTATGAGCAGCTCGACTATGGCGAAGGAATCGGTGAGATCGCGCCACCGGTCCACGAGCCTCGAGAACACGAAGCTCCCCAGCGCTATGCCGATGAGGAAAGTCATCAGCATGACGCTGAAGGCATGGGCCGAGGTTCCCAGCGAGAAAACGAGCACCCTGGTGTAGAGGACTTCATATGCAAGCGCCGCAGCCCCCGACACGGCGAAAGCGATAAGGACGAGGGCCGGTATGTAGCCGGACGCGGGCCGGGGCTCCGGGGCCGCCCCGCCGGGGGCGGGTTTCGGCCGCGAGTCTTCGGCAGGCGTCTCCGGTCCGGCGCCTGACGGTGAGGGCTCGACGCCGGCGGACCTTCCCGTAATAATGGCCACCACGCCGACGCCCAGGCTGAGGGCGGCTGCAAGGTAGACCGAATTGCTCACTCCGATGACCTCGAGAAGCAGGAAGCCGGCCATGAGCGTGCCCAGCACTGCGCCGAGCGTGTTGACGGTGTAGAGGCCGCCTATTCGCTTGCCTATCTTGTCCATTTCCCTGCCTGCGTGCTTGCTCAGCACCGGCAGCGTCCCGCCCATGAGGGTCGTTGGAATAAGCACCATCAGGAACGAGAGCAGGAAGCGGACCAGCGTCAGAGGAAGCGTGTTCTCGCCGAATGCCAGGTAGACATGGCCGTAGAGCCCCCGCAGCGCCACGAGGAGCCAGGGAAAGGCCAGGGCGAACAGGCCGATGAGGACCTCGAGGACGCCGTAGGACATCACGGGCCTGGAGAAACGGTCGGCGCGCCTGCCGATGACCAGGCTTCCCAGCGCGAGCCCGCCCATGAACGCGGCCAGTACAGTGGACACGGCCTGGGTGGTGTTTCCGAACACCGTTATGAACATCCGGGCCCAGGCGACCTGGTAGATCAGCCCGGTCACGCCCGAGACAAAAAACAGCATGTAAATCAGAGCTCTCTGTCGGCCTTTCATGCTCATTCTTCCTCTCCTTTTCGTCATGTTATCGCCATAATCGGGGCCGCACAACACCTAAAATCTGCCGAGGCAGCGCTGGAGCGACATTCTGCAGCCGGAGCCGCCGGGTTGATAAAACAGGGTATTTCCTATATAATCATATACAGGGGGACTCAGCAGGATGGAGACCATGATGTCGAAGCCTGTTTTTTTGTGCCTGGTCTTAACTCTGGCTCTGGCGGGAGCAGCCGGCGCCGGAGAGGACTACTTCGCCCTGGGAGTCGCCAAACCGGTCGGGGTGGACGAGCTGCGTTCCGCCGGGCTTCTGTTCCTGGCCGACCTGGGAGGCGAGTATCTCGTAATGGGCGACGAACCCGCCGCCCTGAGACTGGAGGCCTCCGGGGCGCTTTCCCGCCGCCTTCTTGTCACCGGCCCCGGCGACAATATCTACCTGCTTACGGCCCGGGACCTGAGAAGCGAGATGTTCTACTCGAGAGTGCTGACGGAGGTCGGGGGCGGGAAGTATCTCGCTGTTGTCAGGACGGGTGGGATAGAGGGCCCGGGGCTCGCGCCCTTCGCCAGAGAGAGGCTCCTCCCGAGAGAGTTCCCGCGCGCGCGGCGGGTGGAAGCACTCGGCGCCCCCATGGCGGTGACGCCCAGGCCCGCGATCCAGGCCTTCGTGGCGGGCGTCTCGCAGGATACGCTCACGAGGTACATCTCGGAGCTTTCCGGCAATGAGCCCGTCGTAATCGGCGGGACCCCGGATACGCTTCTAACCAGGTACTCTTACAGCCCCAGGATAGACAGGGCGGCCGAGTACCTCTATGAGAGAATGGAGGCTTACGGCCTCGACGTCGCCTACGATCCCTACGTGCTCTGCACATACAACTTCTTCGGCGCGCATTTCTTCGAATCCGGCCACGGCTGGGTGGTGGGAAGCGAGCTGCGCATATTCAAGACCACAGACGGCGGCCAGTCCTGGGAAGGCCAGACGCCGGGCGCGCCGCTCAAGATTTTCAACGGTGTTTGTTTCACCGATACCTTGAAGGGCTGGGCGGCTGCCTCCGACGGCAGCGTCTATCATACCAGCAACGCCGGCGCCACCTGGACTCAGCAGACGACGCCGGTGAGCTCGAGCTTGAGGGATATCTGCTTCCTGGATTCCACCGAGGGCTGGGTCGCGGGATACACGGGCGTCATCCTCCATACCACAGACGGCGGCCGGAACTGGAACAGCGTTCCGAGCGGCGTCACCACGGATATCTATGGCCTCCACTTCGAGGCTGCGAACCGCGGCTGGGCCTGCGGGAAATACGGCGTTGTGCTCTTCTGGGACGGGGCGGCCTGGACGCCCCAGGCGAGCGGGTCGAGCGAGTATCTTCTCGATGTCCATTTCAGTGACGCCGGCACGGGTTACATCGCAGGCGGCGGCAGCACGATTCTCAAGACGGTGGACGGCGGCGCCAACTGGTCGCCCCTCTCGGTGCCGGCAGGTACCAATCCCTACTTCAGGGGCGTCTGTTTCGTGGACTCGGCCGAAGGCTGGGTGGTCGGCCTGAGCGGGACGGTACTGCACACCGATGACGCCGGCGCGACATGGACGGACCAGCCTACCTACACGCTCTTCGGCCTCAATCGGGTGGCGTTCACAGACGACCTGGAGGGCTGGGCCGTCGGTTACGGCGGGACCATAGTGCACACCGCGGACGGCGGCGAGACCTGGGTGAACCAGCGGGAGAACCTGCCTGAAGGAGCGGTCATCACCTGGAAGAACGTCGTCGGGACAAGGCAGGGCACGGCCTCCGGCGAGCAGGTTATTATATGCGCGCATTTCGATTGCATCTCCAACGACCCCTACAACCTGGCCCCCGGGGCCGACGACAACGCGAGCGGCGCCGCAGCCGTGCTTGAGGCCGCGAGGGTGTTGGGCTCCTCCCTTTTCGAGAAGACGGTCAAGTTCGTATGCTTCTCGGGCGAGGAGCAGGGGCTTTACGGCAGCGGCGAGTATGCGGCTGACGCGAGGCTGGCGGGCGACGACATACTCGGCGTCCTCAACTTCGACATGATAGGCTACGAGAATGTCGCCCCCGAGGACATAGACATAATCGGCAACGGGCCTTCCGAGTGGCTGGTCGACTTCACCGTAGAGTGCGCCGGGGCCTACGTGCCGGCGCTTCCCACGCTCAAGATAATCGACCCCAGCATGTCGTTGAGCGACCATTCACCGTTCTGGAACGCCGGTTACGACGCCCTGCTGGGGATAGAAGACCGGGGCGTGCCCTACCCTTACTATCACACCGTCAACGACACGCTGGGCAATCTCAACATGGTGTTTGCCACGGACGTAGCCAGGATGGGTATCGCCACCGTGGCCGAACTCGCCGTGCCGGATTCGGTGACTTCCGTTCCCGGCGGCGAGCGCGTGCGCATCACCGGTGCCTATCCCAACCCCTTCGCCATGAGCACCAGGATCTCGTTCGTGCTCGGGGCGAGGAGTCGCGTGGCGGCGGGCGTCTATGATGTCCAGGGGCGCCTCGTGAAGCCCCTCGCGGGCTCGGTGCTCCCGGCCGGCGCCCATGAGATCGAGTGGGACGGCAGGGACTCCCGGGGGCGGCGGGTGTCCGCGGGCATATACTTCACCAGGATTGAGGCGGGGGGCATGGCGCTGACTTCCAAGGTGATCGCGCTCCGCTGACCGCATGCGGCGCCACCGCGGGGGCTGTGTATTGAGTTGACACAGCACGTTTTTCACACTTAAGGTCTAGGAAAACCCGGGACAGGTCGGAGCACGTGTTTCCGATCGGGGACGACACACCTTATGGGTTATGCCCGTATGCGACGGCGGGGCTCATCATATTCAACGCCTGTCGATTCTTAGGGAGGAATGAGGTATGAGGCTCGACAGATTCACTATCAAAGCCCAGGAAGCCGTGGCGGGCGCGCAGCGCGTGGCCACGGATAACTCCAACCAGGAAATCACGCCCGAGCACCTGCTGGCCGCGCTTCTCGACCAGGCCGAGGGAGTGGTCGTTCCGCTTCTCAAGAAGGTCGGCTCCAACCCCGATGCCATAGCCGGGAGCCTTACCGGCGAGATCGCGAAACTCCCCAAGGTCTACGGCGCCGAGTCGGGCTCGCATATGTCGAAGAGCCTGGGCAAGGTGTTCGACAGCGCCTTCAAGGAGATGGAGCGCCTCAGGGACGAATACGTGAGCAGCGAGCATCTCCTGGTGGGAATCATCGACACGGAATGCCCGGCAGCCGGCATCCTCAAACGCAACGGCGCCACCCGCGACAGCATCTACCAGGCGCTGGTCGAGGTGAGGGGCGGGCAGCGGGTCACCGACCAGAACCCGGAGGACAAATACCAGGCCCTCGAGCGCTTCGGGCGCGACCTCGTCGAGCTCGCGAGAAGGGGCAAGCTCGATCCGGTGATAGGCCGGGACGATGAGATCAGGCGCGTCATCCAGGTGCTCTCGCGGCGCACCAAGAACAACCCTGTCTTGATCGGCGAACCCGGCGTGGGAAAGACCGCCATTGTGGAGGGACTCGCGCAGCGGCTCATCTCGGGCGACGTGCCCGAGACCCTGAAAGACAAGCGGCTTATCGCGCTGGACATAGGCGCCCTGGTCGCCGGCGCCAAGTTCAGGGGCGAGTTCGAGGAGCGGCTCAAGGCGGTCCTCAGGGAGATCGAAGAGGCCGGGGGCAAGGTGATCCTCTTTATCGACGAGCTTCACACGCTGGTCGGCGCAGGCGGAGCCGAGGGCGCGGTCGACGCTTCCAACATGCTCAAGCCAGCGCTCGCCCGCGGCGAGCTCCGCGCCATCGGAGCGACCACCATCGACGAATACCGCAAGCGCATCGAGAAGGACCCCGCGCTGGAGCGGAGATTCCAGCCGGTGGTCGTCGGGGAGCCCTCGGTGGAAGACACCATCGCCATACTGCGCGGCCTCAAGGAGCGCTATGAAGTGCATCACGGGGTGAAGATAAAGGACACGGCCCTGGTTGCCGCCGCGGTCCTCTCGCATCGCTATATAACCGACAGGTTCCTGCCCGACAAGGCGATCGACCTCATAGACGAGGCCGCATCGCGCCTCAGGATAGAGATAGACTCCATGCCCACCGAGATTGACGAGATCGAGCGCCGCATAATGCAGCTCGCGATCGAGAAGCAGGCGCTCTCCAAGGAGAAGGACGATGCGTCCCGGGAGCGGCTCGAGAAGGTCGAGGAGGAGATCGCCAATCTCACGGAGAAGAGCGGGGGCATGAAGGCGCACTGGCACGCCGAGAAGGAAGTCATAGAGCGCATCCGGAGAATCAAGGAAGACATAGAGAAGGCGGGCATCGAGGAGGAGGCCGCCCAGCGCTCAGGCAATCTCGACCGCGTAGCCGAGATAAGGTACAGGGACCTCGTCGAGCTCAGAGGCACCCTCGAAAAGGAAAGCGCGCGGCTCGCCGAGCTCCAGAAGGACAGGGCCATGCTCAAGGAGGAGGTGGACGAGGAGGACATCGCCGAGATCGTGTCCACGTGGACCAGAATACCGGTCGCGAGGATGATGGAGGGTGAAGTCGAGAAGCTGGTCAGGATGGAGGAGAGACTGAGGCAGCGTGTGGTGGGGCAGGATGAGGCCGTCGAGGCCGTCTCCAATGCCGTGAGGCGCGCGAGGGCGGGCCTGCAGGACCCTGACCGGCCCATCGGTTCGTTCATATTCCTGGGACCCACGGGCGTCGGCAAGACGGAGCTGGCGCGCGCGCTCGCCGAGTTTCTGTTTGACGACGAGCGCGCCATGGTGCGCGTGGACATGTCGGAGTTCATGGAGCGCCACTCGGTGGCCAGGCTCATCGGGGCGCCGCCCGGATACGTCGGCTATGAGGAGGGCGGCTACCTGACGGAGGCCATACGCAGAAAGCCCTATTCGGTTATCCTGTTCGACGAGATCGAGAAGGCCCATCAGGACGTGTTCAACCTGCTCCTGCAGATCCTCGATGACGGCCGGCTCACCGACGGCAAGGGCCGCACGGTGGACTTCAAGAACACCGTCATCATCATGACCTCGAATATCGGCAGCCAGTTCATCCGCGACCTCGAGGGCGATGACGAGGAGATCAGGAAGCGCGTCATGGAAGCCCTGAGGGCCCATTTCAGGCCTGAGTTCCTCAACCGGGTGGACGAGATCATATTATTCAACAGCCTCACTCTGGACGACATCAAGAAGATCGTGGACCTCCAGGCGGAGGACCTTAGAGAGAGGCTCAGCGAGAAGAAGATCGACATCAGCCTCACCGATGCGGCCAAGGAGTATATCGCAAGGGAAGGTTTCGACCCGGCCTACGGCGCCAGGCCCCTCCGGCGCACCATCGAGCGCGAGATACAGAACCCGCTTGCGCTGAGACTGCTTGAAGGGGAGTTTCCAGAGGGGAGCCGGGTGAAGGTCGACGTGGACCCCAAGGCAGGCGGACTCAAGTTCAAGAAGGGCTGATAGTCCAGGGCTTCCGGGAACCGGGCGGCCCGTCCGGGGGTTAGAGCTTACCGGATGGGGCAGGTCTGCCCATATTCAGACCCCCTGCGGGAACCGCGCCCGGCTGACTACCGTCTGAGTGTGTGAGGGAGTACTGTAACCACGCGGTTGCGACATGAGAGATAGAAGAACAAGAACTCCGTTCATTGTGTCGATTCTGGTCCATGTGCTGCTGCTTCTGGCCTGGACCGCGACCGACCTTCTTCTCAATCGCGCGCACAGGCGCGCCCCCATCGAGGCGAAAGACGATGGGTTCGTTTTCGAGCTCATAGAAACACCCGACTTCCTCCCGGAGGAGAAGCCCGACGCTCCGACCAATCTCGTTTCCGACAGGAGCACGCGGGCGGCGGACGAGAACCCCATGACCACACAGGAGCTGCACATCCCCTATTCGCCCGGCGAGTTCATGTTCAAGACATACGATGAGCCGGCGGCCCAGGCGTCGGGGCCCGGCGGCGAGCAGAGGCCCGGCGAGGAGAGGCCTGAAGGCGAAATAGGGGACCTCGCAGCCCTCGACATGGGCGACCTCGCCTCAATCGACCTTCTCAAGAACGCCGACTCCGACCGGCACTACCGCATCCCGGCCCGGTCCGTCGATTTCAGGAACCTGGTTTCAAGCCTTACGCGCCAGGGCGGAGTCAGCTTCAACACCTACGAGTGGGACTTCGCGCCCTATATGCTGGCGATGAAGCGGAAAGTCGAAAAGAACCTGCACCCGCCCTATGCCTTCACGCATATGGGCATGGTGAGCGGCACCACCATACTGAGCTTCACGGTGCTCCGGGACGGCACGGTCAGGGGCCTGGTGATCCTGGGCAGCGACGCCCACTTCTCGCTGGACAGGACCAGCGTGCGGGCCATCGAGCTGTCGATGCCCTTCCTGCCCCTGCCCAGGGACTTCCCGGAGGACGTACTGGAGGTCACCGCGCAGTTCTCCTACATACTGAGGTAGCATGCTCAGACGGCCTGCTCAGGCGGCAT
>CAZSBE010000032.1:18504-29815 GCA_964604955.1 uncultured bacterium
GAGGTAGCATGCTCAGACGGCCTGCTCAGGCGGCATACTCGGGTGACATGCCCGGATTGTCAGCCGGGCCACGCTCCTAGAGGTATCCGAAACCTTTGAGGCGGGCTTTCACCTCTTCGCTCGCCTCCGCATAGGACGAGACGTCGCGGTTCCGGGACTTCAGGAGTTCCCTGCAGCCGACGACCCTGTCGGCCAGGGGCTCCCCGATATCATTGGTGTAGAGGTTGTCCTTGAGGATGAACTCGAAATCCCGGTTGCGGTCGTAAAGATATACCTCGCCGCGTTCGAGCACCCCGGCGAAGCCGACCCTGGCGTAGGAAGTGGATACCAGGTTGTGCGCCTTGCCGCCGATGGGACGGTCCCGGAGCCCGAACTTGCCGAGCATCATCTGGTAGAAGTCCTCGTGGTCCATGAGCGTATCGTCGACGACGCCGCCACCGAGCCTGCGGCTGTGCCGCATCGCGAATACCTCGAATTGCTCGAAGCAGAAACCCGTGCTGTGATGCCATAGGGGATTTTCGGTTTTGCCCCAGTTGCCGTCGAAGGCCTTCTTGCCGCAGTGCGAGAAGCACTCGCCGTGGTCGGAGTTTACCATGATCTCCAGGCCCGGGTAGCGCTCCAGGACCACCTCGACGAGCCTGCGCATGAAGTCGTCTACGAGCAGGCACTCGTTGTAGTACATCTTCTCGACTATTTCGAGGTCTTGCATCGTGAGCGGGAAATGCTCTTCGCGCCATAGTTTCATCTTCTGTCCCATGACGCGCGACTGCTCCTCGTCTATGAATTCATGGCGCCGCTTGAGCCCGTAATGCTCCGAAGTGTAGTCGTAGTGGTGGAAGTAGTCGTGCATGAGGAAAGTATGGAAGAAGACCATGTCGCTTTCCTTGAGCCGGTTGGCTATCATGCTTATCATGCCGTCGAGCTTGCGCGTGTCGTAGGTTGACGCGAAGTAGCGCTGGCTGCGGTACTGGAATATGTCGGACTCGGCGAGCACGCCGCAGCAGATGAGCGACGGCCTCACCTCGGCTTCGACGAAACGGTCGAATATGAGGTCCACGGGCTGGCCGGGATATAGCCTGTAGCCCCAGAAGTTGTGGGAGACCGTGGGTTCGCCCGTGAACATGGACGCGTACGACGGGATGGTCCAGTTGCAGCTGGCGTAGTAGTTGCCGTAGTAGATGGAGGTGTTCTGAAGTTCGGTCATGAAGGGCGAGATCGGGGTGCCGCCGACGACCTTGCCCAGGTTGTCTTTCCTGTAGGTGTCGAGCGAGACTACGAGCAGCTTATCCATGTTCCCCTGCCTTTCGGTATCGGTTTCCAAACGCAAACAGGGTCATGCGTCGTATACCGGGTGCCTGTCACACCCAATATCGGCAAAACACGGTGAGTCTTGACCGCATATGACAGGGTCTGGCGCGTTGACACCTGGGGCCTTCGTGTAGTATAATGGAAGGGAAGAGCAGATTGCGGGGCAGCCTTGCTGCCCTGATTCAGTTTGAAAGCAGGTCGATCGTGAAATGGAGGGCCCCAGCATGCGCCGCACAGCTTTTCTCACCGCAGTACTGGTTCTCGTTGTTCTAGTGTCTTCGGCCCTGGGCCAGAAGGCGATGGTGAGGGTCTATTTCGACGACCTCGAGCACCTCAGGGCCGTGATCTCCGAGTTCGACGACGTGGTGGGGAGGGCAAACAGGCGTTACGCGGATATCATGGTGCCGGCCGAGCGGATGGGCGAGCTCAAGGCGCTCGCCCCCAATCACGAGATCATCATCGCTGACGTCGACCGGTACATCATGGAGCGGGCCACTCTCGACGTCGGAACCGCGTATCACACCTGGGAAGAGGTGAACGCCGAGATGGACAGCATCGAAGCCCTCTATCCCGGCATCTGCAGGGTGGACTCCATCGGGGACACCTGGGAGGGCAGGACCATATACGGCATCAAGGTCTCCGACAATGTCGGGACCGCCGAGGACGAGCCCCGCGTGCTCTACTGCGGCATGCACCACGCGCGCGAGGTCATCACCTCCGAGATACCCCTCTACATTCTCTTTCACCTCGTCGACAATTACGGCTCCGACCCGAGGATCACCTACCTCGTTGACAACCGCGAATTCTACATCATTCCCATGGTGAACCCGGACGGGCGCGAATACGTTCAGCATGTCGGCGACTGGCGCAAGAACCGAAGGGACAACGGCGACGGCACCTGGGGCGTGGATCTCAACCGCAACTACGGCTACGAGTGGGGCTATGACGACGGCGGTTCGAGCCCCGACCCCGGCAACGAGACGTACCGCGGCCCCTATGGCTTCTCGGAGCCCGAGACGCAGGCCATCAAGAACCTCGGCGAGGCGGTCCAGTTCTCGACCGGTATTTCGTATCATTCATCGGGTGACCTCATCATATACCCGTGGGGCTATGACTACGTGGTGAACGACGAGGCCGACGTGTTCCAGGGCATCGCCGACAGCATGGCGACTTTCAACAACTACTTCGCCGGCCCCATAACGGCGCTATACCCGGCCAACGGCGGCACCGACGACTGGATGTGGGGCGAGCGGACGACCAAGGACAAGGTGTACTTCCTCACCGTCGAGGTGGGGGACGAGTTCTACCCGCCCGCGTCCGAGATAATCGAGCACTGCGCTGAGAACCTGGAGCCGGCCCTCGTTATGGCGGACTATGCGGATGAGCCCAGGCGCGTGCTTCCGCCGGCGGTCCCGACCCTGGGCCCGCTGGCAGACAGCAATGACGGCTCCTACACCGTCACCTGGTCGACCCCGGCCCCCGATACCATAAACCCCGCCGTCAAGTACTCGCTCGTCGAACGGACGGGCTCGAGCCGCATATTCGATGACTGCGAGAGCGACTGGATTCACTGGGACAAGAACCTGTGGCAGCTCAGGACCTCCCGGTACCATTCATCAACGACGAGCTTCTACGGCGGCATGACCAACGACCGGAACTCAACCTTCATGTATAAGTACGGCATGGACGTCCGGTCCGATGATACGCTGCGCTTCTGGACCTGGTACGACATTGAGACGAACTGGGACTATGCCTATGTGGAGGCCTCCACCAACGGAGGCGCCTCCTTCCGGCCCATAGCCGGAAGCATCACGACTACCTATAACCCCAACGGCGCCAATGCCGGCAACGGCATCACGGGAAGCTCGGGAGGCTGGATCGAAGCCACCTTCCCGCTGGGGGCCATGGCCGACAGCACCGTCCTGGTGCGCTTCCGGTACAAAACCGACGGCTACGTGCTCGAAGAGGGCATTTACGTCGACGACATCTTCCCGGTCCAGGAATTCGCCTCGTCGGCGGTGCTCGCGAGCGACATAACCGAGACCGAGTACGACATCACCGGGCAGGACGTCGGCACCTACTTCTACGAAGTAAGGGCCTGTGACGCCGAGGGCCAGTGGAGCAAGCTGAGCCAGAGGGACTCTGTGGAGGTGCTGGGTTCGGGGGTTCCCGCACGGGGCGGCGAGCCGGTCGTCATGCCGTTCGCAAATCCCGTCCAGATCGGCCAGACCGTGAAGTTCGTGCCGGCGCCGGGTACGGCCGGCAGGGTGCTTGTGATAGACGTCCGGGGACGCATCGTCGCCGACCTCGACATGCCCTCATCCGGGGCCGTGTGGGACCTCAGAGACGGAAGCGGCAGCTTCGTCTCGCCGGGCATTTACTTCGTAAAGCAGGGCACCGGCTGGTCGGCTATAAAGAAGCTCGTGGTCCTGAACTGAGGACTGGTGGAATTAAGGACCTGACGGGATATACCGGTAATAGCAATAGAGATCCGGAGATAGAGATCCAGTAATAGAGATCCGGAAATATGGGTTTCCTGTAAGGCTCTATACCAGCAACCGCGATACTACGAGCCGAGCACCTTCTTTACGGCCGCCTGCAGTTTCGCGGGTTCAATGGGTTTTTCCACGTAATCCGCGGGCTTCTGACCCATGTACTTGCCCATGTCGTCTGCCGAGAAGCCGAGTCCGACTTTTTCCCTGATACCCGTGAGCATGATCACCGGAGTGGCCTTGAGCTCCTCGTCCCCCTTGATGAGGCCGAACACCTCGAAGCCGTCCTTGCCCGGCATCTGGACGTCCAGGATGACGAGGTCGGGTTTCTCCAGGCGCATCTTCTTGATCCCGCTGTCGCCGTCATGAGCGAAGACCACGGTGTGGCCCATCGACTCGATGATCTCCTTGGCGAAGTCAACGGCATCGGGCTCGTCGTCCACTAGCAGTACTTTCTTGGGCATACGCCGTACCTCCTTAGGTCCCACATTGTGTCATACTTCACCGGATGGTTTAGACCCCAATTATGGGTTTTGGGGCCCCGGGTGTCAACAATATTATTGGCGCCACCTATACGTTGCAGAGGGCCCGGAAAAAGTGTACGATTGTGAGGATTCACGCCGGCAAGCCGCCGTAGAGACCATCAAAAAGCCCGGCCGGGACCGCCCCGGCCGCACACATGGAGGCGAAGGACTTGGTCAAGATAGTCGTTCTTGAGGAGGGAAAGAGGATAAAGGAGGTCGACGCCGCCGAGGGCTCTTATGTCCTGGGGCGCCACGACTCCTGCGAGATCACGCTCGAGGACAACACCATTTCGAGGAAGCATGCCAGGCTCGAGATCAAGAACGGCGAGGCCTTCATTGAGGATCTCGGTTCGAGAAACGGCACCTACGTGAACGGCCAGAAGGTCGTGCGCAGGCAGGTCACCTCCGGCGACACCATCGTCATAGGCAAGTTCACGGTGAAGATCGAGGGCCTGGCGGCGGGCGCCGGGGGCCACGCGGCGGCGGCGGCGCGGCCCGCAGAGCATCGCGGGGAGGCCACCATACTCACTTCGCTCGATGCCAGCAAGATAGGCCGGGGCCAGGACATAAAGGACGGCGAGGTGGACCCAGGGGCGGCCACCGAGCGGCTCTCCAACCTCTACGAACTCGGCCAGAAACTCTGCGGCCGGCTCGGAACGTCCGATATCGCGGACACCTTCCTCGACATGCTGCTCAGGGTATTCGACAAGGCCGACAGGGCCGTGGTACTGGTGGAGGACAGGATGAGCCGGGAGCTCCTGCCTGTCGCGGCGCTGGACCGCAAGGGGGAAGTCGGCGAGATAAAGCTCTCGAGTACCGTCGTAAACGCCGTGCTCAGGGAGAAGTGCGCCGTCCTCTGCAGCGACACCACCTCAGACGAGAGGTTCGCCGAATCCAGGAGCCTCCAGGACCTCAGGATAAAGTCCATAATGTGCGTCCCGCTTCTCGCGGCGGACACCGTTATCGGCATGGTGGAGGTGAGTTCGGGAAAGGGCGGCATAATCTTCAGCGAGGACGACCTGAGGCTCATGACGGGCCTGGCCTCTGAGGTCAGCATCGCGCTCGAGAACGCCCGCCTATATGACCAGGTCGAGCAGTCCAAGCGCCTCGCCGCCATAGGGCAGACGGTGTCGGGCGTCGCCCACTGCGTGAAGAACGTCCTGAACGGCATCGACGGCGGCCTCTTCATCGCCCAGAAGGCCCTCGAGTCCAATAACTCGGAAAAGCTCGAGAAGGGCTGGGACATGCTCAACCGGAACGCGGGTTTCTTAAAGACCCTGGTGCTTGACATGCTCGACTACTCCAAGCAGCGGGAGCCCGACTATGAGGAAGTGGAGCTTGCCGGCTTCATGGAGGAGCTCCGGGCCTTCGTAGCCGACCGGGCGGCCACAATGGGCGTCGACCTGGCCTTTACGACCGACGAGAGCCTTCGGACGGTGAAGCTCGACGTGAGGCAGGCCAAGCGGGCCCTCCTCAACATCGTCGGAAACGCCATAGAGGCCACGCCGGAGGGCGGCAGGGTGGAGGTCTCGGCCTTGAGGAAGTCCGACGGCGAGTTCGATATCGTGATAGCCGACACCGGATCGGGCATACCCCAGGACAAGATCGAGACCATATTCGAGCCCTTCTTCTCGACCAAGGGCTCCAAGGGCACGGGCCTCGGGCTTCCGGTCACCAGGAAGATCATAGAGGAGCACCGCGGCTCGATAGACATAGAGTCGGCCGAGGGGAAAGGAACGACCTTCACCGTGCACCTCCCTATAGGGGTCAGGTCTTGATTTGCACAAGGGGTCAGGTCAAGGGGTCAGGTCTCGCAGGTCAAGGGGTCAGGTCTCGATTTGCACAAGGGGCGGGCCGGCCTCAGGGTTTTTGAGCTTTCAAACTACGCGGGTTTCTGTTAAATTTCAGCCTGGACGCCCGCTTTAGCATCATCAATGGGAATTGAGTTGATACCCGAAATACACTCGTCTGTTTGCTCTTAAGGGAGGGAGATATGGCGGGAATAGTAGGCTACGGGGCCTATGCTCCGCGTTACAGAATCAAAGTGGAGGAGATCGCGAAGGTCTGGGGCGCGGACGCCCCCAGCTACAAGCGTGGCCTCATGCTCAAGGAAAAATCCGTGCCTGCGGCCGACCAGGACGTCATTACCATGTCGGTGGAGGCCGCGAGGAACGCCCTCAAGCGGGCCGGGATAGACCCCAAGAAGATAGGCGCCATCTACATCGGCTCGGAGTCCCACCCCTACGCGGTGAAGCCCAGCGGCACGGTGGTGGCCGAGGCCATAGGCGCCACGCCAGAGATACACTGCGCCGACTTCGAGTTTGCCTGCAAGGCCGGCTCGGAGGGCATGTTCGTGGCCTTGAGCCTGGTTGACGCGGGCACCATGGACTACGCGCTCGCGATCGGCGCCGACACGTCCCAGGGAGCGCCCGGCGACGCGCTCGAGTACTCGGCATCGGCCGGGGCCGCGGCGTACATCATGGGCAAGAAGAACACGGTTGCCGACTGCGAGCACACCTACTCGTTCATGACCGACACCCCCGACTTCTGGCGCCGTGAGTACATGCATTACCCGCGCCACGCCGGGCGGTTCACGGGCCTGCCGGCCTACTTCAAGCACGTAACGGGCTGCGCCAGGGGCATCATGGAAAGGTCCGGCACCAAGCCCGAAGACTTCGACTATGCCGTGTTCCACCAGCCCAACGGCAAGTTCCCCTCTACGGTGGCCAGGCAGCTCGGCTTTAGACCTGAGCAGATAGAGCCGGGTCTCCTCTGCCCGCGGCTCGGGAACACATATTCGGGCTCTTCGCCCATGGGCCTTTCGGCAACGCTGGACGTCGCCAGGCCGGGTGACCTCATACTCATGTGCTCTTACGGCTCGGGCGCGGGGAGCGACGGCTTCATATTCCGCGTCACCGACCGCATCAAGGAAGTACAGGACCTGGCTTTCAAGGTCACCGATTACCTGGACAAGCACAAGCGATACATCCAGTACGGCGAGTACGCCAAGCTCCGCCGCAAGATCCGCAAGGGCGAATAATCGAATATACAGAGTGAGGGATAGGGTTATGAGAGACGTTGCAGTAATAGGAGTAGGACTGATGAAGTGGGGCGAGCTCTGGGACAAGTCGCTCCGCAACCTCTTTGTTGAAGCCGCGCTCAACGCCATTGACGACGCCGGCGTGGATAAGATAGACGCCATTTACGCCGGCTGCATGTCCTCCGGTCTCTTCGTGGGCCAGGAGCACATAGGCGCGCTCGTGGCCGACTACCTCGGCGTGGCGCCCGTGCCGGGAACGCGCGTCGAGAGCGCATGCGCCTCGGGCGGGCTCGCCTTCAGATGCGGCCTCATGGACGTCGCATCGGGCATGAACGATATCGTGCTCGTGGGGGGTGTGGAGAAGATGACCGACGTCGACGGCGGGGGCGCCACCTTCGCGCTCGCGACGGCCGCCGACCAGGAATACGAGGTCTATAACGGCGTCACCTTCCCCGGCCTCTACGCCATGATGGCGAGAGCTCACATGGAGCGCTACGGCACCACAAGAAAGCAGCTATCCATGGTTTCGGTGAAGAACCACGCGAACGGCGCCAAGAACCCTAACGCGCAGTACCGCATGAAGGTCACCGCGGAACAGGTGGAAGGCTCGGTAAAGGTTGCAGACCCTCTCACCATTCTGGACTGCTCGCCCATTACCGACGGCGCCGCGGCCGCGATCATCTGCCCGCTCGATATGGCGGGAAAGGTCGCCAGGAAAGCGGTCGTCAAGGTGACGGGCTCGGGCCATGCCACCGACGCCATGGCGCTTCACCAGCGCAAGGACATCACCTGGCTGGCCGCGGTGGAGAAAGCCGCGCAGGATGCTTATAAAATGGCCGGAGTCAAGCCCGGCGACATTGACCTCGTGGAGGTGCATGACTGCTTCACCATAGCCGAGATCATGACCCTCGAGGCGCTGGGTTTCGCCGAGAAGGGCAAGGGCGGCAAGGTCACCGAGGCCGGAGACACCGCTATTGGCGGCAGGATTCCGGTCAACACCTCGGGCGGGCTCAAGAGCAAGGGCCATCCGGTCGGCGCCACGGGCGTCGCCCAGATCGTCGAAGTCGTCGAGCAGCTCCGCGGCGAGAGCGGCGAGCGCCAGGTCAAGGGCGCCAGGCGCGGCATGACCCAGAACATGGGTGGGTCCGGTGCGAGCTCCGTGGTGCATATTCTGGAGGTAGCATAGATGTCAACTTCAGCCAGATACTGGAGAGAGATACCCCAGCGATACAGATACGAGGCCGCCAAATGCAAGGGCTGTGGGGAGGTGTACTTCCCGCCGCGCATAGTGTGCGCGGGTTGCGGCGGCAGGACCTTCGAGACTGTGGTGCTCGCGAACACGGGCAAGGTCGAGACCTTTACCGTCATTCGCGTGGCGCCCTGCGAGTATACCGACGAGGCACCGTATCCCATCGCGATCATCGAGCTCGATGACGGCGTGAAGATTCAGTGCCAGATAGCCGACTGCCCGATCGAGGACCTCAAGACCGGCATGCCGGTCAGGATCGAATTCAGGAAGGTGAAGGAAGAAGGGGAGGCGGGCATACTCTGTTACGGCTTCAAGGCCGTGCCGGCAGGAGACTAGTCAAAGTGACAGCCTACGGATCCCATGAAACGGTGGAAGTTGAGGTCAGGGACAAGGTCCTCTGGGTCTATTTGAACCGCCCGGACGTGAGAAACGCCTTCAACGAAGTCATGATAAGCGAGCTCCTCGGCGTCCTGGCCCGGGCGAAGGATGACGACGGTATCCGGCTTCTCGTCCTCGCGGGCAGGGGAAAGGCGTTCTGCGCCGGCGCAGACCTTCACTGGATGAAGAGGATGAAGGATTTCACCTTCGAGGAGAACTACAAGGACGCGCTGGAGCTGGCCGAGCTCATGTACAACCTCTACATGCTCCCCAAGCCGACCATCGCGAGGGTGAACGGGCCTTCGATAGGCGGGAGCAACGGCCTGGTGGCGGCATGCGACATCGTGATTGCCTCGCACCGCGCCGAGTTCAGCCTGAGCGAGGTCAAGATCGGCCTCGTGCCGGCCTGCATCGGACCCTACCTCATGAAGAAGGTCGGCGAGAGGTCCTGCCGGGAGCTCTTCACCACGGGCGAGAGAATATCGGCCGACAAGGCCATGCGCCTGGGGCTCGTAAACGACGTTGTGACGCATGCCAACTTGACGCGCAGGGTGGAAGAATACGCGGCCAATCTCTTAACGAGCGGCCCGCATGCGCTTGCCGTGGCCAAGGACCTCATAAGCAACCTTGCCGAGATGCCGCTTGCCGAGGCCAAGGAGTACACGGCCAAAGTAATTGCGGAGCTCCGCACGGGGGACGAGGCCCAGGAGGGCATGACGGCGTTCCTTGAAAAACGCAAACCCGGCTGGATGCCTTAAGGCTCCATAGACTGGAGTCACATAGCAACGCAAGAGCGCGAGCCTGCATCTAACGATTGTGCCTTATTACGGCTCACTCTGAAGGTCAACCTGTGATGTAAGGAGGAGTTCAGTGAACGCGAAAGAAATCAACGTCGGGGACATGGTGCCCGACTTCAAACTCAAGGACCATAACGGCAACGACCACACCCTCTCGGGCTATAAGGGCAAAAAGGTAATACTGAGCTTCCATCCCCTGGCCTGGACGGGACTATGCACCACGCAGATGCAGCAGCTCGACGGGAAGTTCGACAAGATAGCAGAGCTGGGCGGCGTGGGTCTGGGTCTCAGCATCGACAGCACATTCACCAAGCACGCCTGGGCCAAGGACATGGGAGTCGAGAAGACCCCGCTTCTCTCGGACTTCTGGCCGCATGGTGGGTACTCAGCGGAACTGGGCCTCTTCAGGGACGTCGAAGGCACCAGCAAGCGCGCGGTCGTCATCGTGGACACCGCCGGCAAGGTGGCCTGGAAGAAAGTCTATCCGGTCTCGGAACTTCCCGATATCGAAGAGATAATGAAAGCGCTGGCCAAGGCCTAGCGCGGCCGGGCCTGACGCGGCCGGCATTATGCGCCCGGATCTAAAACGGCCGCGCCGTGTATAAAGCAAAGAATAGCCAATCCGTACCGAACCCACGATCGGAGGGCGTCATGGAGGACTTTTCAATCCTCATCGGCGGCCAGGCCGGTGACGGCATCCGCCAGATCGGCGGCCTTGTCGCGGGCCTGCTTGGAAAGCTGGGGTATCACGTCTTCTTCTGGGATGACTATCCGTCCCTCATAAGAGGCGGCCACAACTTCAGCCTCATAAGGGCCTGCCGCTGCCAGATCCAGGCCAACACGAGCCAGGTCGACCTCATCGTTGCCCTGAACGAGGACACGATCAAGAAGGACACCTGGCGTCTCAAGGACGGGGGTACGATAGTCTACGATGCCGACGCCTTCAAGGCCGAAGGCGTGGGGATGAAATTCACGAGCATAGTCAAGGAAGCCGGCGGCAAACCCATCATGAGGAACACGGCGGCCTTCGCCACAGTGGGCAAGATGCTCGGCCTCAAGTGGGAGACTCTCGAGGGCCTGGTAACGACCTCATTTAAGAAAGAGACCGAGACCAACCTCGCCATCGCCAAGGCTGCCTACGAGCAGGCCGGCGACGCCAAACTCGACATCGAGCAGGGGCCGGCCGAGCCGCTCCCCCTGATGACGGGCAATGAGGCCATCGCGCTCGGCGCCGCGGCAGCGGGGCTCGACCTCTATATCGCCTATCCCATGACCCCTTCGACCAGCATACTCCATTACCTCGCCGCGCATGAAGAGGAGCTGGGAATCGTCACATACCATCCCGAAAACGAGATCGCGGCCGCGGTTACGGCCATTGGAGGCGCGTACGCGGGCGCCCGCACCATGGTCGGGTCGGCCGGCGGCGGCTTCGCGCTCATGGCTGAGGCCGTGAGTCTCGCCGCGCAGTGCGAGGCGCCGGTCGTCTTCGTCGTGAGCCAGCGGCCCGGGCCGAGCACGGGCGT
>CAZSBE010000033.1:0-29623 GCA_964604955.1 uncultured bacterium
CCAAGACTCGGTGTAGTAAAGGAGCCGCCGGGGGAGGAGCCGCGCCCACTATACTCCCCGCCCGCCCACGAATTGCCTTGACAAACTCGCGGCCCCGGGATAGAGTTGGGTTGCCCTTCGAAGCGGCGCCAACTTGGACGTTACGACGTCAAGGAAGGTGCCAGACGTGAATTCTATTCTCGCCGTTCTAGTTACATCCAGGCCCGGAGTCGGCGACATTATCCTCAATTCCGGGCTTGTCGCGACGGTCGTCCTGCTGGTGCTCGCGGTGTTATCCATGATCTCCTGGGCGATCGCCATCGACAAGTTCCGCCGCCTGAAGAGGAACGCCAGGCTCAACAAGGGCTTCATGGCAGGGCTCCCCAGGGAGTTCTCCGTATTCCAGGCCAAGCGCTACGTCTCCGGCAGCAAAGACTCCAGCCTGGCCCGGATAATCCTGGCAGGCGAGGAGACGCTGAACGACGAGGTCGGTGCCATAAAGGAGATAAGGCCCGACACCGCCCGCACCCTCACCGGTGCGGCCCTGGGGGCCATGGAACGCAAGGCGGGAGAGATCCTGGAGGACATGGAGCGGAACCTCACGGTGCTCGCCACCACCGCGAGCGTCGCCCCGTTCCTCGGCCTCTTCGGCACCGTGTGGGGGGTCATGAACTCGTTTCTGAACATGGGAGCCGTAGGATCGGCCAGCCTCTCGGTGGTGGGCTCGGGAATCGCCGAGGCGCTGATCACCACGGTGTTCGGACTCGGGGCCGCCATACCGGCCCTCATCATCTACAACTACTTCGTGAGCCAGGTGCGCCGCGAAGCTTCTCTCATGGAATCATTCATCTCTCGCGTTGCAAACCGCGCGGAAAGGGAGATCCAAGGTGAAATTGAGCGAGAAGAAGTTGCTCTCTGAGATAAATGTTACATCCCTGGTCGATGTGACTCTCGTTCTCCTCATCATCTTCATGATCACGTCGCCCTTAATGCAGCTGGGCATCGAGGTGAATCTTCCCGAAGCTTCGTCCAAACCCTTAGAGAGGAGAGAGACCCTCACGATTACCATCCGCAAGGACGGCGCGCTTTCGATCGGCGGGGACCTCGTACCCCTGGCGGCACTCAGCCGCAGCCTGGAGGCGGCCAAGGCCGGGGGCACGAAGGGCGTCCTCATACGGGCTGACAAGCAGGTACCCTACGGCGCGGTGGTCAAGGTGCTCGACGAGGCGAGAAAGCAGGGAATCGTCGAAGTGGGGCTTGTGACCGAGCTTGACGAGGAGGCCCGAAGACGTTGAGATCCTCCCTGCTGACCTCCGCCATAGTCCACGCGGTTTTCCTCGGGGCGATCGTGCTCCCCTCCATCTGGACGGGCAAGACGGTGGCGACCCAGGTCCTGAACGTGAAGCTCATCGCCGAGGAAAAACCCAGGCCGGCGCCGGTCAAGCCCAAGGTCGAGGTCAAGGAGGAGAAGAAGGCTCCAGAGCCCGAAAAGAAGGCCGAGCCCAAGATGACGTACAAGCCTGAGAAGAAGACCACCACCAGGAAGACGGAGGAGAAGCCGGCGGCGCCGCCCGAGAAGAAGGCCGAGCCCGAGAAAAAGGAGTCGGGTTCGACGGCGGGATCGAGCGTGAGGGTCGACGACCCCGACTTCCGCTTCGCCTACTACCTGGAGATCATCAGGGAACGCGTCAGCACGAACTGGTCCCCCCCGCCCATCTCGGGCGGGGCCGGAGCGACTGCATCCGTGATATACTTCAGGGTCGGAAAGTCCGGCGGCATAGACGACGCGAAGGTGGAGAGCAAATCGGGATACGACCTCTTCGACAAGGCCGCCTTGAGGGCAGTCAAACTGTGCGACCCGCTGCCGCCGCTGCCGGCGGGTTTCAAGAGCAACTGGTTGGGAGTGCACTTTGAATTCGAGCAAACATCGGAACAGCCTTAACGAGAGAAGCCGCGGGCGATTCGGCCTGTTTGCGGCACTGTGCGCCTTGATGTTTACGCTGCTCAGCCTCGGGACCGGCGGTCCATGCCTGGGCCAGACCGACGTACATCTGAGGATAACGAGCAACTCTTTCACGAGGATCAAGATCGGCTTCGCCGAGCCCGCGAAGAAGCCCGCCGGGGAGGCGCGCGAGAAGTACGAGACTTACATGGAGACGCTCAAGCAGGACCTCAAGATCACCGGCTACTTCGAGATCGTGGACGTGGCCGAGGGGGGGCTGCTCGCACTGGTGGAATCGGAGATCGGCCTTGACGGCGGAGACGTCACTGCAGGGGTCAAACTCGAGGACTTCAACTCCAGGGCTTCCGTCTTCAGCCGGAGGTACCGCGAGCCGTCGAGCGAGATTATCCGGCTTACGCATACAGTGGCCGACGACATAGTGTACGCCCTCACCGGCCGCCACGGCATCGCCAACACGAGAATCGCTTTTGTCGCCGGCGAGAAGGGCCAGTCTTATCTATACATGGTAGACATCGACGGCAGAAACCTGAAGAGGCTCACGGATACGCCCAGCATCGTGATGGGCCCGGCCTGGTCTCCGGACGGGACCAGGATAGCTTACCTGTCCTATGAAACCGGCACCCCGGCCATCTACATAGTCAACGTCATCACCATGGCCAGGACCAGGTTCTCCTCTTTCGAGGGCCTGAACTCCTCCCCTTCCTTCTCGCCCGACGGCACCAGGGTCGCGCTGACCTTGAGCAAGGACGGCAATCCGGAGGTCTACATAATCTCCCTGGACGGAATGGAGAGGAAGCGTCTCACTTACTACTCGGGAATCGACACGTCCCCGACCTGGGCGCCCAACGGCATAGAGCTCGCCTACACCTCCGACCGCGCGGGCTCGCCGCACATATTCGTGACCGATGTCCAGGGCCTCTCCCCCAGGCGCATAAGCTACGGGAGCTATTACAACACTTCTCCCTCGTGGTCGCCGGAGGGCGACCTCATAGCCTATGTGTCGCGAATAGAGGGGAGTTTCCAGATATTCGCGGCTGACCCGTTCGGCATAAGCTCGACCCAGCTGACCTACTCGGGGAGCAACGAAGACCCGGACTGGTCACCGGACGGCATGCATCTGGTTTTTTGCTCGACAGCGGGAGGCAATTCCGCTATCTACATTATGAACCGCGACGGCGGTAACAAGACCAGGGTATTCGACGGACTGGTGAGGCCGAGGAACCCGAGCTGGTCGACCCTGCCGGGTCACCGGAGGACCGCAGGCCTCGCAGCGGAGTAGAGACAAGGAGGAGTCATGAGAGTAATTACGATCCTGCTGGTTCTGGTTCTGGCCCTCTCGATCGTGGGCTGCGGTAAGAAGAAAGTCAAGGTTGACGATGAGGCCGAGCGCCTGGCGGCCGAGCGGGCCGCCGCGGAGGCGGCCAGGGAAGCGGCGCTTCCGGAGCGCGAGGTGGAGCCGGTTGTACCCGTCCGGCCCGAAGACATCAAGCTGGAGAACATCCACTTCGAATACGACAAGTACGACCTCACGGCCGATGCCAAGTCGACTCTTTCGGCCAACGCGCGCGTGATGATGGACCACCCGCGCTTCAGCATTCTCATAGAGGGCCACTGTGATGAGAGGGGCACCGAGGAGTACAACCTGGCGCTGGGCGAGAAGCGCGCACTCTCGGCAAGGGACTACCTCGTGGGATTTGGGATTGCAAAAGACCGGATATCCGTAATAAGCTACGGGGAGGAGAAGCCCCTTGATCCCCGGCACAACGATCAAGCCTGGGCGAAGAATAGAAGGGCCCAGTTCGTCGTAACCAAGTAGAGCCGGGAACCTAACAGGGGAAGTCAGAATGACCAGATGGAGATTGCCGGGCCTGCTGCTGCTACTCGCGGCGGTAGCGCTCCAGAGTGGCTGCTACGGCAGGCAGATATACGAGATCGAAACCAAGGCGGCCCGCCAGGAGAAGACCATCGCGTCACTTGAGGACTCGCTCGCCATGAGCCGAAGGGCCATAGCGGAGATGGACTCGATAGTGGGCAAGGAATCGGTTCCCTACCGGTCGCAGAGGGCGGACATGGGATCCAGGATGGACGAGCTCCAGACCCGCGTGGAGATACTCGAGGCGCTGGTCAAGGAGAACCGCTACCGGATATCCCAGGCGACCCTGAGGGGGGGCATGGCCGGGGGCGCCACGGGACCCGGCCCCGCAGGGGGCGCGGCCGCGCGGAACGATTCGGTGATGGCCCAGGCGTCGCTTGCCCAGCACCTGTTCGAGACAGCCTACGTGGATTTCACCAAGGGCGATTTCGAGTCGGCCATCGCGGGGTTCTCGGACTTCGTCAGCGGTTTCCCCATGACCGACTTTTCGGACGACGCGCAGTTCATGATAGGCCGGTCCCACTTTCTCCTGGGCGATTACGACGATGCCATCGCCGAGCTCAGGAAGGTGCTCGATAACTATCCGTCGGGAGACCGCGTCCCGCCTGCAATGTATAATCTCGGACTCTGCTATATTGAGATAGATGACATTGAAACCGCCCGGGAATACTTCAAGATAGTCGTATCGAGGTATCCTACGACAATGGAGGCGCGAGAGGCGCAGTCCACGCTTGATACTCTGCCCCCTCCCCCGCCCCCTGGTGAGGAGGACTGAGGAGGCAGGCTTTGCTCGTCAGAGTCAAGCAGATTCTAAAGGGCAAAGGCATCGATGAGGAGACGGTAGAGAGAACGTTCGAGCTGCTCAAGAGCTCGGGGAAGTACCCCGCGAGGATGCCGCCTCCCTATCTCGCCATTGCCATCGAGCTCATCGAACGCGACCTCCGGCACCCCGGCCGCGTAGAGATATACATCAGTGACAGGCCGCTCAAGCACGCAGTCAGCATGCCGTCGGTCACTTTCGCCGTGCTCGCGCTGGACTGGCCGGGCCTTCTGAACTCCTGCACGGGCACCCTCCACGAGAAGGGCTTCAACGTGGCCTTCTGCGAGGCCATAGTGATTGACGAGCCCGACAAGCGCGTGGGCCTGGTGTTCATGGAGATAGAGGCCGGGGACGACGAGGAGTTCAACCATCTTCTGGGCCTGGAGAACGAGATACAGCAGAGCCTGATACGGGCCGCCACGGCCGAGACCGGAAAGGACGAGCTCCTGATTCTCGAGACCAGGAAGGCCGAGCAGTACTCGCTTGTCGCAAAAGAGCTCAAGAAGATATCAGCCCCGTCCGACCACCAGGCCTTCTTCGGGCGCAAGGGTGAAGCCGTGAGGTTCTTCGCCTCCAGGACATTCGCTTATCTGACCGAGCGCACGCCCGGTGACCTTGCCGAACAGATCAGCGCCAACTTCGGCTTCATACGGGGCGTCAGGGAAACCGGAAAGGTTTACGCCAGCGCGGGCAACGTGAGCACCCCGGCGGGAGACCTCACGGGAGTCTCAGTGGCTGCCTACGGCCACGACCTGTCGATGGGCGACGTGTTCCGGCTCATTGAGGAGGTGGCCCCCGGCTACCAGAGGAAGTACGATAAGGCCTTCATAACCGGGGACGGCATAAACGTCCTGAGGATCGAGTTCGTCGACGCCAAGGGCATGCCTCTTACGCATGACCACCGCGTCGAGCTCACGCAGAAGATCCTGGCCTTCAAGGATACCCCCGCATGCAACAGGATCTCGCCGGGAGTGGAGCTCGTGGGAAGGAAGATCTGCCCCGCGATGCTGGAAGAAGAACGCGAGATCAAGATCCCGCAGGTCTACATGCACCCGCATAGCCGGTCGAATGTAAAGGTAATCGTCGTCTCCTCCGGCAACGACAGGGGCCAGGCGTTCAAGTGCATCGAGGAGATAAACAAGATAAAGGGCCTCGAGGCTTCAATGCCCGACCCGCCCTCGATAGTCCAGCACAAGGACGGGACCTTTTCGAGCCTGCAGGAAGTCGCCATCATCGACGTCTGGATCAACTTCGAAGCCTTCTTCGGGTCGCCCCGGGGCCCCTATGACGACGAGCTGATACTCGTCAAAATAGAGGAGGCACTGAGGCACGCCAGGGACATCGGCCCGCGGCTCAGGATTTTCGACCGCACTGGCAGGCAGCTCCGGAGAGCGCGCACCGGGCGCATCACCCTGATGGCGAATGACAGGGGACTCGACGTCGATCTCGCCCGCCAGGTGCTCGCGAGGTTCGGCGACAGGCTCGTCATCTCGCCGACGGTGAGCGACGATGAGGTTTTCTCCCAGGTGGAGGCCGGGGTCAAGCTGGTCGCCGATTGGAAGGAGTCCGGAGGCAAAGTGCCCCAGGTCGCATGGCGCAACATCGATATGAGCTCTGCGGGGCGCGGCTCATCCTATACCCTTATCGGCGTGGTGCAGAAACCGACGTCGCCGAGCCTCGTGCCGGTGGTCAAACTGCTGGACGAGTCGGGCGCTGAGTCTTCCGTGATTTACGACGGCGAAGACTACAGGCTGGTGCTCTACCGGCTCGCGCATCAGGGCAGGGCCCTGGAAGCCGATGAGATTGAGGAGATCACGGACCGGCTCAGGCCCATTCTCAGCGGCGATTGATGCCTACTCCTTAAGCCCCACTATTACTATGCCCAGGCCTATGAGCCCGCACCCTGCAATCGCCACGGCGGTGAGCCCTTCGCCCAGGAAAACGCGCGCTATGAGAACTCCGAACACGAGCTCCGAGAGAAGCACCACGGAGGACGTGAGCGCACCTATGCGCCTTATTGCCCTCGCCCACAGGAGGAAGGCCAGGGCGCTCGTGAAGACGGCAAGGTAGATTATGGCCAGCCACGCTTCGGTCCCCGCGCGGATTCCGGCCCCGAGACGCGGCGCGGCCAAGGCGAGGTAAACCGGCAGCGACCACGCGAAGACAGCGGTCAGCAAGGGCAACTCCTCCAGCATCTTCCGGCTCAAGGCCCGCTTGGTAACGACTATATAGAGCGCGGTCGAGACGGCCGAAGCGGAGATCAGCGCGTTCCCGAGCCAGGTGGCGCCGCCCGCACCGGCGCCGGCGGACCTTGCGGTTATAAGGTAGACACCTACGATGCCCAGCACTAGCGCGATCGCTTTACGGATCCCGATGCGCTCGTGAAGTATGAGCACGCACAGGGGCGCTACCAGCAGCGTGCTCGAGTTTATGATGATAGCCGCGGTGGAGGCGGGGATCTCCGTCTGGGCGCGGAACTGAAGGGCGAAACTCGCGGCCAGGGCCAGTCCGAGAACGAACGAGTACCTGCCGGCCAGGTACCGCCCGAGCAGCCTGGCCTTCCCCGAGGCCAAGACCATCGCTGCGAGCAGCGCAGTCGCTACGAGGAACCTCAGAAAGAGGAAGGAGTAGGGTTCGATATGGCGAAGCCCGACCTTTATGACGCTGAATGACGTGGCCCAGAGGAGCGCGGCAAGCACCGTCATGAGCACCGGTATGCGGGCGCCGCGGGTCATCTGTACTGCCTGGGTTCCTCCTCGCCCCGAAGGGCTCGGAGGGCCCCCTGGGCCATCGAATCCATCTCGTGCTCGCCCGGATAGACGAAGATGTTCGCGGTGATGAAATCGACCCGCTCGCGAATGAGTCCCACCATGTACTCAGAGTGCGCGATCCCGCCCGTGAAGATTATGGCGTCCACCCTGCCCTTCAGGGCCGTGGCTCCGCCGCCAATCTCCTTTGCGATCTGATACGCCATGGCCCGGAGCACAAGGCCGGCCTCTCCGTCGCCGCCTTCGGCCATCTTCTCGACTCTCACGAGGTCATCCGTTCCCGTGTAGGCGAAGAGCCCGCCCTTGCTCGTTATCTGCGCGAACATCTCGTCCCGCGTGAGCTCGCCCGAATAACACCAGTCCATCAGCTGCGTCACGGGCAGCGTGCCCGTGCGCTGCGTGGAGAAGGGACCGCCGTCGTGAGCACAGTTGACGTCTATTATCCTGCCGCGCCGGTGAACGCTTATCGAGATCCCGGTCCCGAGATGGGCAACAATGACGTTCATCTTCTCGTAGGCCGTCCGGAGCTCCGCCGCGGCCTTTCTGGCGACCATCTTGGCGTTGAGCGGGTGGTCGAGGCTCTTCCTCGCCATCCTGGGATGGCCCGACAACCTGGCTTCATCTATGAACTCGTCCACCGAGACCGGATCCACCATGTACGCGGGCTTGCCCAGCGGGTTCGCCATCTCGAACGCCATGAGCGCTCCCAGGTTGGAGGCGTGGTCGGTCTGCACATTGCCCCGTCTGACGTCCTCCATGAGGAGTTCGTTGACTTCATAGGTCCCGCTCTCCAGCGGCTTTAAGGCGCCGCCCCTTCCGACCACGGCGTCCAGGCTCTCGACGCCGACATTCTCTTCGGCGAGCACCTTCATGATGCACCCCTCGCGGTACTCCCTCTGCGAAAAGGTGTCCGCAAACCGGCCCAGGATCTCCGGCGGGTGCGCAATGTTGCGGCTCATAACGCAGTCATCACCGTCGTACACCGCTATCTTGGTTGAACCCCCGCCGGGGTTGATTACCAGGATAAGACTCATCCTCCCCTCCTTGCCTCGGCCCCGCCGGTCATCTTATGACCAGTACGCTGCAGTGCGCCTGCGCGCCCACCCTGGTCGCCACGCTTCCCATACCCTTATCGCCCGGGTTGTCCGCGCCCCGGCTGCCCATTACGATGAGGTCGTACCCGCCGCTCTTGGCTTCGTCGAGAATGGCCTCCGCGGGAGTGCCACCCCGAAGGAGCTTGGTCTCTGCTTGAACGGCCTCGCCCGCGACCTTCAGCGTGTCCTTGAGCACATGCTCCCAGTCATCCACATAGGCCCTTTCCATCTCGTCGCTCAGGTCGATCTTGTACATCCGGGGGATGTAGGCGACCGTGACGATCGTGAGTTTCGCCCCGAAGGCCCCGGCGATTACGGTTGCCGCCCTGGCGGCCTCCATCGACGAAGTCGAACCGTCGGATGCAGCCAGTATTTTACTTATCATTCGGCTTCTCTCCTCCCTCGAAATGCAGGCTCGCATTCTTGAGTTCGCGCAGCCTGCGGAGAACTTCACGTCTTCGTTTCATGTATCTGGCGGCGGAAGGCCTCAGCCAGTCGTCGACATGCCACTGAAGCCACCTCCTGCCTATTCTCGGTTTTGAACCCGCATCCTCGAACGCGCCCCGCTGTGCATATGCGCCCAGGTCGCCCCGGGAGCCGCATACCGGGCATATGATGAGCGGAGGCTCGATGCGGAAGAAGTCGCTCATACAGCCCGGGCACAGCCCCTTCCCCGGGCCCTCCGGAAATGCATCACCCTCCGCGAGGGCCTTGCCGGCGGCCTCGAGCCGCTCGCAGTTGACCCTGTGCATCAGGACGTCACCCGGTCCCTCGGCAACGACATCGAGGCTGCGGTCCAGATTGAAACCCAGAAGGCACGCGGTCATGTTGAGATAACTCCTGCCGACACCCCTCCACTCCCTCTTTCCCAGGATGTTGACCGTCACGGCCGGGCGCCGCACGCGGTCCGCGGGCAGGGCATCGGTGGTAAGCAGCCTGTCCATCAGAACGGTCAGCAGGGAGTTTATCGAAAGGAAGTAGACCGGGGCCGAGAGCACGAGGGCATCGGCCGCCTCGCACAGGTCGAGGAACTCATAGAGGTCGTCGGGAAGCGGGCAGCCGTCCTTGTAAACGCACCTGAGGCAGCCGGTGCAGTGAAGCAGATTGAATTCGTCGAGCCGGTGGAACTCGGTCTCCGCGCCCGAGGCACGGGCTGAATTGAGGATCATCCTGACCGAGCATTCGGTGTTACCCCATTTCCGGCTGGATGCTGCAATCCCCAGGATTCTCACTCTGAAGTAACCTCCGAAGAGAAGAATGGCACCCGGAGTTTCCCAGATTCGTTCCGCGCTGTCAACTAATTGCTGGACAACGTGTATGGCGTCCGAGAGAATCGGTGTGGAGGTGGCCGCGTGAGAGAAAGATGCGTCGAGTTTGAGAACGAAGGGATGAAACTCTTCGGCATGCTCCACACTCCCGACGTCAAGAAACCGGCGCCATGCGTCGTCCTCCTGCATGGTTACACGGGCGACCGCATAGGCGAGCACTTCCTTTTCGTCAAGGCCGCGCGCGAGCTCGCACGCAGCGGGACGGCCGCTTTTCGGTTCGATTTCAGGGGTTCCGGCGAAAGCGAGGGCGATTTCAAGGACATCAGCGTCGAATCCGAGATCAGCGACGCGCTCAAGGCGCTGGAAGTGGTAAGGGGAATGCCGGAAATCGCCGGGAAGAAAGTGGCTTTACTGGGCCACAGCCTCGGCGGCTGCGTGGCCTCATGCATAGCCGCGCAGTCGGAAATCGTCTCACTGGTCCTCTGGGCCCCCACCGCCTTCGCCGACTACCTTGTGGAAAAGGACGGCGAAACGTCGAAGGACCCTTACATATGGCTGCCGGCCAATTTCCGGGAGGCCCTGGAGAAGAACGGCTACGTCGACATGGGGGGGTTCAGGCGCGGCAAGGCCTTTTTCGAGAGCATCCGTTACTACGACCCCTTGGGCGCCATTCGGGAATACTCAGGGCCGGTGCTCCTGCTGCACGGCAGCGAGGACCAGACCGTCTCGCTGATCAACAGCCAGCTTCTGCATGAGAGCGCCGGGGGAAGGAAACTCCTCGTGGTTGTGGACGGAGCCGACCATACCTTCGCCTCCGGGCACTGGGAAGAGCAGGTGATCGGGGCCACGTTGAGGTGGTTCGCGGAGACCATGTAGCGGCCGCTAAGCCCCCTTCAGCCTGAAGAAGTTGAGCACGGCCCCACCGAACTTCTCGCTGGCCGGCTCGTAGAGCCGCCTGAATTCCTGTGACTCGAAAAGCTCCGCCATGCCGGGGTTCCACTCGGTCACGAACTGGTCGCGGGTGATGACGGCCCGGCGCGTGAAGAACGGGTAGTGAAAGATGTATGTGGGCCGCCTGCCGAGGACGTACTCCATGTCGTGCTTCTCATGGCCCGCGATTCCCGCCTCGCCTTGCGGCATATCGCGATGGGCTATGTGAACGTCATTGATGCCCAGCATGTCGATTGTATAGAGACCCGAGTAGTAAGGAAGCGCCCCCGCTGCCGTAACGGCGACCGACTCACCCGGCTTCGCGTAGCCCCTGAGCCATTTACCTATCGGAACCCAGTTGCCCTGGACCCTTATCCTGTCTTCCATTACGAAGTCCCTCCCGGGACTCGAGACCGAAGGGTAAAACGTGGACAGGAGGCCCGCGGCGATAACGACCGCCACAGCCGCGCCCGCCGCCCCCCGGCCGCGCCAGGATGCCAGGCGGCCGGCGAATTCATCAAGCCCTCCGGCCACCAGCAGGAAGAGGAGCGGGATAACCGGAACGAAGAAGCGGTGCATGGCCAGCCCGTCGCCCCCCACGAGGACCGTGTATACGACCCACAGCCCGCAGACGACCAGGGGCAGGCCCCACTTCCGCCGGCCCAGAAACAGGGGTAGCAGCGCCAGGACATAGAGCCAGCCGTTCGGCGAAACGAAGTAGTCCTTCACGTAGGCCAGGCCTCGCGAGGCGTGACCCAGGCCCCCTCCGGTCTTGGCGTAAAAGGTATTGGGAAACAGGTAGCCGTAGTATGAGTATCGCCAGATGAAGTACGGCAAGTACCCGGCGGCGAACGGCATCAGCCACAGCGCGGCCCGTCGCGCTCCCGGGCGGGTCCTCAGGAGATCGGCGAAGAGAATCGCGGCGAAAAGCAGACCCTCCGGGCGCGTGAGCGACGCCAGCAGCAGGGCTGCCGAGGAGCGGAGCGGCACTTCTCCGCGCCTGAGGCTCTTCATGTGGCTCAGCACGGCCAGCGTCACAAGGAGGCTGAAGAAGGTGGTCTCGAGGCCGCCCAGGCTCCAGACCGCGACCGCCGGGCTCGCGGCCGTGAGCAAAACGGCGAGCAGTCTCACGGGGCCCCTGAGGCCGAACACCTCGCGCGCATACCGGTAGATCGCAAGGAGCGTGAGAGCCGAGAACGCGAAACACAGCGCCTTTGAAAGCGGCACGGGGTCGAGCCCGGCCTGCATTCCCAGGGCCGTAATGATGACCCACAGGAAATTGGTGTAACCTTCGACCCGCTCGCCGGGATTGAAAACCAATCCGTCCCCGCTTGCCAGGTTCCGGGCGTACCTGAAGGAGATGTATGCGTCATCAACGACGTAGTTATAGGAGTAGGCGTGGAGGAAAAGCAGAACGACCGAACACGCGACAAGCACTATGCCGAGCGTCAGCTTGCTTGTCTCGCCCATACTCGCACCTGCGGCTACAGGCCGCCCGCAATGAGGTAGACGAGCCCGGCGTTTACAAGCACGACCCCGACCACGATCTTAGCGACGTTCTCGGTGTTCCGCGCGGGGCAGCACTGCGTATCCCCCGTTTGCCAGTCAACGATTCCCCACGAGCAGAGCAGCAGGCCGCTGCCGAACACGACGGCACCGGCTATCTTCTTGCCCGTCCCGGAGGCTTCCTCCTCGCCGCTATCCCCGTCCCCCCCTGCGAGAACCGGGCTCTCCATCCCGTCGCCTTCAATGCTCCCGCCGACCGTCGATATGTCGGGGAGCCTGTACCGGGAGAATGGAAGCCGCACCTGCCCGGCGCGCGCCGCGCTCGATGAGAGGAGCAGCGCGAGCAACATCCACGTCACCGCCTCAGGGACCCTGCTCCTCTGCTTTGCCGTCAACTCATCTCCAAGTCTAACGAAGTACGACTATCTTCCTGGTCGAAGAATAGGCGCCGCCCTTGACCTTTGCAAGGTAAATCCCGGGCGCCACCCGGCGGCCGCCCGAGTCGGTGAGGTCCCAGGAAACCGACTGCGCCCCTGCGGGCTTGACGATCTCGCTGACCAGCCTGCCCTCCACGTCATAAATGCAGAGGGCGAGGACGGCTGAATGCGGGGCCATCAGTATCCGCGCGCCGTCATGGACGGGATTGGGGAGCACCGCGATAACGTCCCTTCCCGGCTCTCCCGCGATGTCGCCGATACCGGTCTTCTCCGGCGTACGCGACCTCAGGGCGATGTCGTCGAGATAGACGCCCTCGGCTTCGTCGCTATTGTCGCTGTAAAACGCGAACTCGACGCGCACCGAATCGCCGGGAGCGAGATCGGCTATATCCATGCTCCATTCGACCCAGTCGGAGCTGATGTTGAGCGGCTCCTGCGGCGGGTTGTTAAGCGCGCCGCCTGAGCCGATGAACTCGACCGTGTCGGCCTCCCCGCCTGCATGGACAACCACGTACACGCCGTCGCTGCCATAGGTCGTAAGATCGTACCAGTACCAGAAGGTGAGCGTATTCTCCTCGCCGGCCATCAGATTGACCGACGTGATGCTGCTGTTCGAATTCCGCGGATAGACATGCGTAGAGTCTACGCCATAGTGCCACGAATACGTCCCCGAATGCGCCCTGTATGACGACAGGTGCCACAGGTCGGGCGCGCCCGCGCGCGTCCAGCCGCCCTCTCCGGCCTCGCAGTCGTCCGAGAACCAGAGGTCTCCCACGGCGACGTATATGCTGTCCTCGAACACCGAACCGTCGCCGGCCTCCAGGGCCACTGCCACCAGGCCGACGTAGGGCTCCGGGGCTCCGCCTGAGACCGACACCTTGTGCAGCGTGTAGCCAGAGGAGCCGGCGCCGATGCTCCCGCTCGTCGTGACCGAATCCGAAACCGAAAGGTACGGGTCGGCCGTGGACAGCCCGGCCGTTCCCGTGGAGTAGGTGAGGCCGCTATTGTGAATCTGCAGTGTAACCAGTATCTCCTCGCCGGCCTCGATTATGAAGTCGCCGTCGCCGACCAGCTCGTCTATGCCGTAGGAGGAGACCTCGAGAACCGGCGCCGCCACCACCAGCGGAAGCTCCGCCGTCCACGTGTCGAGGAGGGTATCGGTGAGCGTCAGCTCGAGCATGACAACGTCACCGTTTTCGAGCCCGCCGTCCAGGGCGACCTCGAATTCGCCGGCGCCGGCCTCCTGCCCGGCCCCGACCGGCCCGTAGTAAGCGGTGCTGTCGGTCACCAGACAGCCTGCGCCCTTCGAGCGCAGGAGGGCCGTCACGCCCTCGCCGTCTTCGGTACCGTAGTTCTTCACCGTTACCTCCAGGACCGCCGTCTCGCCGGGGTTGACCATACCATCGGCGCCGTCCGCGACCTGGCAGCCCGCCCAGCCCAGATGAACGCCCTGCGTCACGACGTTCACCCGCGTCTTAAGCGGAATGTGGTTGTAAGCCGTGACCGTTACGAGCAGCGACTCGGGGCTCGCCGTATCGATGACGAAGGCGGCCGATCCCGCCAGGTCGGTTGAGGCCCTGAGATAGACATCGCCGCCGTTGGTGACGCAGACTTGAGCGCCCGCGCACGCGCCGGCGGCATCGCTAACGGTCACCCTCAGGCCGCCGTCCGTCGCCATCACGTTCTCGGGAAGATCGACTTCCATGGCAACGGGCACGTCCGTCCAGAGGGGCATCTCCGGGTCGCCCAGAAGGTTGTATTCATACATGCAATAACGGAAAACATTCTCTCCCGCGGCGAACGGCACATAGCGCGCCTTCGCGAGGCCGTGCGCATGTCCGAGGTGAGCGTCCTCCTCAACGAATATCCTGCGCACGAACTCATGCTGGAAGTAGTCGGAATAGCCGAAGCCGGGGTTACCGGGAGAGCCCCAGCCATAGCGCGAGTTGCCTATGAATGCGACGCACCCGCCGCCCGGGTTGTTCATGAAGTGTTCGGCAATGCAGTCGTTGTCGATCGCAGCGGGCCAGCATCCGATGGAGGTCAGGATGAAATTGCGCGGGTAATTGCTGACGGTATCCGCGTCGGGAATGAAGATCGATCCGTCGCCCGCCCCCATCACGTAGTCGAAGCAGTGGCCGTCATGGATGACGTAGTTCTGCCCCTGCACCATGGCCGTCAGCACCGATTCGCGAGATTCGGTCCCGGCGGTCTGGTAGAGCTTCAGTATGGGGTCGTACCTCGGCGGCACGCAATCCTCGTCGATCATGTCCAGACCGACCCCCGCGTCCGTGAGGGGGTTGGTCCAGAGCACCTCCCCGGCCATCAGCATCTTGAGGACATAGTCGTCCGGGGGGGTGAGCTCGTAGAGAAGCACCTTGTCGACGAAGGTCTCGACGTCGGCCACGCTGTTCGCCGGCGCCCTGCCCACCAAGATGTCCAGGTACATGTCGACATTGTCATCGACTTCCCCGTAAGGACTGAGGCCGTTGTCGTTCCAGTAGTTGTCGAGGTCCGAGAAGAAGAGGTCGGCCCGTATCCTGTTGCCGGGTACGCCCATCTCGCAGTCCATGGCATAGGCCCATCGGCTTGTTATGAGGTCGGTGTCTCCCCCCAGGAGGATATACTCCGTGCCCCAGGTCTGGTAGGCATCCATTATGAACGACTTGATTATCTCCTGGATGTTGACTCCCGTATAGTTGGCCTCGATCCACTGCACCGTCACGCACGTCGCAGGCACGCCCTTCTCCGTCTTCCAGTCGACCAGGGGGCCGAAAGAGGCGACAAGTGAATCCTGGGTTATGACGACATACTCGTAGTCGCCTGGCGCAAGCTGGGTCGCCGCCGCCGGCGCGATGTCCGCGGCAAAGGAATCGACGTCCCGCGGATTGGACACCATCTTCTTCACCGTTTCCGTCATGGCGCCCGGGCCGCTGAGGGCCCGGCGCACCGGCCGCACGGGCCTTGAATCTTCCAGCGAGACGCGCACGCTGATGTCCGTCACCAGCATCATCGAGCCCGTGATGGGGTTATAGCGCAGCGGCGAGACGTGGAAGCTGAGAAGGTTGCTGTTGCCCATAAACCCCTGGGTGTAGCCCTCGAGCAGTTCGACGGGCCAGTAGGCGTTTGAGCCATAGACGGCAGGGTCGCCATCCACCCAGCGGGCCGGGACCTCTCCCAGCACCGTCGGGGGCTGGGTGGCCAGGATATTGAAACGCCCTGCCAGTTCCGTCTCCCGGATGCTCTCGATGCTCACGTCCACGACGCGGCTGGCGTAGGGCAGAGTGACATGCACCGGGTACCGGGGAAGGGCCGGCGCGCCCTCATCGGGCAGGCAGGCCATGCCATCGGTCCTGATAAGGTCATAGCCGTCGACTCTCTCGAAAGAGAACTGGCGGCTTTCAAAGGTCAGATCGATTACCATTTCATCATGCGCGGTCCGCTCGACCACGGCGGCTCCCGCGCTTAAGGCTAGGGTGAGGACAAGAAATGTGCTCAACAACACGGCCCTGCTCATCCTGTGCTCCTTTCGAACCAGGTGCGAAACGTCATGCCGGGACTGAAAGACAATGTGCCACCTTCTATTTTACCAAATAAACGGGCCCCTCGCCACTCTTGACTCCGGCCGCCCGCGCAATTACAATGTGACCATGCAAAGGTCGAGAGTGGTTCTGCTCGTTGTTCTCATCCTCATTGTGGCGACGGTGGCAGCCTACTTCATCCGTGAAGGCCCCGGGGCGCCCCGGTACGTGATTCTGATCTTCATGGACGCCGTGCGGCCGGACCACCTGAGCGCCTACGGCTACGGGCGCCCCACCAGCCCGCGCATAGCGGACCTCGCCGCCCGGGGCGCGCTCTTCGATGACGCCGTGGCCCAGGCGCCCTGGACGCTGCCGTCGGTCGCAACCGTCTTGTCTTCGACCTTCCCGTCCCAGCACGGCGCCAAGAGGAGCGAGGGCAGGAACGTGCCCATGAAGGCCGGCGAGAAGACGTTCGTCGAGGTGCTTGCGGGAGCGGGCTACCGGACCTGCGCCATGAGCACGGCCAAGGTCTATACGCCTTCGCTCGGGCTGAAACAGGGGTTTGAGGAGTCCTACGTCATAGGCGGCGAGAAGGACGTCCTGGAGAAGGTCGCCGCCATGGAGCTCGCGGGCGCCGCCGTGACCTGGCTCCGCCGGCACCGGGACGAGAAGTGCTTCCTGCTTGTCCATCATTACGACACGCACTATCCCTACAGGGCCAGCGCCGCATGCATCAACCGTTTCGACCCCGAATACAACGGCGAGTACCGCCTGCGGTTCGGGGACTCCTCCCTGAGGATACTCAAGAAAGCCAGGATAGGAAGGATCGCCGATATCGGCCTTACCGACCGGGACATGGAGCATATAAAGGCGCTTTACGACTGCGAGATCGTGAGGACTGACGCCTCCGTAGGAGCGCTGGTCGACTCGCTGGAGGCCTGGGGCCGGCTGGATGAGGCCATGATTATCGTCACGGCCGACCACGGCGAGGAGTTTCTGGAGCACGGGAGCATTGAGCACGGGCAGACGCTTTACGACGAGAGCCTGAAGGTCCCACTGGTCATATTCGCCCCTTCATGCGTGGACGCGGGAACGAGGATATCCGAGCAGGTCGGCCTCATAGACATCGGACCGACCGTGCTCAGCGCCGCGGGCGTCGAGATCCCGCCGGCCTTTGAGGGAAGAAGCCTGATGCCGATGATGTCTTCGAGATTCGAGCCGGCCGGGGCGGATTTGAGGCCGAGCGGCCTGCCCTACTCCTGCTATGTAGCCGAGTCGATCGCCCACCGGCCCGAGAGGAAGGCCCTTCGCCGCCCCCCATACAAGCTCATACTGGACCCCTTCTTCGGAACGGCCGAGCTCTACAACATAGAGCAAGACCCCCGCGAATCAGCCGACCTGGCGGCCGCCGGGCCCGATATGGTCGAGCAGATGACTGACATTCTCCTCACGGCCATGGAGGCGTATTATCCGGGCGGATGGGGCATCGCGTGGAGAGACGCGGGCTCAGGGGGCGCGATCGAGGGCAGCGTCGAAATCCCCGAGGGGCTCATAGAAACGGCCGGTCATAACATACTGCCCCTTGAGGACAGCGAGGTCGACGCGCTTGCGACGTCCGGCGACAGGAAGAACGTCACATTCAGGAGCGACCTGGGCGCGGGCTGGGAAGGCGTGGAGCTTCGCATGGCGGGTCCGGCGCAGGCCGGCTTCGACGTCAGCGCAGGAGGAGCGCGCAGGCTCACTGTTCAGGTAGGGAGCCGGGTCCGCGAAGTGACCTTCCCGGTGACTCTGGTCCCCGATGAGGCCAGGCTGGGCCGCAGGGACCTGGGCCGAGTATTCGCGGAAACTCCCGCCGACATCGTGATCTTCTGGGTCGATCCGGGCAGCGAGCCCTCCGCCCTGGACGAGAAGCAAGCCGAGCTGAGAAGGAAGCTCAAGGCAATCGGCTATATCGACTGACGCACCTATCTGGTCCTATCGAGTATCCACTCCGTGATGATGTCGAGCGCGACCGGTGAGAAAGTCTCGTCGATCTTGCCGTATTCATCGGGGAGGCCGGTCCGGGCGGTCTGGAATATGTGGTTGAGGCCGGGCACGGTCTCGACCCTGTAGTCGCGGTTGCCTCCCCTGCGGAGCGCGGTCTCCACCGCGTCGGCGTTGCCCTCCGCGGGTACCTGTATGTCCTTGCCGCCGTAGAGCGCGAGGACGGGACATCTGACCTTGCTCAGGGTGGCCCCGGGGTCATACGCGAGCGCAAAGCGGAACCACGGCGAGACGAACCGCTGTATGGCCCCCTCCATTCTCGAAGGTGGCATATTGGGATCGGCCTCGAGCATGATGTTGCTGATCTTCTCCGCGGCGACCTGGGCGCTGTCGTCCGAGAGCAGGACGGCATAGATACGTTCCTGCATGTCACGCTTGGCCGCGATTATCTCATCGCTCATCCCGAAAGCTCTGCCGACTGATTCCTCGTACTGATAATTGTACTCGTCGCCCGGGAGCCCCGGCGAGGAGACCATCACGACAAACGCGACCCGGCTGTCCCTCACAGCGACCATGGGCGCTATCAGCCCGCCCTCGCTGTGCCCGATCAGCCCGATCTTCGCCGGGTCGATCTCCGGGCGCGACCTGAGGTACAGGAAGGCCGCCTCGGCGTCACCGGCATAGTCAGCGGTTGTCGCCTCCGCGCGGTCGCCGCCGGACTCGCCCACGCCCCGGTCGTCATACCTGAGGACTGCTATGCCGTTGCGGCTGTGGTGGTCGGCGAGGACGAGAAACGGCCGGTGCCTGAGCATGGTGCCGTCCCGGTCCTGGGCGCCACCCCCGGAAATCAGCACGACTCCAGGCAGCGGGCGGCCCCCCTCCGGTATGGTGAGGGTGCCCCCGAAGGATGCGTCCGCGCCGGGGCTGTCGAAAGTCACGTCTTCGGAATCGTAAGGATAAGGCGGACGGGGCTCCTGCGGCCTCGGGTGCCTGAAGATCTCACCCACCCTGGCCAGGAGGAGCGGCTGCGTGATGCGTCCCTGCGTCCACACCCCCTCTATGACATTGTCGGTTTCCATGACGGTCCCGTCGAAAGCGCCCCCGACGGTGGCCACTTCTACGTGGAGGTCGCGGTCCTGATATACGACGCGATTGGCGAGCACCTCCCTGTCATCCTGGTCCGGGGTCACCAGGAAGGCTGTAAGCGTCCCGACCGGCGATTTCTCGATCCTGAAGACGATCCTCAGTTCCAAGCCCGGGTATTGAAGCCTGCCCTCCCATATCCCCACAACGAGATCGCTGCCGCGGTCTGTGCCGCAGCCCGCGCCGATCGCCAGCGCAACGAGAATGATCGCTGTAACTCTTACGTACCGCATTCCACCCTCCATACAGGCTTGCGTATCTCAGTGTCTTCGGTGATCACTCCGGACTTAAAGAGCCCTGGCGATTCCGATTCCGGCGCTCCACCAGGAAACCGGGGCCACGTCGCCGCTCTCGAAGGCATGATTGTACTTGAAGCGCAGCAGCATGTGGAAGCAGCCCAGCGGAAAGAGCGTCCCAAACTCGGCGCAGAAGCCGAAGTTCCAGGCCTTCCGCTTATCGGTGTACACGCCGGTCTCGAGTTTCTCCTCGATAGAATAGGCCCCCACGCCTCCCCCGACATAGGGCAGGTAGTTCGGGCGGTCGCCGAAAGACCGGAAGTAGTAGTGAGAGGTAAGCAGGACCGGGATGGCGAAGACCCGCCGGGCCAGCGTGCCGCTGACGTTCCCGTCCTCAATCTCGACCGTCCCTTCGGTCACGTCATCGAAGAGGCGCCAGTCGAAGGAAGCGCCTATGGCAAGACGCGGCGTGACGAATCCCTTCGCATCTATACCGAGACTCCTCCAGGTGGCTTCGCCCGTAAAATCCCGCGTCCGGCCGGTGGGGAACGAATAGTCCCAGGCGAGACTGACAAGGGCGCTCTGCCCCTTGGCCCCTGAGGCGGGAATGAGCAGCATAAGCGCGACAATCACAGGAAGAAGGGACTTGCTCTTCATCTACTCTCCTGCCCCGAGGTAAGGGGACTGGGAAAAGGCGCGGTCTATGAAATCGACGAGTCTCTGCGCCCTGCCCGGCGACTCGTCTGAAAGCGCGCCGTTCATAGCCGCCGTCCATATGCCGTTCATTATGTCATCACCCTCTCCCGGGTCCCTCACATCGCCCATGTCGATGAACAGCGTGCCGGCCGAGAACGAGTACACCCTTCCCCGGCTGTAATAAGAACTCTGGAAGTACCAGTCCTCCTCCGCGCCGGGCCATTGCCGCCACCATCCCCACCTCGGCGGCCAGGGATAGTTCGCCGCCTGCCACTCGGAGGAGGCCGCTGAGACCATCACGATTATGTCGGGGTCATTCGCTTCCGGGGCGGTTTCCTTCCTGTAGCCGGCCGCCTGGAGATTGTACTCCACTCTCTCGAGAATGAGGTCATCATAGTCCCGGCTCAGGGGTCCGCCCGGCTGCCCAGGGCCCTCGAAGTGCACTACGGAGTCGGGCATCAGATAGGTGTGGACCGAAGCGAAATCGGCGTGTATGCCGTACAGCGTTATCACCACGTCGTAGTCGCCGTCCGTCTGGAGGCCCGGCTCGAACTCGCATGACACCAGGAACAGGGCCGCGACTGCAAACAGCAGAACAAAGCCCGGCGCCTTCGGCCCGGCCGGATCGACGCTTGCCAATCCCATTCCACTCTCCTCCTCATCATGGAGTATAACAGCACTGCGCGCAGCCGCAACATGGAAATCCCGCCGGGCCGCTAGAGCTTGACACGATTCTGAGGGACGTGTTAGACTGCCCCCGCTGTGAGCCGGGCTGCGCGCGCTGCCATTGAGGCGGCAAAACAGGCTGTAGAAACTCTAAAGAGGAGTCGGATGCCATGACCGCTAGATCCATCGTAACATCTCTTGCAGTACTCCTTCTCCTGCCCTGCATGGTTTACGGGCAGGCATACGAGGGCGTATCCCACCTCCTTGTAACCGGCGGCGTCACCATACCGACCGGTGATTTCGGGGACTACTGGTCCATCGGCCCGCAGGGAAGGCTTACCATCAGGGTGCCGGTGAGCTCCGCGATCGTGTTCGGGCTTCAGGCCGGCATTGCGGGCCCCCGCTCCGAGGATGATTACAGCGAGCTGACGCAGATTCCCCTGCGCGCCATCGCCTACTTCCCGACAGCCCCTGAGGCTTCCGGGACTCCTTATATCGCCGTGGGCGCCGGGCTGACCGTGAACATGTTCGGCTGCAAGGGTGACGGCGCCGTCTGCTCGGATACGACTCTTAATTATTTCACCTACTCGGTTGCCCTCGGCTACACGATGAGGCCTGAGGCCATGGCCAACGCGTTCTTTGATTTCTCGGTGAGGTACGAGCAGCAGCTGATCAATGACGCCGCCGATATCAAGACGCTGGACTTCGAGGCGGGGATCGGCTTGTGCTTCTGACCGGCCTCCTGCATCCGGGGGTCGCCCCGGTGGGGACGCGGTTGTGAACTCGTAAAGGGGGATGTGCAATGCGTCCAATTGAAAGATCTCTGGCAGTAGCGGCAATCTTCGCTCTCCTGATTGCCGTCGCCTTGGTTCCGGCCCTGTGCCAGAAGGGCGAAGGCGCTTCAGTGGCGGAAGGGGCCGGGGAGGGCGTCAGACTCGCGGGGGTGCTCTACTGTGTCGAGTTCCGCGGCCCCTGCGGTCCTCCCGTGATGCCGAGCTTCCTGGCAAGCAAGGTTGTAGCTGCGTTCGACAAAACGGGAATGAAGTTGACCCTCGTCGGCCAGCCGCCGCTCATCAGCCGGGAAGACCTCAAATACAGCATGGTCGCGGCGCAGGGGGAAACGGACCTGCGGACCGGCAGGATCTACGCTGAGGTGGGGCCCGGCAGCGAGTTGACCGTGAAGAACGCCAAGGGCACGTCGGTGGTGCTAAAGGTCGACATATCCCAGGTGTGCTGGGATCTCGACAGGACCGCGGCCATGGCCGGCGCCAAACTGGCCAAGAGCGATCATGCCCTGCTGGCCCGCTTCCAGGTGGACGATCTGACCGCAGATGCCAATCCCCGAGGCGAGCTCGGCCGGCAGAAATCGGTGCGCGTGAATCTCGAGCTCGTTGTCGCCGAAGCATCGACGGGCAAAATCCTGACGGCCTTTTCGGAGGAATGCCGGCAGATGGATATAAGCCTCGAGGGCGCCATCTCCAAGGGCGCCGTTTACCTGGCGGAGGCGGCGGCCAAGGCAGTGGAGGCGGCCGCCGGGGAGGGTACTTCAAAATGATGGGTCTATGGAGAAGGGAGAAAGCGGAGATGCGTTACTCATGGCCGGTCGGCCTGTGTTTAATCGTCTTTGTCGGGTCATTGGCTGTCCTGGGATGCGCGGGAAAGTCGGTCTATGTCGCGCCCGGCGAGACAACCCAGATGGATTCGGAATTCAGCGATACGGACATGCGCACGATGGCGCAATCGATGTACAACTCGCTCCAGTCCCGGCTGGCGAGACTGATGCCGGCGGACGCCGAGACGCCGGTAGTGGCGCTGCTAAGCGTTAAGAACAAGACCTCCGAGCACATCGACACGGACATGATATCCGACAAGCTCCAGATCGAGCTGCTCCGGGCGGGGACGCTGAGATTCGTGGACCGCACCAAGGTCAAGGCAATGGCCGAGGAATTCGACCTCGGCGGCAGCGGGTTTGTCGACCCGTCGCGGGCCAAGTCCGCCGGAAAGGCCCTGGGCGCCGACTACTTCCTCTACGGCGAGCTCGGCAGCATAAAGAAGAGCGAGGGGAAGACGCAGCTCAACTACTACCGGCTGTCGATGAAACTGACCGACGCCGAGACGAATGAAGTGGTCTGGGCCGACGACTATGAAGTGAAGAAGCGGCACGATAAGGCCTGGATTGAGTGGTGAACGGGCGGAACCTGCATTATACCGCAAACCGGGAGAAGCGCTGATGTCTGAACGAAAGTTCCTGGTCGGACTGCTCGCGGTCGCCCTTATGCTCACGGCGGGCTGCGCGGTCAAAGAAAAGCTCCAGAGCGGCCAGAAGGAGTTCATTATGGGCCGGGCCGCCAAGGCCGAGAGCATAATCAAACCGCTTGAAAGCAAGACGGATGACAAGGACTACCCGCTCGTCCTGCTCTCGCTCGGGTCGATTGATATGACCCTCGGTGATTACAGGCAGGCAAGCATGTGCTTTCAGGCGGCTCTCGCCAACCTTGACATCGAAATCGGCGGCCTGGGCGCCGCGGGGCAAATGCTCAAGTCCGAGAGCGGCCGGCTGTACCGGGGCTTTCCCCATGAGAAGGTCCTGGCCCACACCTACCTCGGCCTTGCCTACATACAGCAGGGGAGATTGGACGAGGCCCGGATCGAGTTTGCCAAGGCCGCTGAAGAAGACAAGGGCAAGGACGCCGGGCAGGACGATGACTACGCGCCGGCCCATTACCTCGACGGCCTGCGCGCTCTCAAGTCCGGGGATTACGAGCATGCGCGCGTGTCTTTCAGGAAGGTGCTCGAGCTGGCGCCCGAGTTCGCCCCGGGCTGGTATGCCCTGGCGCGCGCCAGCCTCCTCGCCCACGACGAGACCGAGGCCGGCGAAGCCTGGGAGAAGTATGAATCGCTGTCAGAGCCTTCCGAGCGCCTCGCCCGGGACGGGTCGACGCCGTGCGCGATTTTCATCATAGACGTGGGCTGGGGGCCGCACCGGGACCCCGACGTGTTCATCGGCGAGTTCGCGGTGTGGAAGGAGACCGGGTACGCCGCGCGCACCGTGCGCCTGGGGGGCGTCGGCAGGAAACCCGTGAGCGCGCAGGAGGCCGGAGACATGTATTACCAGGCGTCGACTACCGGCGGCTTCGGGGAGGACCTCAAGAAGAAGGTCGTGAGCGCCGCCGCCAAGGAAGCAGTATCCCAGCTGGTCCCCTTCGCCGGACTCTTTATGAAGACTGAGGCCGATGTGCGGGCATGGGCGATAGCCCCCGGCGGGGTTCACTTCGCCGTCGTCCCTGTGCCCCGGGACCCAACTACCATCGAGCTGACAGCAGTCGATAAGAACGGGACAACGATCCCGATAGACAACCAGGTCATGTACTACATAACCGGGCGCCCGTTTGAGGAAGCTCAACTGATATACGCTCGCGTGTTGCCCAACGCCGACTATCGGTGGTAGCGGTGAGCACGGATGGCAAGTCCTGCATGGAAAGGAGCGCGAGAATGAGACGAATGATGCGAGCCCGGAATGCCGTAGTGACGGCCCCGGTTTTGATCCTGGTCACTCTGGGCATCCTGGGCTGCGCGCCCAAGGTCATGCCGAAGCGGGATGTCACACCTCCTCCGGTTCAATACTGTCACGACGGCATCGGGCACATTCCCGGCTACAAGCCCTGGATTCTGGGAGGCAGATGCTGCTGCACGCCGACCGAGGAGATGTTCGCGGTTTATATGGATGAGGGAACGGTCCCCGATACGATGACCTACGGCGAGTTCCTGAGTCTGTTCAGCGACAGGGGGATAATTACGGACCTGGACGTGGAGTTTCGCGGAAGCAATTGCCGGTGCGAACAGGGACCCCATGTAGTTTTCGGCGGAAACTGCATGGTCACGCCCACGCCGGGCACTCTGGTCTATGAGGAGGTCACCGCGGGAAAGCGGCTCCAGAACGATTGAAACCTCGGCAGGAGGAACACATGGTGACGGGACAGTTTAGGGCCTTCAGGTCTCTGTGGTTGCTTTTCCTGGTTGCGGCGCTCTGCGCGATCGCGCTGGGGTGCGGCGGTACCTACCGCGCGACGCAGCCCACCAGGCCGGCTCTTGAAGACACCGAGGTGGTGATCTACAAGAACCTGGACTTGAAACAATCCGTGGGAGTCCTGGACATAGGCCAGGACGAAGTGAACGGCATGCTACGGGCCAGATGCAGGCTAAAGAACCTCACGGGCAAGACGATCAATGCGGAAATCAAGATCAAGTTCCGGGATGCCGCGGGATACGAGCTGGACGACCCGGCGCCCTGGACGCCCCTCCCCCTGGAGTCAGGGGAAATAAGGTCGTTCGAGCAGATCGCATCCAATCCCGACGCGGTCGATTTCCGGATAGTGATCCAGAGGGCCGGCAGCAACAGGAGTGATTAGCCGGGGTTTCGGAGGACAGGCAGGACCGCGGCCCTTATGAAACAGGGGATGCGGCGGTAGTCCCTCTATATCAAGACGCGGGCAGTCCCCTCCCGATGTCTTCCCATATCTTCAGTATGCGCCTGTATCTTCCCTCGACATCCTTTTTCGCCCGGCGGCCGTCGGGAAGCCGCTTGCCCGGCCAGAGCAGTATGAAGGGCGTTGCCGCGATGAGCACGAACGGGAGCACGACCATGAAAAGCATGAACAGCATGACGACGAAAACCGTGTGCAGGACGCCGCCCATCTTCCGCCTTTCAGTCTCCGGCCGCGCCGGATTTCACTCGAGCGTCAGGGTGAAAACCCATCTCCGAAGCCCTCCATGCTCCCGGTACCTCATGGTTCCGGCGTGCGCCCCGAAGGCCCCGCGGAGGTCCGCCTCCTTCGGGAAGTTCTTGACAACCTCGAATTCGCTTCCGTCCTCGAAGCTCCGCCTGTCAATCCGGTTCCCTTCCCCGTCCACGTGCGAAAACATGGCGGCGAGGCTGGGACTCGGCCGCATGTCCAAAAGGACCACCGAGCCTCCCGGCACGAGTTTGTCAGTCACGCTCCCGACGAATTCCGGAATGCATGACACCGGGATATGCGACCACCAGTCGGCCGCAAATGCGGTCTCGAACTTCCCCTCCACACCGTCCAGAGAGTAAGCGTCGGCCTCGATGAAAGTCACGTTATCACCTGCATACTTCTTCGAGCGGGCAATGTCGAGATACGCGCGGCTCCGGTCCACCGCCACAACCGACCGGGCCCGCTTCGAGAGGACCTGGGTCCAATTGCCCGAGCCGCACGCTATCTCCAGGACCCGCCTGTCGAGCACAAAGGGCTCTATCCAGTCAATGATGGGGCCCAGCAGCTTCTCCATCGCCGCGTTAGAAGTGTAGCCCATGAAAGAGTCGTGAAGCGGGGCCACCTTGTCGTAATAGGCGTTCATCTCCTCCACGCGGCGCCACCCCGGTTTGCCCCTGTCTCCGGAATCACCCATCGGTCTCGACCTCCTGCTTCGCCGCTAATGGCCTCTCTTACGCCTGTAGTACTTCCTATACCACGACGAGGACTTCTTCCTGATCTGGAACCACCCGTCCCCGGGGAAGACGTTCGCCCTGAAGACCTGAAAGCGGTCGTCTTCAATGTGCAGCCCGCCCGTGTCGGTCGATACGCCGAAGGCGAATCCCGCCTGCTTGACGAGGCGCTTGGTCGGCTCATCGACCCTCCCGCCGGGGTAGGCGAAGGACACTATCTCGGTATCGAGGTCCTCCTCCAGGCGGCGCCTGCTCTCCTCGATCTCCCATCGCGCCTGACCGGCGTCCAATCGGGTGAGATCGGGATGCGTCATGGAGTGGGCGCCTATCTCCCAGCCGGCCTCCACGAAGGCCCGCTTCTCAACAAGCGACATCAGGGAATCGTAATGGTCCCCGCGGTCGGCGTCCCAGAAGTTGTATGCGGCGGACGCGTCCCCCAGTAGAAACAGGACTCCCCTGAAGCCGAACTCTTTCATCAACGGCAGAAGATTGGTGAAGTTGTCCCTGTAGCCGTCGTCGAAGGTGAGGATGATCGGGCGGCCCGGGAAGTTGCGCATGTCCCTCCTGCCGCAGGCGAATTCGCGGTACTCGATGAACGTCATCGGCGTGAGGCCGCGCTTCCGGAAATGCTCGAGGTGCTTCCTGAAATCCGGCCTGGTGATGAAGACACGGTGTGAGGTCTCGAAAGGCTCGTCGGGAACCTTATGGTACATGAGGACCGGAATGTGCCGGGGCCGGAGTCTCTTCATTCGCGCGGATTCATAAGCGGCCATCACGTCGCGGGAAACCGATTCGGCGCCGTACTCGCGGACCACACGGCTCCTGAGGGAAGGCACGGCGCCCCCGGCAAGCACTTCGCGCACCTGGGCCCTCAGGAAACCGAAATCGGGTACCTCCCTCCTGGACGTCGGCAGGATGTCGCCGAAGTTGGAGGCCATGGCACCGGCCAGGTTGGCATCGGTGATGAGTCCGGGTGAGAGGTCCTCACCCACGGCGACCACCGGTCTCTCCAGGTAGAGCGCCTCAACCGCCACGCGTCCGGCGCAGATGACGAGGTCGCTCCCGGCGATACGGCTGCCGAGGTCATCTACGAAACCTGCCATCTCGAGGCGCCCGCCGCTCTCCTCGGCCAGGCGCTTCATTCGGGCGTAGCCGTCCCCGGGGAGCTCCCGGGCGTCCCCTCCCATGATGGATGCCCTCAGGTCGCCGTATTCGGCGAGCAGGGGCCGGATGACGTTCTCGGCGACTTTGACGATGTTCTCGCCCTTGGGCCCATTTGTCCTGCCGATTATGGCGATGGACTTGCCGCCTGAGCCGCCACCGCTACCTGAGGGGGCGGGGCCGGAGAAATCCACGCCGTTCCGTATGAGGGATATCTTCTCCCTCTTCATCTTGATTTCATTGACCAGATGTTCGCGGAGGTTCTCGCAGACGGCGATCACGCTCTCGCCGTAGATGTCGAACAGCCTCGCGGAGGCGTGAGGGAATTGCCTGCCGTGCACCGTCGATACCAGCGGGACCGGGGTGCCGCGTGTGGCGAAGTAGGATACCCAGCTCGCGGCCCGCGAGTGGGCGTGGACGACGTCGATCTGGCGCTGCCTGATGAACTTCCTCAGGAACATGATGTTTCTTATTCGCTGCGGGTAGGTGCGGTCGGCAATGGGCCGGCTGCGGAAATCGCCTCTGACGGGGGCCCTGAGCGTATCCGATACGACGAAGATCTCGTGCCCGCTCCCTGCATGCTTTTCGGAGAGCGCGGCCACGTAGAACTCCGGCCCGCTGATGAAGATCTGCGAAAGCACATGCAGAATTCTCATGCGGTCATGCCCATTCAGTCGTGCCTCAGGGCCGTTACCGGGTCCACCCGCGCGGCGCGGACGGCGGGATAGAGCCCGGCGGCGAGGCTCACGACTACCGAGAACGCCACCGCTCCGAAGACGAGCCACAACGGGACGTGGAAGAAGTTTCTGAAGGGCTCACCATCCGGCAGGAGATAGGTGTTGGCGACGAAATTGGCCACCCGGGTCACCACCCAACCCAGGACAAGCCCCAGGAATGCACCCAACAGCCCGATCGTGCCGGCCTCGACCACGAATATCATCCTGATGTCATCTTCGCTTCCGCCTATGGCCTTCATAACCCCGATCTCCCGCCTGCGCTCCAGAATCGACATTACCATGGTGTTGATTATCCCCAGCGCGGCCACTACGAGCGCGATGGTCCCGACCGCCCCGAGGACCGCGTCCATGATCAGGAACCCGCGCTTGATCTCCTCCAGCTGGTCCGCGATCGAAAACACGTTGAGCCCCATGCTCTCGAGGCTGTCCCTCGTCGACGAGACGTGCTTGACATCATCGACGCGCACGTAGATGGAAGCATACGTGTCGCCCCGGCCCTGCCTGCTCAGGATCTCCCAGATGCTGGCAAAGCCCAGGCTCGGGATCTCGCGGGCCGTTTCGATCGGAACGAGGATGCCGGCATTCCAGGTGTTGCTTCCGAAGGCGGCCGACTGCTTCATGACGCCTCCGATAACAAGCTCCGTTTCCACTTCCTTGACGGGAATGTCCCTGGCGAGCGAAAACGCCCGCATGGGATTCGTAGGTATCCTCGAGACGTCCAGGGTTGACGAAATGACGACCACCGGCCTGCCGAGAATCGAGTCGGGGCGGACCGAGCGCGTCTTCCCTGTCGTGTCCCGCTCCGCCGTGCCACTCGGCTCCTCTTCAACGAGGATGCCGAGCTCTTCGAGCGTCTGCCACCTCACCACGACCTCCCGCGCCGAATCGCTGTCGAAGAACTCTCCGTAAGTGGTTTCACTGAAGGGCTTGTAATCTCCCATCGCAGCCGGGAGCGCGCGCAGCAGTGTCCTGGTCTCGTTACCGCCCATCTGAATACGAACCGGGAAGCGAAGCTCGGGAAATGCCAGCTCCACGCCCTCGACCGCGCGTATAGCTTCCACGGTTTCGTCGGTGAGCGGCGGCGGAGGCTCCGCCAGGAGCTCCTGCACCTGGTCGGGGTCCGCCTGCGCCATCTCCCCCACATCCGCAGCGTTTACGAAGAGGCTCGTGAAGAGGTCGTTCTCCTCGAAGGTCTCCGTGATGTTCTTCTGCATGCCGGTTCCGAAGGAAATCATGGAAGTAAGCGCGCCGATTCCAATGACCACGCCGAGCGTGGTGAGCGCGGTCCTGAGCTTGGTGCGCCTGAGGTTGTCGAACCCCAGCTCCACCATGTCCAGGAGGAAGTTTTCCAAACCGCGCAGTCGCCAGGCCGACT
>CAZSBE010000034.1:0-29440 GCA_964604955.1 uncultured bacterium
ATGTACATGCGCGGATGGCCCAGGGGGAAATCGCTCCCGAAGATCACTCTTGAGGGCCCCAGAACGTCCACGGCCCTCTGCACCGCCCAGTACTCCCGCACGCCCTCGGTGCCGAGATGGACATTGTCGAGCCCGCCCTCTTCTATGGCGTCGATGGTGCCCATCTCGAGCTCGGGGGTGTCACCGCCCATGTGGGAGAGTATGAAGGTGCAGCCCGCGTGCTCTCGGGCAGCCTCCAGCGCGAACTTGTAGCTCGCCATCTCCTGCCACCTGCCGCAGTGCACCATCACGGGCAGGCCCTCAGCCGCGGCCAGCCGGAGGAAGGGCTCGACGGCTGGGTCGGTGATCCTCACCCTGTCCACCGAAGGATGGAGCTTGATGCCGTGAATCCGCCTGCGCCTGGCCTTGATGTAATCGAGGTCCCCGCCGGACAGCGGGTTCACCCAGGGGAAAAACCAGTAGAGTTTGGCGGCGCGCTCCATGAAGTCGATAACGGCGTCGTTCTGCCTGAGGTCCGTGGACGTAAGCACGCCCCCGTCAATGCCGCATTCATCGAGGCAGGCGTCTATGTCCTCGAAGGGGACGCCCCGGCCGAGGAAGTTGCCCGGGCTCCAGTAGCCGGCGTGAATGTGGCCGTCGATTATCAAGCCGTGTCCTCCCGCAGGTCGAGCCTGTAATGTTCCCTGACGTATGTCCTGGAACCGAACTTCGATTTGAACTGCACCAGTCCCCAGTTTATGTCGGCGCCCCTCGAAACGGTTCCGAGGTCGAAGAAGGCGACGTTCTTCTGCCTGAGCCACAAGACGGCCCGGTAGAGCGCGGCTTCCGCGACCGGCAGGGGCCTCGTGTCGGGGTCGTCGCAAATGTAGAACGCCAGCCCCACGCGTTCATTACACAGCATCACGAGGCAGCCGCCCACGACCTCGCCCCCCGACCTCGCCTCGAACACCACTACCCTGTCCGGGAAAGTCCGTACGATTTGCTCGACCTCCTGGAGGCTGTGCGTGGGCTCTATGCCCTTGGCCGCCAGGTTCTTGACGAGCACGCGGTAGAATGCATCGAGGCCGCCGCCCCGCGCCTGCTCGACATACAGGCCGCCGCGCTCGGCCTTGCGGAGGTTCCGCGCGAGAGCGTCATGAGGGGCTCCGCCCTCGAGCGCGTCCAGGGGAACGACCGAGGTCGCGTCCCGGGAGAAGAGCCGGTAGCCGGCTGCGGTCATGAGATAGCGGACATTCTCGTCGCCATGCGAGTAATAGCATGAGGGCGGAAGCGTCATCTCGACCGCGTCGTAACCCGCGCCCGCCAGGTGGGAATGCACGGCCTGGGCCACGTCCAGCATCTTCTTGAGATCGGGCCTGGCGAAGACGAACCCGCCGAATGAGGCGCCCAGGGGAGACCGGTAGACCCCGCGACCGTCCACGTCCACCCTTCCCCCCGGGAGTACGGCCACGATGCCCCTGTCGTCCAGGGCGGCGATATGGTCGAAGTCGAACCTCGCCGGCGCGTGATAGGACAGGAACTTCAGCGTATGAAAAATGGTGCCGTAGGGGCTGGACCAGACCAGGCTGTCCCACTCGCCTTCCATTCCCCCGGCGGGTATGATCTCCGTTGTCCTCTCCCCCTATGCAGTGCTCTGAAGGCACTCCTTCAGGCGTTTCGCCACTTCACGTACTTCGTCCTCCCCCAGCGAAGGATATATCGGCAGGCTCAGTGATTGCCTGAAAGCGTAGTAGGAGTTGGGAATGTCTCCCGCCTCATGACCGTAGGCGTTCCGGTAGAAGGGCTGGGCGTGAATCGCGTAGGTCCCGATGGTCGTCTCGACGCCCTTGTCCCTCATCGAAGCGATGACGGCGTCCCTGTCCACCTTCTCCTCAAGGAGAACGACGTAGGACTGGTAGGTGTGGATCCTGCCCTCGGGCTCGGCGGGGAGCGTCACTTCGTCCAGGGGCCCCAGGAGCTCGGCGTAAAGGCGCGCGACATGCCTTCGCTTTTCCACCAGCACGTCCAGCGCCCCCATCTGGGGGATGCCTATGCTCGCCTCTATTTCGTTCATGCGCATGTTGTAGCCGGGCTGGTTGAACTCGACCCTGCCGTGCGCGACCGACATGCCGTGGTTCCGGAGCATCCTCAGCCGGTCCGCCAGGTCATCATCGTCGGTGAGGACCATGCCCCCCTCGCCGGTGGTTACCACTTTTCTCGGATGGAAGCTGATCATGGAAACCGCTCCGAAGGACCCGCATTTCCTCGTCCCCATCGATGCCCCGAGAGCGCAGGCCGAGTCCTCGGCCAGCGGAATGCCCCGGTTGGCGCATATGTCCGATATCGACTCCAGGTCGGCCGCGAGGCCGAAGAGGTCCACGGGCATTATGGCCCTGGTGGCCGGACTTATCCTGTCGAGCAGCGAACCGATGTTGATATTGAAGGTGTCGAGGTCGATGTCGGCCAGAACGGCCTTGGCGCCGCAGGCCACGACGGCGTTGGCGCAGGCGGGAAATGTGAAGTCCGGAAGGATGACCTCATCACCCACGCCCAGCCCCAGGCCCTCGAGCGCGCACTGTATGGCGGAGGTCCCGGAGCTCGTGGCTACGGCATGGGACCTTCCCACGTATTCGGCGACCATGGTCTCGAAAGCGCTCACGCGCTTGCCCTGCACGAAGTAGCCGTCTTCGAGGACTTCCCTGATGGACTCGAGGGCGCCCTTGATCTCAGGTCTGGTGAGCCTGATCATCGGCTGTCTCCCTGTACCATTTTATGGTGCGCTCCAGGCCTTCTTCGAGATCCACTTTGGGCCAGTAACCGAGCATGTTCATGGCTTTCTTTATGCTCGGGATGCGCAGCTCGACATCCACGTAGTCGCGCTGGCTGTAAACCAGCCTGGAGTCCGAGTTGCAGAGGCGCTTGACCAGGTGCGCGAGATTGGCGACCGTCACGGTGGCCCGGGGGTTGCCGATGTTGAATACATGTCCGACCGCCTCATCCTTCTCGAGGCAGAGGATGACCCCGTCCACCATGTCGTCGACATAGCACCATGCCCTTATCTGCGTGCCCTCTCCGTGGATCTCGAGGTCGTTGCCCTTGAGGGCTTCGACGACGAAGGTGTGTATGGCCCCTATGCCCACCTGCTGCGGACCGTACACGTTAAACGGCCGCACGGTGACCGCCGGCAGGCCGTGTTCCTTGTGGTAGGCGTGGGTGAGGTGCTCGGCCGCGAGCTTGGAGACGGCATATGTCCACCGCGACTCGCCCACGACGCCCAGGGTCGTCGCATCGTGCTCCTCGCCCATGTAGACATGGCTTCCGAACACCTCGCTCGTCGAGAAGTCGATGAAGCGTTTCACACCGGCCTCCACGGCAGCTTCCAGCGCGTTGAAAGTCCCCAGAAAGTTGACCTTCATGGTGAGCGTGGGCATGCTCATGACCGTATCGACCCCGGCGATCGCCGCCAGGTGAACGAGCACGTCGCAGCCGCGCGCGGCCCGCTTGAGCTCGTCAGCGTTGAGAACGTCTCCCTCCACCACGCTTACGTTGGCGCTGCCGGCCAGGTCGGTGTAAGCCAGGGCGTTCCGGTGGAGATTATCGAATATCACTATCTTATTCTTGGAAACCAGCCTGCGCGTGATCTGCGAGCCGATGAAACCGGCGCCGCCGGTCAGCAGTATCTTCTTGCCTTCCAGTATCATTGTCCCTCACCTTATTACGACTATTCTGCCCATGAATTCACTGCCGTCCTCGGCGTAAGTCTGGAAAATGTAGACCCCCGGGACCACAGCCTCACCCTGGCCGTTCTTGATATCCCACTCGCCGTCCGCGTCGATCTCCCGCACGAGGCTGCCTTCCAGGGTGTATATCTTCACTTTCGCGCCGGGTTTATAGCCCTCGAAACGCACCGGCGCGTCGTAGTCCTCCTTGAACTCATTGTACGGACTGGGATAGGACTGGACCCAGGCGGACGGCCTTCCGGTCCGGAGCGGGGCCTCGGGTATGAAGTGGAATATGCCCCCTCCGGCCGTGCCTATCCACAGGCTACCATCGGCAGCCACTTCCACGGCCTTTACGGGGCGGTCCGGCAGCAGGCTGTTGGTCTCGTCATAGAAGTTCCTCCTGCCTGCGAAGTCGCCCCAGACCGCTCCCTCACCCTGGAGCTCAAAGAGCCCGCCGTCGGCCGCGATCCACTTGGTGCCGTTCCCGTCCACGGCGATGTCCCACACGACGCCTATGGTGCTTCTCACCGTATGCCAGGAACCGTCATAAGAACCGAGGCCCGCCGACGTGCCGCACCACATCACCCCGTAAGGGTCGGTGGTGAGAGCGTAGACATGGCCCTGCGGCCACCCCTCGGTCGGCGTCCACACCTCGCACCCGTCGTCAGCCTTGCTCGACCAGGAGAGGCCGGGGCAGAACCGGACTATCTCGGGCGGCGAGCCCTCGGGCTCCGAATTGTACGAGCCCGTGAGATAGCATCCCGGGGGGCCTGCGCCCAGCGCCAGCAGGAACGGGCTGTTGCCGCACGGCGGGGCGTCGAAAGTCCCGTATTGGACAACCGCCGACTGGAAGTTATACAGCACGCCGAAACTCGGCTCCCGCGTGTAATCAGTGAACAGCACCTCGCCCCCGTCGGCCACATGGATGGCGCTCACGACGCGGGACTCCAGGACGTCGAGGTAGGACGTGAAGCCCGTGTCGGCCATGTCGTACCGGAGGAGGTCCCCGTTTGCGGCGTCCCAGAACCCTATCCACACCGAGCCGTCGAAGGGGCTCGCGTCGATGGAGTAGGCGAGCAGCGACGGAAGAACAGTCTTGTCGAAGCGTTCCCAGGCGTCGCCGTCATAGACATAGACGCCCTGGTTGGCCTCCCTGGGGGCGCCCCCGAAGCGGAAACCCGTGGTGCACCACAACCTCCCCCTGCCGTCGATCGCGAGGCCCTCGACGTAGTTGCCGTAGGGACCCGCCGTCTGGAGCAGGGCCCAGGCCCCGCCCTCCAGCCTGGCGGCTCCGCGTAAGGTGCCCAGGTATACGGTGCCGTCGCCGCCGATTGCCACGGCCGTTCCGTTCCAGAGGTCTTCGGGAAGGCCCGACCGGTTGTAAACCCAGCGGTTGTTGGCGGCGTCGTACCTGGCCGGCCCCCTGTGCGTGACGGCCCAGACGGTCGTGTCCTGCGCCGCCACGGCGCGCATCACGTCGAAGCGTATGAAGGTCTTGGAGACCCGCCGCAGCGTGTCGCCGTCGTAGGTGAATATGGAATCATCCGATACCGCCCAGAAGAGCGAATCCCCGTCGTAGTCTATTTCCCGGATGCGTTTATCCGGAAGCACCGTGTCCCACTGGCCCGACTCCAGGTCATACTCCTGCAAGCCGCACTCCGTGCCAACGAGCACCGTGGTCCCGTTACATGAAACGGAAACGGCCGAATCACAGCCAGAGCGGCCCCAGTCGATGCCGTTATAGAACTTCTTGAACACGCCGTTCTCGAATACGGTGATCCCGCCTGCGGTGCCGACGGCCACGACGTCGCCGCAGACGGCCATGTCGAGTACATCGTCGCTCAGGAGAGCCAGGGTCTGGGTGTTGATGAACCGCCAGGTCGAATCGGCCTCAAGCACGAAGACACCGGAGCCATACGTACCCAGCCACGTCCCGCCCGCGGCGTCCACTATCACGCAAGAGACGTCATTGCTGCCGAGACCGCCCTCGGAGCGGATCACCTTCGCAAACGAACCCGTGCCGGCAGCCGAGAATACGGCCCCGCCGGCCGAACCCCACCACAACCCCCCCGCCACCGGGTAGAGCGAGCTCACCTCGTTGGAATTCACATGCACTTCCCATTTCGCATGCGCGGCGCCGGCGATTATGAGCACAAGCACAAGCACCCGAAAGAACCTCATACTTTACCTTCCTTTTTCGCCCCCGCACCCCCGGCTGAACCGAACAGCCTAGTTATTCTCCCGAGGCTCGAAAGCCCTATTTCCGTATCAAACGACAGCGACCAGTTTTCGAGATAATAGACATCCAGCCTGTCCATGCGGGCCGCGGAACCCTCCCCGTCGCCAACGAGCCAGAGGCCCGTGATTCCCGGCTTGACGCGCTCGCCTCCCACGGCCCTGCTGGGTCCCACGAGGCTGTTGCGCCCCCTCATAACATAAGCGAGTTTGCCAATCGTATCAACCAGCGTCGCGAAATTTCGGAATACGACAGCCTGGAAGACTATGACAGCCGGCGATATGGCGACGACGAGCGCGAGCCCGATGAGAGCGAATACCCAGTCCGAGATCCTCTTGGTCGCGAGACGGGCCCCCGAGAGGCTCGATGGCGGGAACACGACGAAGGGCTCGCCGCCTATTTCCTCTATGGAGGAGCCGTGTATGAGCATATCCGTGATCTCGGACGCCACCATTACCTCCACCCCGAAACGCCTGGCCTTGAGAACGACCGCCCCCACTTCTTCCCTCGAGAGCCTCGAGTCGGAGACGAACACCTCCCTGAGGCGGTGGTCAACCACGATCTGTCCCACGTTCGCCGTCTCGCCTATCACAGGGGCTATGTCCGCCTCGACGCTGCGGCCTGTGGGAAGCACGTACCCGACGAAGTCGTACTCGCCGGGGCCGGTGCGGAGAAGGCTCGACTTGAGCCTGACCGTCTCCGGGAGGCCCCCCACGAGGGCTATGCGCTTGCGGTCGAAGAAGCTCCGCCTCAGCCCGCGGTGGAAGGCCCGGAGCGCCGCCCGGCCGAGCGCCACGAGCAGCACCGAGACGGGCCAGAAGATGGCCACGACGAAGCGCGAATAAGCTATCGTGCGCGTCAGGTACGTGGCCGCCATGATAATGAGAGAACTCAGGAGTATCGAGCGGCCGACGCGTATGAGGTCATGCACGAAACTGGCGCGGCGCGGTTTGCGGTACAGGCCCGAGTAGACGAACGAGAATATGCAGATGAGGTTGACGAAGATCATGAAGCCCGCGTACGTAGCCACGGGGTATATCGGCCTGGCGAACATGCCGCGAAGCACGTACCGTATGTAGAAGGCGATGAGAAACGACGCGTTGATCATGACGACGTCGGTGAGGAGCGTCGTAATGAGCCGCAGCAGCCAGCGCTCGCGTTTGAGCGCGTAGGCGCCGGAGCCCCATTTGTCGTAATAGCGGAAGGTGCTGAACAGATGCGCCATGAGCTTGCGGTCGGGAAGGAGCCTGGCGCTCTCCCGCCTGTGGTGGTGTTTCATCTCCGCGTCGGCGACGTAGTAGACTCTGTAGCCGTGCTTCTGCATCCTCGAGCACCAGTCCACGTCTTCCAGGTACAGGAAGAACCGCTCATCCATGCCGCCGACCCGTTCGAAGGCCTCCCTCCGGACCATCATGGAGGCCCCGATGACCCAGTCCACCGGCCTGCTCGTCCTGTGGTCCCAGTCGAGCATGAGATGATCCCTGACGGCCCGGGCGCCGGGGAAGAGCTTGCCCAGAAAGGTCCGCCTGAGGAGCACGACGGGCAGCGTGTAGAAGGTCCGGCACGACGGCTGCAGCGTCCCGTCCGGGTAGACGAGCCGCGCGCCGGCGATGCCCGCGTCGGCGTGGCTTTCCATGAAGCGCGCCATGTTCTCGATCGAGCCCTCGCGCACCTCGATGTCGGGATTGAGAACGAGCACATAGGGCGTGTCCGAAGCCTCGATTCCCTGGTTCACGGCCCTGGCGTAACCGAGATTGGACTGGTTTTCGATGACGGAGACTTCCGGGAATTGGGCGCGGATCGCCTCCAGCGTGCCGTCGGTCGAGGCGTTGTCCACGACCGTGACGCGCGGCAGTATGCCGGGGTAGTGATCGGAAACCGAAGCCAGGCAGGCCCGTAGAAACTCCCTGGTGTTGTAGGAGACTATGACTATCGAGACTTGATCGTGCATACCGTCACCGCGGTCATGGCCTAAACGCGCCCCAGGAGACCCTTGAACCTGAGTATCCAGACTTTGTATATCGCTTCCCAGATGATGCGCTTCGACATCTTCGACGTGCCGGAGTGGCGGTCGACGAAGACTATGGGCACCTCGCATATCCTGAAACCCCTCCTCCAGGCCCGGAAGTTCATCTCTATCTGGAAGCAGTAGCCGTCCGATATGACGTCGTCGAGGTCGATGGCTTCGAGGACCTCGCGCCGGAAGCACTTGTAGCCCCCGGTGGCGTCGTGCACCGGCATGCCGGTGATGACGCGCGTGTAGACATTGGCCATGTACGAGAGCATGAGCCTCTCCATCGGCCAGTTGACGACGTTAACCCCCTTGATGTAGCGCGACCCGATCACCAGATCATGGTCCTCGATGGCCTCGAGCATGTCGGGAATGTACTTCGGGTCATGCGAGAGGTCGGCGTCCATCTGCATGACGAGATCGACGCCGGTCTCGAGGGCGTACTTGAAACCCCTTATGTAAGCGGTTCCCAGGCCCTGCTTGCCCTCGCGCTCGATGATGTGGAGGCGGGGGTTATTCCGGGCCGCCTGCTTCACCACATCGGCCGTCCCGTCCGGGGAGGAATCGTCCACGACGACCACCTCGATGCCGGGGCCCGCGCCCAGCACCCGCTCGAGAACGGTCTCTATGTTCGGCCGCTCGTTATATGTCGGTATCACTACGAGGGTCTTGGGCATTCTCCTCCCTCTCGCGACTCAGACGGGACCCGATATAGAGTCCGGCAACGATGAAGACGCAGGCCCCCAGAAAGAGCATTTTACCGAGTCTGTACCAGGGCGAGCAATACCTCATTTCGACCATATGCTCTCCGGGTTCCACGTAGACGGCTCTCATCGATATGTTGCACCTGACGAGGGGCACTTCGGTTCCCCCTATATAGGCCCTCCAGTAGGGCAGATAGTTCTCTCCGAAGAACAGGTACCCGGGCGCGGCGGCCTTCACTCTCACCACTACCTTGTTGGGCTCGTGGACGGCGATCTGCACTTCCTCCGGGCCGCCCGCTTCGACGGCGGCCAGTCCCCGCCCCTCGTGCAGGATTACGGCGCGCGCGGGGTCGAATTCAGGGTCTTTCAGAATCTCGAGCGCGACCGAGTCGGACCCGGCCACCACCGCCTCGTGGACGAGAAAGGCCCTGGGCAACACCTCCGTGTTCCGGTAGAGCGCGATCTCGCCCGCCTCACGCTCCATTACGAACGCCGGGAGCGTGAACCTGCCCTTGAGCACCAGGTACTTCACGTTGAGCATGTTCATTATGTTGGGGTACTGTATGTTCGCGCCCCCCTTGCCGGCGAGGAATTCATACCTTGCTATCCTGTTGTCGTAGAAACCGTTCATGGTCTCGAGCCCGAATACCGGCAGGTAATTGCGGTCATAGAAATTGGATCCGATGTTGGGGAATACCCTGAAGCGGCCGCCGTCCGCGACCATGCGCTCGACCAGGGGGTCGGGCCGCATCCATTCGTCCAGGCCTATGACGCTCACGAAGGCCGTCGAATATGGAAGGCTCGTCGCCAGAACACCGGCCGCAAAGAGGCCGGTGACCAGCCAGCCTTTGTACTTCTTGACGTACGGCCCGGTAGCGGCATAGAGGCAGACCCCCGCAAACACGAGGAGCAGGACAGCCCCCCAGTCCCAGGTGCGCGAGACGTTCTTGAACGTGATGAGCTTCTCGCCTGCGAGCTCCGGGTAGAAGTTCCCGGCCCAGAACTTGAAGAACTGCTCCCGGAAGAGGGTCATCAGCAGCGCGCCGAATCCCGCCAGGGCGAAGAGGGCCCAGGCGACGTTCTTCTTCCTGGCGTCCGCCTCCCCTCCCAGCAGCGAATCGATGAAATACGCGCCGAGAACCGACACCGAGCAGGAGAACATGAACATGATGACGCTTACGGCCCTCAGGAACTTCGCCCCCGGAACACCATAGAATATGAACCTGAACACCGGGGTGTGGGCCCCGAGCGCGTAAATCGGGCAGAAGAAGAACAGGAAAAGCCAGGGCCATGCCTCGCGCCTCCTGTAGAGCAGCAGTATTCCACCCACGGCCAGGAGCATCATCAAGGGCCCGGGGGATTCGCAGTTGAGCTTGAACGGATTCCTCCCCCAGTAGGTACTCGCGTCCCTGGTGTCGTATCCGGCGAAGGAAGGGTACATGAGCGATACGATCTCCTCCGGGTGCAGCGACCAGCTCGCGGCATACTCGAAGGTCACGCCCCCCGTGCGCGGCGAGAAGTTGGTGGTATAGAAGTAGGTCGGGAGGAACTGTATGCTCGCCAGAGAGAGCGCGATCACGACGGACATGGCGAGCAGCGCGACGCCCCTCGGAAGTGTCCCCGCGCGGAGGAGCCGCGGCACGTTGAAGAGGAAGTAGATCAGGAGCCCCCAGCTCGCGAAGTACGCCATCTGGGGATGGGAGGTCAGGAACAGGAGCCCGACCGATCCTCCGAACAGAACCGCGTACTTGAACCGGGTCCTCCACAGGAAGCGCTCCAGCAGCGCCACCGACAGCGGGAAGAGCGCGGTCACGAAGATCTTGGCGTCATGGCCCGCGTAGGTGAGCGACACGATATAGGGCGCTGCCATGTAAGCAATGCCGCCCACGAAGGCCGACTGCCGCCTCAGCCCCAGCGTGCGCAGCAGGAAGAACATGGTGAGCCCGGCAAGCCAGATGTGGAGCACTATCTTGGCGCCCAGGGCCCTGTGCAGCGGCATCAGGAAGTAGAACAGCGTGGTCGGATAGAAGATGTCGCCGTGCATGGCGTCCACCACGGGTATGCCGCCGATAATGTAACGGTCCCAGAGGGGCAGAGTGCCGTGGGTCTTCCAGTAGTCCGCGACCACCTTCCTCATCATGTACCCCATGGGTATCATGTCCGTGCCGTAGAGCATGTCGTCCGAGAAGATGAACTCGGCGAAGATCCCCACCGTGACGGCCGCCAGGGTTATGATAAGTACGGCGGTGAACCTGTCTTTCCACCAGCCGCCGCGCCCGGCGCTATCCTTCCGCGGGGCCCCGGCCGGCTGTCGCTGCCTGCCCTTCTGCCTTTGCCTGGTCATTCTCCACTCCTTGCGAATGCAAGTATCCCTATGGTCGCGAACTCCGCGATCGTCACCCATATTCTCGCGGCCAGCGGAATGAGCGACGGATACGGCCTGACGAACAGGGGCCCCAGCAGCACGCTGCTCACTCCCTCCCTTATGCCGAGCCCCGCCGGTGTAACTATGCTGAGGAGGCCCGCCGACCAGGACACGGCGTTGATGCCGGAAACCTGGCGTATGAGTGAGAACGTCCCAACGGGCTCCACGAGCCGGCTCCCGATCCCGAGGTCTATTGAAGTCGCTATCAGGTAGAACCCGATCCCGTACACGCACCAGCATCCCGCATAGCACAGGAGCAGCACGAGCACGTTCGAGTAGGTCAGCGTGAATCCCGAAAGGTCCCTGCCCAGCCTGCGGAGCACGGCCTTTATGACTCCGGGATGAATGCCTACGAACACGACCGGCAGGAGCAGGAGCGCAAGCGAGTACGGGTGTCCGAGGCCGCCCGGCCGGGCGGCTGCGCCGACGGCGAACACCAGAAGCGAGCTTCCCAGCACGAGCAAGAGCTCGACGGCGAGGGCGACCGAAGCCGCCGCTGCCGGGACGCCCGCGCGCCCGGAGAGGTAGACCCTCCCGAGCGCGAACCACACCTTGCCTGGCACGTACCTGCCCGCCTGGGAGAGGAACCATATCCTCATGCTCGCACGGAAGCCTATCCGGTAGCCGAAGCGCGCCAGCATGTACTGCCACAGCCTCGCGTACACGGGGAAGACCACTATAAAGACACCGAAGGCCAGCGCGACGCGCCAGCCGCTCAGGCGGAAGTCGTACTCGCCGATGTCTCCGAGCCCGGCCCTCAGGTTCCTTATAATAAAGAAGAGGATGACCGCGGCTACAGGCAGACCGATGATCTTCTCCCACTTCGAACGCACGCGGTTTTCCTTCCTAATCGATACGCTCAATCACAATGTCGGTTATCTTCTCGGCGGCGTGGCCGTCGCCGTACGGGTTCTCCGCGATCACCATGCTCCGGTACTCTTCCTCCGAATCCAGCAGCGCCGCTGCCGCCCTGACGATGTCCTCCCTGCGCGTCCCGACGACCTTCACCGCCCCCGCCTCCACGCCTTCGGGCCGCTCGGTGACTTCCCGCATCAGGAGCACGGGCTTGCCGAGCGACGGGGCCTCTTCCTGAATGCCGCCCGAGTCCGTGATTATGAAGTGGCACGACTTGAGGAGCTTCACGAACTGCTTGTAGTCCAGGGGATCAATGAGAACCACCCGCTCGGCCCCCTTGAGATTGCGCTCCACCGATTCTCTTACATTGGGATTGGGGTGAACCGGGAACACGACCAGCACGTCCTCGTACCGGGCCGCGATTTCGCGGAGGGCCTTCATCATGCCGTCGAAGGGTTCCCCCCAGCTCTCCCTTCGATGGGCCGTTATCGCAATCACTCTCTTGCCGGCGAAGTCGACCTGCCTGAGCGCGGGGTCGGTGAACTCGTATTCCCTGCCTGCGACGTGAAGCATGGCGTCGATTACCGGATTTCCCACGACGAAGACGTCATCGTCCGCGACCCCTTCGCGGAGCAGGAAGTCGCGGGCTACATCCGTAGGCGCGAAATGGAGGTCGGACACCACGGTGGTGAGCCTCCGGTTGACCTCCTCGGGAAACGGGCTGTACTTGTTGAAAGTGCGGAGGCCCGCCTCGACGTGACCGACGGGTATTCTCAGGTAGTAGGCGCAGAGGCTCCCCATGAAGGTGCTCGTCGTATCTCCCTGGACGAGCACGATGTCCGGCCGCACCGCCCTGAACACTTCCTCGAGCCCGAGCGCCAGCCTCGCCGTAACCTCGAAGAGGGACTGGTTGGGTCTCATGATGTCGAGATCGTAGTCGGGTTTGAGCGAGAAGACCTCCAGAACGTCGTCGCACATCTGCCGGTGCTGTGCCGTGAGAACGAGCACCGGCTCTATTCGGTCGCGACCGCGCATCTCCAGCGCTATCGGGGCCATCTTTATGGCCTCGGGCCTGGTACCGACGATTATTGCAGCTTTACGCACGCTGTTTCTCCCCGATGAGTTTCAGATATATGTCCATGTGAACGTCCACCATGCTCTCAATGCTCCACCTGGCGACCACCCTCTCCCTGGCGGCCCGGCCGAGGGCTTCGCGGTCGACCTCGCGGGCGGCCTTCAGCACGGCCTCCGAACAGGCCTCCGGCGAGCCCGACTGGAACAGGAGCCCGACGCTCTCGTCTATTATCTCGGGAAGCCCCCCCACGCGGGAGGCGGCCACCACTCTTCCGCATGACATGGCCTCCAGGGCCGCGATCGACGTCGCCTCCACCAGGGAGGGGATGACGATGAGGTCGGCCGAGGAGTAGACGCCCGGCATCCCGGTGTTGGCCACGGAGCCCATGAATTCGATGTTCTCGCGCACCCCGAGAGCGGCGGCGAGGCTCTCGAGCCCCTGCCGCAGCGGTCCGTCTCCGGCGAGATAGGCCTTGACGGGGATTTCCCTTTTTATCAGCGGAAGGGCCCTGACCAGGTACTCGACGCCGTTCTTATGGACGAGGCGCCTGGGACAGACAATGACGAATTCACCTCCCGTCCTTTCCAGGCTGGGCTCGGACGGCGCGAAAGTCCCGGTGTCTATGCCGTTTACGATGGGCACGGTGAAGGCTTCCGGCAGCATCCCGGCGACGACGCCGTCTATCTCCTCGCTGGTCGAGAGCAGCGCTCCAGCCCTGCCGAGGACCAACTTCATGGCGCCCCGCATCACGGGTTTCCGCGCCAGCCTGAGGAAATGCGACGAGTGCACCGTGGTAACGAGGGGCCGCTTGAAAACGGCCGCGGCGATATCGCCGCCCAGGGCTGATGCGAAAGTGTGGCAGTGGATCAGGTCGCACTTCGCCGCCAGCCGCACTATCTCCGGCGCCGACGAGAGGCTTCCCAGCGTCCACCCCATGAAGTGCCTGCCGAAAGACATAAGCCTCGTCACTTCTATGCCGTCCATCGTCTCCTTCCAGGGCGACCCGGACTCGGTATGCGTCGTCACCACGTGCACGCCGTGCCCCCTTCTCACGAGTTCCCTTGCGAGATAATAGACGTGGCTCTCTATGCCCCCGACCCGCGGGGGAAAGTAGATACTGGGCATGAGAATACTCAGCCGGTCGGTCACTTGCCCGCCTCTTCGTCCGTGACTTTGAGCTTCACCACCATGTTGAGCGGCTCGCCGGTGGCGTAGACAGTCTTAACGGAGCCTATCATATCGACCAGAACTGGTAAAACATATAACTCGGTCGTGCCCGTCGGCCCTCCGAAGTAGTCGACGATGATGTAGTCGGCGTCCCACTCCCTGAAGTACTCGCGCATCTCCCCGTGGTCGCGCGTGAACGGGTAGGAGATGGTCTTGCGTTCGCTGAACAGGCTGAAGAAGAAGGGCTTCCTGCAGATGAAGAGGTCGTCCGGCTCGGTGTTGTGCGCGCACCATATGGCACACTGGATGTAGTTGGCCCACAGGGGTGTGTATCCTCGCTCGCGCTGGACATAGAGGGTGAGCGCATAGGCGTTGGTGAGCAACACCAGTACCGGGACCGCGAGAGCGGCCCTCCGGGGCAGGCCGAGCATCATGGAGAGCCTGTATATGCCCCTGACCGCGTATATGGCCACGATCGGGGCGATGGGGACCATGAACCTGTCGCTCATCCAGATGTCGGGCCAGATGAGATAGGCGAGGATATAAAGGAGCAGGTAGATATTGATGAGTCTGGCTTCGCGCCTGAGCGTGTAACCCCCGAGGCCGGCGAAGGCCACCACGGCCACCGAGATTATGTTGCGCGCGAGCGACACGTCGGCTCCCGCCACGCGCACGTGATAGGACGGCAGGACCGTGAATGCTATGAGCTCGCCCGAGTAGCCGAGCAGGTTCCGGCCCATGCGCGCGAACAGCCCGATGACGCCGATGCTGCCCTTGCCCGGATCATAAGGGTCGGCTTTGAGCAGAACGCTGAGGTACCGGCTGCCCTCACCGGCGACGGCGTAGTTTCTCAGCGACCAGGCCGCCGAGGCGACGGCCAGCGCGGCCAGGACGATGAGCGCATACTTCTTTCTGGACGTGATGAAGTAGTAGGCCGCGACGGCAAGGACCAGCGTGCCCCCCACCGTCCTGACGTAGTAGGCCCACACGGTGAGGACCACGACCGCCGCGAAATTGCGCCTCGTATCGGGCCGGCAGAGCACCAGGTAGAGAACGATGAGACTCACCAGCGCATAGGGCATCTCCGAGAGCACGGTGTGAGAGTACCTGATGAAGCTGGTGGACGAGGCGACCATCAGCGCCGCGATGACGGCAAGGTTCTCACCGATCAGTGACCGCCCCAGAAGATAGGCTACCGCGACGGCCGCGATGTAGATCAAGACCAACTCGACCTTGAGCGACACGAAACCCTGGCCGAACAGCCTCGCCCACCCGGCCAGCATCAGCGGGAATCCCGGCGGGTACTTCGTCGCCGGGCGCTCCTCTGGATGGTTGATGTAGGAGAAGCCCTTCCCCTCGGCCACCGATCTCGCGATGACCACGAACTCGGCGTTGTCCCCGATTGTCGCCGGGTATTTGTCGAATCCCAGGTAGGCGAAGACGCCCGCGACCACGCAGAGCAGGACGACGATCAGCGCGATTCGAGTTCCCGCCGGGGCCGGCCTGCCCGGGTCATTAGGAGGTCGCGGCATTTCCCGTATCCCCTGTGTCCCCGTGGGAAAGCCTCGCTTTGACGCTGTATTCCTTGCCGCCCTCATGCCCCATTCGCGCGATCAGCTCGGCGAGCAGGCCGGTGGAGACGAGCTGGAAACCCAGCAACATGAGCAGTACGCCGAGCATCAGGAGCGGTGTCCGGCCGCGGATATTGCCATAGGATATCTTGAGGTAGAGCAGGTAGCAGTTTATCAAGAACCCGCCCAGCGTGAAGCTGAGCCCGATGGAGCCGAAGAAATGCAGGGGGCTCCCCGTGTAGCCCGTCAGGAGTATTACAGTGAGCAGGTCGAGCAGGCCGTGGACGAAACGCCCGATGCCGTACTTGGTCTTGCCGTGCACTCTCGGGTGATGCGTGACCGCGAGTTCGCCGACGCGGAAGCCCGCCTTGTGGGCGAAGACCGGCAGAAAGCGGTGGAGCTGGCCGTAGACCTTGATATGGTCCGTCACGGCCCTCCTGTACACCTTCAGCCCGCAGTTTATGTCGTGCAGATTGAGGCCGGTGGCCACGGCGACCATGGAATTGAAGAACTTTGACGGCACGGTCTTGCCGATGGGGTCGTTCCTCTTCTTCTTCCAGCCCGAGACCAGGTCGTATCCCTCCTCGAGCCTGGAGATGAGCCTGGGGATCTCCTCGGGGTCGTCCTGCAGGTCGGCGTCAATGGTGACGATGATCCCGCCCCTCGCTTCGTCGAAGCCCACGCACAGGGCCGCGCTCTTGCCGTAGCGCCTCCTGAAGCTCACGACCCGGACGTGCCCGTCGGCTTCGTGAAACCCCTTCAGGATGTCGAGAGAGGTGTCGGAGCTGCCGTCATCGACGTAGACGATCTCGTATGACCTGCCCATGCCCGTGAGGACCTGTGTGAGCTTGTCCTGCAGCTCGGGGAGCGCACCCTCCTCGTTGAAAACGGGAACGACTACAGAAATCTCTGCCATGAATACCACCTCTTCTCGCTGCAGGCGCTTTACCGGCCCGTGCCTCCCCCACCCAGCAGGGCTTCGAGCATGTTGCTGTAGACATGATATTCCAAAGCGCCCTCCGGCGCAATTTCAATCGCCTCTCGGAGGCGGACCCGGGCTTCGTCGACACGGTCCATCACCGAAAGACAGATGGCCATGCCCAGCATGGCCTCGTAAGAGTCAGGATGTTCCTCCAGGCAGACTTCGAACTCGTGATAGGCGTTGTTGACATGCCCGCGGCTCAGGCGGAACATGCCCTCCTCGAACCTCGACGGAACGTAGGACTCCGGGTAACCCGGCCACTCGTCGAACCTGACGACGGTAGCGTCCCGCCCGCACAGCCTGTACCTGCCGACGGGCGCGTACGCCGAGGTGAAGTCGGGGTAGTTCTTTTCGAGGTACTCGTAGAGCGTCGGGAAGCGGATCAGGAAGTGGGTTATGGGGTAGCGCTCGAACGCCTCCCTGTCGTCGCGCCTTATTATCTCCCCGTACGAAGGCAGCGTCCTGAAATCGGTCTGGAGCGACAGCGTGGTCGAACAGTCGCCCACCAGGAACACGCCGGGCGACGTGACCCTCTCCAGGCTCTCCGCCGTCTCGACTATGGAGTACCTGCGATTCGCGCAGTAATCGCCGAATCTGGCTAGATTCAGTATGACGAGCGCCCCCAGGGCGGCTATCACAAGGTTCCTGCGGGTCCCCCGGGAGAACCTCACCGAAGCGGTCTTGAGCCTGCGCCCGGCGAGGAGCAGCACTCCGGCCGCGGCCCCTCCCGTGACCAGCAGCTGCTGAGTGATGGAGAGGTCATAGCGCGCGAGCGTCCGCTGCCAGGGGCTCAGCGCCCCCCCGGCGGCCGACCTCAGCATATGGAAGATGATGTCGTGCTGAAGGTGGATAAACACCCACACGAGCCAGATGAGAGCCGCCGCCCTGAACCACCTGGGCTTGTTCGGGTGGAGTATGGGCTCGCCCCTGATGAGCCGCATGATGAAGGAAGTCGCCAGCATGCACATGCTCGGCAGAAGCGGGATGAAGTAACGGAGCGGCCGGTAACTCAGGAAACTGAGCGCAGTCACGTATACGACGAACCAGACGGCCGAGAGCTTTTCCCAGCGCCTGAGCGACCTCACGCCTCTCGCGAACCCCGAGACCGCCGATATGAGACCCAGCGCGGCGAGCACCGCCAGGGCCGGCGCCTTCTGGAAGAACCCGTCGAAACCGCTCCCCGCCTGGAAGAAGTGCTTCAGGCGATTCCCGATGATGCCGAGGAGCGGCGCGTTCGTGTAGTCAGCGGCCTGAGTGAGCACTATGTTCGACCTGAAGTACTTGGAGACCGCCGCGGGGTCGGCCGAGTAGACGCCGGCCAGCCATATCGAGAAGGCCGCGGCGAGCCCGGCGAGGAAGAAAAGGCAGAGCCGGAAGGGTCCCGGCATTTCGTCCTCCTCCGTCCATGAGGCCAGGTAGAGAAAAGCGGGCGCGACGGCAGCGAAGTGCAGCGCGTGCAGCTTCACCATGAAGGCAGCGGCTCCCACAAGCAGTCCCGCGACAAGCGCCCCCGCAGGCGTCGCGCGGAGCAGCATCACGAAGGCGGCCACGAGCAGGAATATCTCAAGCGACTCCAGAAGCGGCGTCCTTGAATATATGACGTACATGTAGGGCAAGGCGAAGACGGTCAGCGCGACGAGGGCGGCGACCCTGCCGGCCGACCTGCGCATGAAATAGTACAGCAGCGCCAGCGAGCCCAGGGCCGGCAGCACGCCCGTGAGATTGGCCTGCGCCAGGCCTATGCCGCCTGCCCGGTAAATGACATAGGCGAGAATATTCGATATGGGGTAGAACAGCAGCACGGGCGAGACCCTGTCGGCCATCCACTCACCGTACATTATCCTGTTCCGGGCGCCGTCAATCGCCCGGGCGCCGTCCGTGAACAGAGCCTGGCTCCAGGACAGGTCGAGCGGCGGGTCGGCGTCGAGGTAGATCGTCCTCATCACCACGGCCGCGAGCGCCACTGCCGCGAGGAGGACCTCAATATACCTGGCGTCATCCCGGACGAGGGCACCGGGCCGCCTCCGGCCGCCTTCGGGCTCCCCGGTCGCGGCAGGCCGCGGCTCACCCGGCCCGCGCACCTTGGCCTGGCCGGCCGGGCGCTGGTGTTGTCTGTGGCGCCTGCTTTTCAATCTTTGCGGGCCTCCTCCGAAAGGAGAGTGACCTGCTGGGCGAGCTCCTTGACCTGCTCGGTGAGGCCGGATATTCTCGTGGTCATCCACAGCGATATGAATGTCAGGAAGATGAGCCCGCTGAAGAACAGGGTCGACACCGGAAACTTGGCGCCGATCAGCTCGGTTATCCACAAGAGGGGCTTGACCCATATTCCGAGCACGAAAATCGCCAGCCCCGCGAGAATCCAGACCACCGAGTCGGTCTCCCTCAACTTGCGGTTCCTAACCAGAAAGACGACATAGGCGACGAACAAGAGGCTCACGATCAGCGAAAGCAGCCGGACCTGGAAGTTCATTCAGATTCCTCCTCCCCGTGCGAGGCCGGGATTCTCAAGAGCGTTACGAGGATCGAAAGAGGCATTTTGAGCGCGTACTTGAGCGATGATGCCAGACCGGAGATCATGGAGGTGCCCGCCACCCGCTGGTGCATCTCCACTGGGACCTCTCCCACCTTGAAGCCGTGCCTCGCGATCCAGATGATGGTATCGGCATCGGGAAAATCGACCGGGTAAGGCGTCGTTGCGAACATCGCGAAAACCGGTCTCCGGAGGGCCTGGAATCCCGAGCTGGTATCCGTAATGCGCTGCCCCGTAATCACCGTGGCGATGGCGCTGAACACTTTCATGCCCGCCTTCCGGATGGGCGGGATGTCGTAATGGGCCGTGCCCCTGAAGCGCGAACCGACCACGAAGTCATATTCCCCCGCGGCCTCCACCAGGCTGGCCACGTAGCGCGGGTCGTGCTGGCCGTCCGCGTCAAGGAGGACCACGATGTCATAGTCTCGCGCGTACGCGTATTTGAAGCCGGCCTGCACCGCCCCTCCGTAGCCGAGATTCACCGGGGCCCTGAGCACGACGGCGCCTGCCGCGCGCGCGATCTCGCCGGTGCGGTCGCTGGAGGCGTCGTCGACGACCACAATGTCGTAGCCCGGGTAGAGACCCGAAGTCTCGGCGAGAACGGGCCCTATGCACGCTTCCTCGTTCCGCGCCGGGATGACGATCACCACTCTGGGGGGCTTATGCTCTCCAGCCACTCGGCGTCACTCCTTCGCCTGTTCGGGCTTCCTGTAGGCCAGCCTTGAGATGAGAGCCAGGACAATTATGGAAAGCGCTATCACGAGCCTCAGCGAAATAAGATACGGCACAATCTGTTCCTTTCCAACACCAATCTTATAGAGCAAACCCGACCATGACCAGTCCGCAATTCCAAGTCCTCCCGGCGTAAGCGCGAAGAGCGCCGCGAATTGCGCGCTGGGGACGAAGGAGACGATCCCGTCAAGACCGACCGTAATGCCTATGGCCACGGCTATGGAATAGTACCTCAGCACCATGAAGAGGAACTTGACGCCGCTTAAAATGAACAGGCCCGGCGCGATTCGTGCCACGCCGGCCGTGTCGAACCAGTCCATGTCGGACCCGCCGCCTATCCTCCTGCCCACGCGGGGAATCCTTAAGACAAGGCGGAAGAGGAACTGGAAGAGGCGCTGAAGCGCCCGCATGCTCTGGCGCCCGAAGAGCGCGAAACAGAGCAGGCCCGCGGCGAAAATCGCCGCGTAGAGCGCCAGGCAGAGCCGCGCTGGTATCGTTCCGGCTATGAAGAGCACTGACGGCACGACGAACATGGTGGTGATCATGAGGTCGAAAGCGCGGTCGAGATATACGGAGTAGGACGCCTTCTTGACCGAGACCGAGTGGTCGAGATTGAGCGACATGGTCCTCACGCCCAGGTCGCTGACGTCCATCGGGATCACCAGGCCGATGGCGCGGCCGATCATGAAGTAGTGGAGCAGCGAACCGAAATGGGCGGCGCCCTTCTCGCCCATTGCGTTCAGGGAGACCTGCCACTTGAGGGCGGCGCACAGGGCCACTCCGAGCGTTCCCCCTATGCACGCGGCGACCCAGTAGGGATCCAGGTCGAGAATCCGGTGGAGGTCGTGCCTGCCCCAGTAGACCAGAGCAACCATGAGCACCGCCGCCACGGCCCACAGTATGCGCCTGCCAGCAAAGTCTCTCATCAGGAGATGTATCCCAGACCTTTCAGCCTGTCCCTAATGCTGTCGTCCTCGGTCGAATCCCTGTCGCGGGCCCCCGCGTCGTAGAGGTCCTGCATCCTGGCGTACTCGGGCGGACGTGTCTTCAAGCGGCCCTCGTCGAGGACTTCCTCCCTGAGCTTGCCGTCGACCCCGGCGGGGATCGGCAGATTCATGAGGTAGAGCATGAGAGGGGCCAGGTCGAGCACGGTCATGCCGCTCACCTCTAGCCCCTTCTTGACGTCCGGGCCGCTGGCGATGAAGATACCCTCCATCCGGTGCTGGGCGGAGATGGCATCCGAGACCTCTTCGATCACCTTGTTCGAGGAGAACTCGAAGTCGCCGAAGACGCCAACCGTGGGGACATACGGCAGGAAATACAGATCGGGAGCTTCGCCCAGGAATCTCCCCTTGTAGATCTCTTCGCGCTTCTGGACTATTTCAATCAGGCACCTGTCCGTCCTCGGGTCCTTGAGGTCGCCGAGGAGATCAATGAGCCCGTCGCGGGTCTTCTCGTAGTCCCCGGGCTCAACAGCGCCACGGGGCTCCCGGCCCTTCAGGTTGACGAACAGGCCCCCGTACACCCCGCCGCTCAGAGCGTACGCGACCGTGCGCTCCCAGTCGACGTCGGCAAATGAAAAGAAGAACCTCCTCAGCAGATCATGTCCTCCCGAGGTCCACCTGAGGCCCATCTTGACCCGGCCGAGGCGCAACCTGGAAATGATCCCGTACACGTTCATCGGGGTAAACCCGGCCCTGAACAGCAGGAACTTGAGGCGCGAGGCAAAGCCCGTCTTCACCTTCATGGCCCCCTTCTCGATCAGGTAGTTATTGGCGTGCAGGAACCTGTGAAGAGGCCCGGCCCCGTGATCCGAAACGAGCATCACCGAATCCCTCTCCCCCAGCGTTTCGACCACTTCCCCGATTATGGCGTCGAGGCGGCAGTAGACGTCCTCTACCTCTCCGGCGAAACGCGCGGCCTCTTCGGGGTCATGCCGGGGATGTCTTGGATCCATTACGTGCCACAGCGCGTGCTGGAGGAAATCGGTTTCGGGGAACACTTCCATGGCGAACTTCCAGTCCTTGCGGCCGAGCAGGTCCTTGAGCACCGCGCGCTTGGCCTGAAGCACTTCCCTGATCTCCTTCAAGAAATCACCGGCCCTGCCCGCGGAGTATACCCTGCCGGGGACTATCCTGTAGCCGGGAGCCACCGCCCGGATCTCGGCAGCCAGCTCCGGCGGGTAAGTGTAGCGCGTGCTTCCGAGCGGCGTCAGCAGCCCCGTCACGAGACAGCCGTTCACGGGCACGGGCGGATAAGTCATCGGGACGTTGAGCACGACGACCTTGCCCCCGAACCTCCCTACTATGTCCCACACGGCGGGCGCGCGGAGAGATGCCCCGTTTAAGAACGCCAGGTTATAGGAATCCCTGGCCCTGACGATGATGTCGAAGATGCCGTGATTGCTCGGGTCGAGCCCCGTAACTATGCTCGACCACGCGGGCCCCGTTCCCGGCGGGATGACCGTGCGCATCTTCCCCCAGGCGCCCGCGTCCATGAGCTTCTTTATGGCCGGGAGCTTGCCCTTCGCAACGAGCGGAAGCAGTATATCGAATGTGGCGCCGTCGAGTCCGAGAACGAGCAGGCGACCGTCGCCGGCGCTCACTGCGTTCCCTCGTTCATCTCCCGCTCCAGCTGCTGCAGCAGCCTCGCGGCCGCGGCGTCCTTGGGATGCAGAGACAGCCACTTCCTCACGACGCCCATGGCCGCCTGCGTATTGCCGTTCTCCTGGTAATGCGATGTCAGGAGCGAATAGCCGTCCGCGAAATCCGGGAAGGCGTTCACGAGCCGGACGAGGATCTCCTCGGACTTGTCGGTGAGACCGTTCCGGCGGTAGACGCGGAAGAGCTGTATGTACACGTTCTGGGCGCCCGGCTCCTTCAGGATGTATTCGTTGGCCAGGCTCTCGGCCGCGTCGACGTCGCCCGCGAAACCGTAGGCGACCACCGCCAGGTCCCTGTAGCCCGAGTACTCGGGGGAGATCGTCCCGGCCATTTCCAGCTCGCGCAGCGCCTTGTCGTACTCGGCGTTCTCGAGATAGTAGATGCAGAGGCGCAGATGCGCGGCGGCGTAGTTGGTAATGAGCCGCTGCGTGTTGATGTCCTTGTATACCTTGTGGTCGAAGGCGTAAGAGCGTATCGTGTCAGGCGGCTCGGCGTCGCCGTAGATCTCCGTGTTGGCGAGGTCGGGCGGGGGCACGGCCCCTTTCGTTCCGCCGGGAATCAGCAGCCCGCGATAGGAGTAGACGTCGTAGAGGTTGTGGAGCGTGCGGTCCACATCTATCTGGCGGCTGCCCTCCTCCTGGGTCATGCGGAAGGCGAGGCCCTCAAGCAGCAGGCTCCGCTCATAGCCCATGTAGTCGGCGACTGTCACCGCGAAGTACACCGGCTTGCGCCAGTTATTGGCTTCGATTATCTCCCTTGACGCGATGTCCTTGACGAGCACGATTCTGCCCGTTTCGGCGTCCCGGTAAGGCTGAAGCCCACCGATGGTCTGGTCGGAATAGCGCATGGGCACTCTGGGCTCCAGATGCTTGAGCTGCCAGATATACCATGGCGTATTCAGGAGGCTCAGGTTCAGAACCCGGACGTCCTTCCTGTAGCCCTTGACTTCCTGAATGAACCACAGCGGGAAGGTGTCGTTATCGCCGTTGGTAAAGATCAGGCCGTCGCGGTCGACGGTCGAGAGCAGGTTGTAGGCGTAATCATAGGCGTTATAGTCCCCGCGCCTGTCGTGGGACTCGAGGTTGACAGCTATGGTGGAGAGCACGAAGGCGACCATCACCCCCGTCGCCGCGTAGGTCAGGCCGTCCGAATCCAGCCACGCGCGGATCTTGTCCATGAAATAGGCGAAGGCGACGCCTATCCAGATGCAGAAGAAGAAGAACCCGTGGGCGAAGAAGTAGTCCCTCTCCCTCACTTCATGGTCGGTGAAATTCATGTAGATGACCAGCCCGAGGCTGGTGATGAGAAAGAGCGAGCCGACGAGCACGAACGTCTTCCTCTCCTTGAGGAAGTGTATGAGCGATCCCGCCGCGCCGACCAGTATCAGGAGGGCGCCCCAGGTCATGTTCCCGAACGTCCATTGCTCCTTGAAGTAGCGCCAGAACATGCCGAACTGGAACGACCACGGCGCCTGCCGGAGAAACGGGTTCATGGGCTTGTATTGCTTCCTCAACAGGCAGTTCTTAAAGGCTATCCAGCGCTCGGGATTGGCCTCGTCTATGGCCGGATTCATCGCCGAGCGTATCGGCAGGAACAGGTGGTTGCTGAGGCCCAGGAGCCCCACGAAAACGACGAGTATGAGGAACCTGACATCGAAGAAGACCCTGTAGTCGACGAGCAGGGCGAAGAGGACGAAGGCCGGGAGCACCAGCACCGTACCGAGGTGAAGGCCCACGCTGAGAGACAGGAGGTAACAGATGAGCAGCAGGTAGTTCCTGCTCCCCGGCTCCTTGCAGTTCTCGCCCCATTTGAGCATCAGCCAGACCGTGAAGGCCATGATGAAGGCCGCGGGAGAATAGACCTCCGCCTCGATGGAATCCGTCCAGTATGTCCCCGCGAACCCGCCCGCAATGGCGGCGCACGCCGCCGAGACATAGATGGTGACTTTCTCCCCGGCCGTCTCAGGCCTCCCCCTCCAGAGCATCAGTATTCTGACAGTGATCAGGTAGAGAAAGAGACATGCCAGGGCGCCGGTGAGCGCGGACATGAAATTGACGGCGAGTGCGGTCTCCACGCCGGGGATCATGGCGAACATTCTGCCGAGCACCACGTAGAACGGAGTCCCGGGCGGATGCGGCACACCCAGGATGTGAGAGGTAGCTATGAACTCCCCGCTGTCCCAGAACGAAACCGTGGGCGAGATCGTGATGAGATAGACGACGAGTATCAGAAAGAACACGGCCGTGCCCACGTAGGCGTTCAGCCTGTCCTCGTTAATTGCCATTTGCATCAGCCAGCCTCCCGTCTGTCAGATCCCGGTCGACGCGGTAGGGCGCGAACCCCCGTCTCAGATATATCACACCCCCGATGAGACTTACAAGCACTCCGACTATGCCGGCCAGCAGCTCCATGGAAAAGGCCTGCTCCCCTGTAAGTCTCTGGACGGCCCCGCAGAAGAGAATGACGCCGAGTCCTTCCCTTATGCCGAGCCCTCCGATGGATATCGGCAGTGCGATGAAAATAGCAATTACGGGGATGAAAAGAAAGAAATAGATTATGGGAATGTCGAGCCCGAGCGCAAGTGAAACCTCGTAGTGGACCAGGACCCTGAGCACCTGGACGAGCAGGGCCACCCCCAGCGCCCCGAACAGGCCGGCCAGATTGCTCCGGTAGAGGTGAAACGACTCGTAAATGCTCCTGGCGCGCTCGCGCGCCCCCCCTATGAAAAGCGGCCCAATGAGGCGGGCGACGGCCCGCGCCAGGCCGCGATTCATAAGGACCAGGAAAGCGAAGACCAGCAGCACTACGAACGCGAGCACGATCAGTATGCTGGCGGGTCCGAAACCGGTCTCGAGGCCCAGCGTTCCCCGCGAGGACGCGATGTACAGGCCCGAAGGCATGGCCAGAAGCCCGAGGGCTACAAGGCCCAGCATGCGGTCGGTGGCGGTCGCCGCTATGGCCTCGTTGGACTTGCCTGACTCCTTGTAAACGTCGAATACCCTCACGACATCCCCGCCGATGTTGGACGGCAGAATGACGTTGAAGAAGGCCCCGACGTAGTAGAAGGAGACCGCCTTCCCGAAGGATATGCCGATGTCCTGAATCCGAAGGAGCATCCTCCACTGGATGCTCCCCAGGACCAGCGAGGCCCCGAAGGTGATGAGCGCGAGGACGAAGTAATCGGGCCGAACCGAGCCCAGGACCCCAGCGGTGCGGCGGAGGTCCATCCGGAGGAGAAGGAAGACTATCAGGGCCGCGCTCACGGATATGCGGAAGTACCTGGTCCGCACGATACCGGCGACGCTCTCAAAGAGGATCTTCACGTCCAGTCTTCACCTCCCGGCCCGGTGTCCGGCGGCGCCTCCTATGCGGGCTTCCCGCCCAGGAGCGCTTCGATCTCGCTCAGTATGGCCCTGGCTGATTCGTCCCAGCTGAATTTCTCCGACCACTCGACGGCCCGGCCGCTCATTGCGCGCCGCAGGCCCTCGTCCTGCAGGATCTCCAGTATCTTCGCGGCCAGCGCGCCGACATCGCCGTGAGGTACGAGAAAGCCCGTCTCTCCGTCCACGACGGCGTCCCGCAGTCCGGGCACGTTGCTGGCCACGACGGGGGTCCCGCAGGCGTTCGACTCGATCACCGTAACACCCCAGCCTTCCTTGCTGGAGGGGTTGGCGACGACGTGGACCCGCTGCAGCATGTCGACCTTCTGGGCTTCATCGACATGGCCGATGAAGTCGGTCCTTTCACCTATGCCGAGAGCCGCGGCGGTTCTCTTCAGCGAGTCGATATGATCTCCCGAACCGGCGACCACCAGCCTGGCGTCCGGCAGCCTGTCGAAGACGATGCGGGCGGCCCCGAGCAGGTGCTCGATGCACTTGTACTTCTTGATGCGTCCCACGTAGCCAATCAGGGGCGCCTTCGACTTCGCCGTGAAATCAGGCCTGTAGACGCCGTGGTCTACCGCGTTGTACACTATGCCTATGTTCTCCTCGCCGAAGCCTCTCTTTACGAACTCGTCCTTCGTACTCTGAGACACTACAACGAACCTTGTGTTCCGGTAAAAGAGCGGCATGAGCCACTCGCTGAGGTATACGTAGGCGGCCAGCGGGAAGACCGTCTCCAGGAATATGGTCTCCGCGAAGAGGTGATGGGCCAGCGCCAGCAGGGGTCTGCGCACGTAGACGGGAGTGAAGAACGGGATCTTGTTGATGTCATCGACTACCACGTCGTAATCGCGCCTCTTCATGAGCGCGCTCAGGGCCCCCGGGACGTGAAAATTGAAGGTGAACTTGCCGGCCCTGCGCACGACCTCGATCCCGTCAACGGTCTCCTCGGGCGGAGCGCCGTCGAAGCCCGAAGCCAGAAGAGTCACGTGATGGCCCATGGCGGCTATGCGCTTGAATATCTCGTGCAGGTGGACTTCCGCCCCGCCCGCTTCAGGATTCTCTATGTCCCTCCAGTTGACAACGAGAATACTGAGCATTCCTACTCGCCCCATGAAAGGCGGTTGGCAAGAACAGGCGGAAGGCCGGCGTCCAGTATGCGTTTCTTGGCTGTGTCGATATCGTACTCCACCCGCTCTATCCTGAGGTCGCCCGCCTCCAGGTCGCAGACACAGAGACAGGCCCGGGCGTCGTGGTCTCGCGGCTGCCCCACGCTCCCCACGTTGACTATGTATCTCCTGCCCGGCTCGATCTTCATCGCGTCCGTTCTCGTGACGATGGTCTCGGCATCCTTGAGCTCGAATATCACGGGCTGATGCGAGTGCCCTATGAAACACATGGTCTCTTCGAAATACTCGAACTCCGCAAGCGCGTGGTTGGGCGAGAGTATGTAGTGCCAGCTCTCGGGCTCGAAAGGAGTGGCGTGTACGGCCCTGATGCTGGGGCCCTCCACATGCGTCAGTGGCCGCTGCTTGAGAAAATCGCGGTTCTCGGAGGTGAGGGCGTCGGCGGTCCAGTCGATGGCCTCGCGGGCTATGGGGTTGAAGAGCCTTGTATCTGTCAGGTTGACGGCCCCGAAATCGTGATTCCCGGCGATCATGACCCCGGTCATGGTCTTCAGCAGGTCGATACACTCGTTCGGTGCGGCACCGTACCCGACTGCGTCTCCCAGGAAAAGGACTTCATCCGGGCCGATCTCCTCTATCTTCTTCTTGACCGCGAGCAGGGCTTCGATGTTGCCGTGCACGTCAGAGACTACTACGCAGTTCACTCTTCATCCTAGCTATCTTGTCCAGCAGCCCGTTCACGAACCGGCCGGACGATTCCGTCGAGAACTTCTTCGCGATCTCTATGGCCTCGTTCATAGTCACTTTCTCAGGAATGTCGTCAAAAATCAATAACTCAACTGCCGCAACTCTTAAAATGTTTCTGTCGATGGCGGCCATCCTGGAAAGGTCCCAGTTCTCAGCGACGCGCCCGATTACGCGGTCTATGGCGTCCAGATTCTTGAGCGTCTCGTCGGCCAGCCGGCAGGCGAAGTCTTCGACGCCGCCGGACCGGCTGCACTTGCTTAAGACCTGGGCCCGCACTCCGTCCGCGGTCAGACCGCCCATCTCCATCTGGTACATCGCCTTCACGATTACGCCGCGGGCCGTGCGCTTGCGCGAGGCTACCGAAGAGCGCTTCTTCACCTGCGTTTCCCGCCTTTGAGTTTCGTCGCGAGGTCCGCCATCTCCAGCGCGGAAATCGCGGCGTCCCATCCCTTGTTGCCGCCCTTGCCGCCCGAACGCTCGATTGCCTGGTCCATGGAGTCGGCCGTAATCACTCCGAAGATCACGGGTATACCCCGTTCCTCCGACGCCCTGGCCACTCCCTTGGCGGCTTCGGCCGCAATGAAATCGAAATGCGGCGTCGCGCCCCGGATCAGCGCGCCCAGCGCGATGACGGCGTCGTAACCGCCGGCTGCGATTTTGCCCACGGCGTAGGGGATCTCGAACGCACCCGGGACCCAGACCACGTCTATGTTCTCATCGTCCGTGTTATGGCGCTTCAGGCAGTCGACCGCCCCGTCCAGCAGCCGGGACGAGACCGCCTCGTTGAAACGGCTGACCACTATGCCGAATCTTCTCTTCCTGCCGTCAAGCATACCCTCGAAAACTCTTGGCATTTTCAACCTCCCCTCTCTCCGTTATCGCAAACGCCTTCCAGGAAATGTCCCAGTTTCACGCGCTTCGTGGCAAGGTATCTGGCATTGTCCGGATTGGGGCTGATCTCGATGGGGACCCTCTCGATGACTTCCAGGCCGAAGGCCTCCAGGCCGACGATCTTCCTCGGATTGTTGGTAAGCAGCCTTATCTTCCTGAGCCCGAGGTCCGCCAGAATCTGGGCGCCGATGCCGTAGTCGCGCTGGTCGGCCGCGAAGCCCAGCTCCTCATTGGCTTCCACGGTGTCCCTGCCCTCGTCCTGCAGCGCATAGGCGCGTATCTTGCCGGCGAGGCCGATGCCGCGTCCCTCCTGGCGCATGTAAAGGAAGACGCCCTCCCCCTCCTTCTCGATTATCTCGAGCGCTTTCACCAGCTGCTCGCCGCAGTCGCAGCGCCTGGAGCCGAATATGTCGCCCGTCAGGCACTGGGAGTGGACCCGCACCAGCGGCCTCTCCATGGCGGCCGGGTCGCCCTTTACGAGCGCTATATGGTGGTCCCCTGTTATCACGCTCTCGTAAAGATAGAGATCGAAGTCGCCGAAGCGGCTCGGAAGGCATGTCTTCACTACCAGCTTGACGAGATGCTCCCGCCCATATCTGTACTGAATCAGATCGGCTATGGTGATTATCTTCATGCCGTA
>CAZSBE010000035.1:0-9787 GCA_964604955.1 uncultured bacterium
GAGGCAGTCGACCTCCCTGTTTCCCGGTCCCGTGAAGGTGCCGTCCGCGAGGAGCACCGTATCGCCCTGGGCCGCCGCCGAGTCCACGGCGACCGAGATGGTGGGAACGTCACCGGTGCTATCGGGCTTCACGTACCACGTGCGGGCTGAAACTGCCCCGGCAGCGCATAAGGAGACTCCAAGGAGGATAGTGACAATCTTTGTGGTTGGCATGCTCCCGCTTCCCTCCTCGCTCGCTCCTACCCTATTCTAGCCCGTTTACACCGGTTGCTCAAGTGCCGAAATGCGTCACGGGTGGCCCGCGCCGATGTTGACACCGGCCCTGGCCCGTGGTAGTCAGTAGGTGGTTGCAGCGGCGCGCCATGCGCGAGCATAATCCATGTGGGTTGTTAATATTGTGACCAGTGCGACAACGGGCAAGGCCGGTACCCCGGGGGGTGAAACGCAGTGACCGGGAAAATCACCTGGGAAGGCGAAGTGACATCGGTTCAGCCGCGGATCCGCCTGATGCGTTCATTTGACCAGCGGGGTCACTCCTATCTGGGATTCATCCTGAAGGTGACCGGTGTGCTGGGCGGAGAAGAACAGGAGTTTTCGGTGGCCATCGGCAAGGGCGCCCAGGCCAAGCACGGGTTCGAGGCCGGTGACCTGGCCCGGGGCGCATGCGTGCCGGTGGAGAATCCGGACGCAGAGGTGGCGGGCTACTACAAAGCTAGAGGTCTTAAGGTGCTGGAGCGCTCGGCGGGGTCGCGCCCCGCTCCTCCCTGGACGGGCCGCCCTCCGGACCTCGAGACATATCGCGCGCGCGGCCACAGGCGCCTGGATGCCAGGACCTACGCGGCCAGGTGCGGGTGCTGCATATGGGGCTGCCAGATGCCCGTCGAGATTGTCGTGGACCAATGGAACCCTTCCAATGTCCGGTATCGGCGGGAGACATTCTGCTATGGTCCGAAGTCCTGCTCGTTCTATAAGGCGGGGCCCACTCGCAAAGTGCCGGGACGCAGGGGCATGGTGTGGGAAGAAGAGGACTGGGTCGATGAGGATGCGACGGCTCATAGAGGGCCGGATGATTGACATCCTCCTCCGGCCCGCCTTCTCCAGAGATCCCCTCCTAACGAGTGCTGTGAGTGCCGGCTTGCTGCGGCCGGGCTCACATAGCCTGGTCTCCGGCAACCCCGGGTCGGCTCAAAGACATGGCGGTCTACCGGGATGAGGGCGACGATTGGCTGAGGCCCCAGCACTATGACCATGTGAGGCTCTTCTACCTCCAGCATAAGGAGTTAATCGCGTCCAAGATCATAATGGAAGGTGGCGCGGAAGGCCTGGAGGCTTCTCTTGCCAGGCTGCGGGAGCTCCGCGCCAAGGGGAGTGACGTCTACCTGGAGGAGGGCCCCATCAATGGAATCGGATACCACTTAATGAACGAAGGCAATTTGCCCGAAGCCATAGAGGTCTTGGAGCTCAATCCCGACAACAGCAACGCCGTTCATATGCTGGAAGAGATCGAGAACAGCCGGGATTAGGGCTTAGACTTGCTGTAAAATGCCTTCAGCCTGAGCTCCTAGGCGACCGGCACCTCGGCTTCCGATGGATGCAGAATGACCTTTATGGGCTCGGGAATTCCCCTGGTACGCTTATAGTTCAGCAGGCGCAGTTTGAGAGAATGTGTGACTTCCTGCCCCCTGGTTATCAGAAGGAAGCCCGTGTCTGTCTTCACGTCGTCCCCCAGACGCATGCCCGGGCTCATCTCCTCGATCTTTACGAATCGGATCTCCGCGAGGCTCTCGAGAGCGAGAATGCGCTTCAGGCTCCCCATGATATCCGGGTCGTACCAGCCTTCACGTGTCTGCATTATGGAGTACGCCTCGGTGAGGTTCCGGCCGGAGGAAGTCAGGGTATCGAAGTCCAGGGCTATTTTGAGAATACGCGCCCCCAGCGGTATGCCATCGCCTTTGACGGGGTCCTTCGGAAGCCCGCGCCCGTTAAAACATTTCTCCTGGTAGGCGATTATTTCGGCAACGTCGTCCAGCCTGGGGATGTTGGTTATCAGGTCAGCGCCCGCACGCGGATGGGCTTCAAACATGCCCTCCTCGTCGGCGGAGAGGATTTTGCCCGTGTAGACTTTCGAGAGCGTCTCCTGGGGTACGGTCACGCAGCCGATCTGTGACAGCATGGCAGCAACTTCCAGCTGCCATGAGTCATTTGACCCGACCTCTGAAGCGAGTGTCGCAACTGTCCTGCTCACTCTGGACGCCCGGCCAAAAGCCGTCGGGTTGACGATGGAGAGTATGTCAGTGAGCACCTTGACGCTGTTTTTCAGCGTCTTCTCGAGGAGCTCCCTTTCAGCCATAACGAGGCCATACTGCCTGATTCCCGCTTCCAGGGCGCCTGCAAGGGCGTCGGGCGGACATGGCTTGGTCATGAATCTGAAAATGCATCCCTCGTTTATTGCGTTGATTGCCGTCTGGAGGTCGGCCTGGCCTGTCAGCATCATTCGGACGCTGTCCGGGGAGACGTCCCTGGCCTTGGCCAGGAACTGAATGCCGTCCATCTCAGGCATACGCATATCCGATACGACGACTGCAAACGGGCCGCTGGTATCAAGAACCTCCAGACCCTTCTGGCCGGCGAGCGCGGTTTCGACGTCGAACTGCCCCCGCAGCTGGCGCCTGTAACCTGCCAGCAAGTTCTCCTCGTCATCAACAAACAGGACTTTCGGTCTTGTCTTCAATGTCCTCTCCTTCCGTTATCTCCTGGCAGGCCTCGCGCCATAGAGGCAGTCTCTCTGCCAATCCGAGTTTCTCAATATAGTCATCGTTTATCCGGCAGGCCGGCAGGGAGCCCGGCGCCGGGTCCATCTCGTGAGCAATGGCATCGGCGGCATGGACGGCTGTCAAGGCAGAGAAGGCGTCCTTGCCGGCCTTCTCCGGCCGGTGATGAAGAGCCAGCGCCTCGACCACGTCGTCGGGAAACGCCCACAGCCCCATGAGGTAGGCTCCTATCTCGGCGTGCGAGGTACTGAAGTAATGACGCTCCGCCATGTCGAGCGTGATGCCGTCTTTCCGGGACTTCTCAAGCGCCCTGTCGAATCGGTCGGGCATGCTGGCCGCCAGTAGCAGCCTGCCTGCATCGTGAAGCATACCGGCCGTGAGCGAATCGCTGACCACCTTGAGTTCAGAGCGCTCGACTTCGGCTATCTTCCTGGCTAAAGCCCCGACTGTGACGCTATGCCTCCAGAGCGCGTCTGCGGAGAAGCCGTGGGCCGCATGCGGCTTGAACTGGGTGAACACGTGAATGGAGAGCAATATGGTCCTGATAATATCCAGCCCCAGCAGGCTGGCTGCGAGTGCCGGAGTGGTGATCTGGCGCGGCAGGCCGAAGAAGGCTGAATTGACCAGCTGCAGGACTTTCGCCGTCATACCGATGTCTTCCGAGACGATCTCGCCCACTCTCTGAATCGAAGGATCGGGCGACTTCAGTTCATCCAGAAGGTCCGTGTACACCGACGGGAAGCTCGGTAGGGAATCCAGCTGTGCCACCAGCTGCTCCAGCGTGGGGTCGGCGAGAATAGATCGGAGCGCGAACGCCCGGCTCAGGGCCGACTTCAACGTGGCGGAGTCGCAGGGCTTGGCCAGATACTGATGGGCGGACCCGACGGTCTTGAGTATGAGATGCTGATCGGAGTGCCCCGACAGGATGAAGCGTATGGTGTTCGGGTGCAGCTTCATGACCTGTTCCAGGAGCTCTGCCCCGTTCATACCCGGCATTCGCATGTCGGTGACGACGGCGTCGAATGCCTCCCTGGACAGAGCGTCCAGAGCCTCAGCGGCGCTTGCCACGAAGGTCATACTCCACTTGGCGCTAAGAGGATGGAGCATTCTCTTCAGGCCCGCGAGTACGCTGGCGTCATCGTCCACAAACAGAATCCGCATAAGCCCCCCGGGTACTCGGGCGTCGTCATTCACGGACAGAACCTGCGGTTTCATGCCTCGGCTCCTCAGCCGGCCCGGATTCGACCATGGGCAGGCGTATAATGAAAGTGGTTCCCGCGTTCTCCTCGCTCTCGAAGTCGATAGTGCCCCGGTGCTTATCGACTATTGCAGAGCGTGCGATGGCGAGTCCCTGGCCCGTCCCTCTGCCGACCTCCTTCGTGGTGAAGAATGGTTCAAAGACCTTGGACCGTGCCGACTCGGGGATGCCGGTCCCGCTGTCCGCGATTCTGATCTCTGCCCAGTCGCCGTCCTGGCGGGTAGTTATGGTAATAGTGCCCTTCCGGCCCGCGTCCTCTCCTATGGCATCCTGGATGGCATGTGCCGCATTCACGATTATGTTCAGTACCACCTGGTTGAGTTCATCCTGGAAGCACGGCACATTCGGCAGCGCGGGGTCAAGATCAAGCTCGACGTCACTGACATACTTCCACTCGTTCCTCGCCACCGTGACGGTGCTCTGGATCGCGTTGTTGATGTCGACCGGGACCTTGTCGCCACTTGGAGGGTGGGAGAAGTCCTTCATGGCTCGCACGATCTTCGATATACGGGCGATCCCGTCGAGAGATTGCTCTATTGACTTCGGAATCTCTTCGGACAGGAACTCCAGGTCCGTCTCCTTCTCCAGGCTCCTGGCTGTTTGCTCGAGCTGGTCCGTCGCCACTTCCCCCGAGACCGCGGAGTCCAGCAGGCCTCGGTACCGGGAAAGCAGAGCGGCGAGACTTCCGAATGAGTCGCGAAGGAAGTGCGTATTGTCGCCGACATACTGGCACGGCGTGTTAATCTCGTGGGCGATCCCCGCGGCAAGACGGCCGATGGACTCAAGCTTCTGTGCCTGGAGAAGCTGGACCTGCATCTGTGCGCGCTCATCTTCCGCCATTTTCATCTCGGTGTTGTCGGTTATTACACCGTCGTATCTCGAGACATTTCCTTCTTCATCGAGTATGGGCACGCCACGGTCTCTAAGAAAACGCACATCCCCCGTGTCCTTATGGACCACTCTGTACTCGGACAGATAGGGCCTCTTCTCCCCGCAGGCGAGTAGGTAGGCTTCGACCGCTCCGCTCCGATCTTCGGGGTGTATGGACTTGAGCCATGTCGCCGGTTCCCGACGGAAGTCATCTGTGGCATGCCCGGCCCAATCCTCCCACTTGGGACTCATGTACGTAGTCGTTCGCGTCACATCCGGAAGAGAGGAGTAGATTGCGTCAGGTATGTGTTTTACCAGATTCTCAAACCTGTTCCTGGCTTCCAACACATGCTCCTCGGCTATGGCTGCCTGAAACATATGTGACGTTGTGGTGGCAAGGGATTCAAGAAGCATGCTTTCTTCGGGTGTGATCGGCTGTTTGCCATACAGGGCCATCACTCCAATGATCTTCCCGAGGTTCGAGACAATAGGGTACCCGCCGAAGGAGACAAGGCCCAGACCTCGCGCCCATTCCTGGTACTGAGACGCCGCATCACTCCCCATGTCGTTGATCACGACGGAGTGAGCACCCTCACTCAGCATTCGTATCAGAGAGTCCGGATCGAATGGGAGTTGCATCTGGTCTCCATCCGGGCGAGGATAGCGTCCGGAACTGCCCACGAGTTTCAGGCGGCTCTCATGCTCCGCGGAGGCTTGCTCAGGAGCCATGTCGCCGGCGGAAGAGGAGCGGACGTCACACCGGACTCCCGGCTGTACCCTCCAGATCCGGGCAACATCCGCACCGAAGATAAGCACCAGACCGGCTGTGACCCGCCCCAGTTTCTCCTGCAGGCTTCCAGGGGCGAGAAGCGCCCCCATCAGAGCATGCAGACTCTCCAGGCGCTCCACTCTCCGCTTCTGCTCTGTTATGTCAGACCCCGAACTCAGTGTGCCCGTTATCTCTCCCGACTCACTCCTCAGTATGCCATTGTGCCACGCAATTGTCCTCTCCTGTCCGTCCCTGGTCAGGACACGATTCTCGTAGTGCTTGGGGGCATGTGCCACGCCGGTGATGAAACAGCTGAAGACCTTTTTGACCCGCAGCCGGGTTCTCTCCGGTACGAAGTTTTCAAACCAGTCCTTCCCGACGATCTCCTCACGCGGATACCCGAGGATCTCACACCCCTTCTTGTTGATGAGTGAGACCTTCCCGTTTCTGTCGAGGACCACGAACATCGTCCCGGCGAGGTCGAGATACCTCTGAGCCCGGTGTCCCTCGTTGATGAGTATGTCTTCCACCCGGCGGTCATGGGAGACAATCCTGGAAGTCCCTGGCGGGGCCTCCGCGCCGTCCTGGCAGGTGCCCTTGAGCTTCAGCACATTGCCGGCTTCCCGGAGGTGCTCGGCCGTCAATCCGGTCAACGCGGGCTGGGGTGAGGGGAATTGGGACCGGCGTTTCATCGTCATGTGTCTCCATTCGGTGTGTGCCCGGGGGACGATAAGGGACCTTGTGCGGTGCATGGATACCACCGAGACAATCCCCTGACCCGGTTATCGGCGTGGCCTCAGGACCGCTTTAGGTATCAGCAGCGGGCTCTTGCGGAGGCTTCACCCAGGCGCCCGGCTCACTCCAGCCGCACGTCGTCTATCTTAAGGACGAACTCACCGGGCGCCGATGCTCCGCCGAAGAAAATGCCGGTCAGATCGTGGCCCTCGACCCCGAATTCCTCAAAGGTGAAGACGTGGTGTTCCCAGGCCGGGCCGGCAACGAATTCCCTGGTCGAGGGCATGTAGCCGAGGCTCTGGGCGAAGAGCATCACCGAGTAGGTTTTCCCATCGCCCATCGCCCAGAAACTGAGCGCGCTCTTCGATGATAGATTCGCCGGCGCCATGAAGCTCTCGCCCGGTGAGAAGAATGCGCCTGCCCACGGGTACGCGCTCCCCTGGGAGACATTGCCTTTGATAAGCAGTGCTCCGCGGCTCCCCTCTGCTCCCCCATCGGTCCGGGCCAGCTCGGCCGTCGACGAGCCGCCCATGATCGCGTCGGTGGAAACGCTCCAGCCCGAGCCGAACTCGGCCGCTATCTTCTCGGCCTCGAAGTCGCTTATGAGCCCCGATTCCGAGCCCTCCGGGGCCGCGGCATCACGCATACCTTCGAGCCTGGCTGCTTCCGCCTCGATTCCCTCTCTGTATGCCTCGCGGGGCACGCGGACTCCGTCCTTCCAAACGCCCACTATGTCCCGGGTCGCCAGGATGTCACGGGTGGGGTCGCCCTTCACCAGGAGAAGGTCCGCCCTCGCGCCCTCCGCGATACGCCCCCGGCCTGAGATGCCGAATTCGGCTGCGGGGAGCGAGGTGGCGGATCTCAGGGCCTCTATCGGGGTCATGCCCGCATCTACCAGAAGTTTAAGCTCGCGGTGCAGGCTGGCGCCGTATGCGGTTCCGGGATTGGGGCTGTCGGTGCCCGCGAGAATGGGAACGCCCGACGCCCTGAGCTGCCGGAGCCCCTTCTCCGCGCCTTCATAGCCCTTCCTCCCGAGTTCGGGTGCGGCGCCGAAAGTCAGCAGCAGACCCGCCCTGTCGGCCTGCATGAGGTATGGCCCGAGATAAGGGTCCTCGATCAGCGCGGCCGCGCCCGATGTCCCGCTGATGCTCTCGATCACCGACAGCGTGGGAATGACGAAGGCGCCATGCGAGGCAACCAGGTCGCCGAACCCGGGATCGTACCCGTCATCATAGTACAGGTGCGCAAGCGCGTCGGCCCCGGCCTCGACGGCGGTTTGCGCGTCGGCGAGGGACATGATATGCACTGCGGCGATCTTGCCGCGGGCGTGGGCGGCCGCGATCAGGGCCTCAAGCGTCGCCCGGTCGAATGTGGCCCAATCCAGGTCCATCTGGCTTCCGTCGTCATAGATTATCTTTATGAAGTCAGACCCCTCGGCTATCCGGGCATCCACGAAGTCCTGCGCTTCCCCGGGGCCGCTCACCGTTGGGATGGCCATGCCGTACTCGGTTCCGTGTCCCCCGGGGGCCGTCGCCAGAGTGCCGGCCGACACGAGGGTTGCCATGCTGCCGTCGCTTGCGGCCGCCTGCTTGTCCTTGATGGCCTTCATGGTCCCGGCGTCCATGAACATGTCGAGTACGCTCGTGACGCCGAATACGAGTTCCTGCCGGAGCTGGTCTTCCGCCCAGATGTGGACATGGGCGTCGATGAGACCCGGAAGAAGCGTCAGACCCCGGCCATCGATAATCTCGGCGCCTTCCGGGGCGGGCGCGTCCGGGCCGACGCCTGTGATGACGCCGCCATCGACGACGACCCGCGTCGCGCCGATCAATTCCTCACCGTCGAATATGCGGACGTTCTCGATTACTATGGGTGGCGGGGCCTCGCCGGCGGATGCGATCGAAGGTGCCGCAGCGGTTAGAAGAGCGAGCAAAAGCCCGGCTGCGACCAGCGCCGGAATCGCGCCGCTGACCAGTGCGTTCATTCCTGATTTCAAGTTGTTCCTCCTTTTGGCCCCGAAGAGACTGCCAGAGTGCAGCCTAACTCAATACTGTTCCGTGTCAACTACTGCTCTTCCAGCCGCCAGAGGGCACCACCTATCACGAAGAACGGGGGCCTGTGGACGCCCGGCCGGTCCGGGAGTATGTCGAACAGGACCGCGACGGCGTTAAACGTGGACTGAATGCCCCCCACCGCGACACCTGTTTGCATGCCGTATTGGCTGCACCACGGGTAGTCCCCGAATGCCATGCAGTAAGAGCCCACGGCATAGGAGTCATCCGACACGCTTTCGAGCCAGACTCTGGACACAGTCCTTCCCGCATAGGCCGGGTTTTCCGGGTCGTCCATGAAGATGGTGGTATATGAGATGAACTCTGTCTCCTCCGTGATGCTGGGTCCCAGGAGAACGTGATGGTCGAGGATAAGGCCTACGCGTGCCCCCTGTTCGACGAGACTGTAAGCGATGCGGGGCGAGGACGCGTCGGTCATGTCAACTACCCTGAGAGTGGCCGCGCGTGATAACCACAGGGATCCATAGCTCACCATGACGAGGAAATGGGATCTGTACTCCATCTGCTGCACTTCGTACGCCTGGATGGTGGAGACCAGGCTCATCTCCCCTCCCGGAGTGAACGAGAATACCCGCACGGGCTGACCGGCGTCCCAGGAACCCACGGCTATTGTGCTGTCCTTCACGGCGATCGGCCCCAGATAGCCGTCAATGTCAAGATGGCGGAGCAAGATCGGGTTCAGTGGGTCCTCCAGTGAGTAGGCATAGACGCCGTCATCGTGGGTGCTCAGCCAGAGGGTGTCGCCGGCGAATTCGAAATCCACAATGGCGCCTGCCTCAATCTCCGCGCTCGCGAGCTCGGTTACTGCGCTCTCGTCATAGGAGTAGGCGTGATAGACACCAGCGTACTCAAGAGTGAACAGCCGATCGGGATCAAACCTCACAGACCGCCCGGCGACGGTGCCGATGCGCTCAAGCCGCGCCGGAGTCGGGTAGAGGTAGTACCAGCCGGGTTCCAGGGGATTTACGGTTACAGGGTAGAAATTGTCTTTGTGGATTTCAGCGTAGCGCCCCCGCGCGGAATTCGGCACGACCGCGATACCATCGGAGTCGGTCTTGACCCTGCAGCGCGTCCAGTCAAAGCCGACATCAATCCACGCGCCGGCCACCGGCTCGTACTCGCTCGTCAGTACCCTGACTTCGAAGCTGCCGGGCCCGCATGGATCACCAGGGCCACACGTGTCCGAGCCGCAGCCCGAGAGGACAAGGGCGGCGGACAGTATGGCAAGTATGGAGATTGTTGCCCTCGCATTCATGGTCCCGCTTCCCTCCTCGCTTGCTCCACTTCTATTCTATCAAACCCGGGCGGGTTG
>CAZSBE010000035.1:9797-28974 GCA_964604955.1 uncultured bacterium
ATACTCCGAAGCGGGTCGCCGGGGAACAGCCAGTCACCCTGAGGCGGGCAGCAACATTGCATTCCGGTCTACTTCCGCACTATGAAATCCTGCAGCATCCTGATGGGCTCGAATTCCTTGCCGTTATCGAAGTTGCCGCCCGTGAAAACGACCACCATCTCCTGCTCGGGCAGGATGAATATGAACTGGCCGCCGCGGCCGCTCGCGAAGATGACATCGCCTGCGTTCCTGTCTTTGTAGAGACTGCCGTGCCACCAGAGGTAGCCGTAGTCATCGATATTGTTGGGTACCTCGGCGTGCACGGCCGTGGACTTCTCGATCCATCCGGCCGAGACCACCTGCCGGCCGCTCCACTCGCCCCGGTTGAGCACCAGAAGCCCTATTTTGAGCATGTCGCGCGGCGTCATGAAAAGCGCCCCGGTCAAGAGAGGGTGGCCGTCGGCGCTCTCGCGCTCCCAGGTGTAGTTTTGGATCCCCAGGGGCGCGAAGAGGTACCGCGCGGCGAAGGCGTCGGCCTCTAGCCCGGTGGCCTTTTTGAGCACGGGCGCCAGGAGCTGCATGTTTGGGCTCATGTACTCGAACTTCTCGCCCGGCTTGTACTTAGCCTCTTTACTTAATACCATTTCTACGGGCGAGCCTGCCTCGCCGAAGGCCTCCAGTTCGGCGGGCGTCCAGGACCAGCCCGAGGTCATGGTGAGGATGTGCTCGAGCGTGACCCGGCCGAGGCGCGCCTTATTCGGACCGGCATACTCGGGGAAGAAGGTCGAGAGCGCCTCCCCCTCGCTCCCGATATGGCCCATGTCCATGGCGATGCCGACTAAGAGCGATGTGATGCTCTTGGTGGCCGACTGCAGGTGATGCGGCATGTCGGCGGTGAAGTGATAGAAATACTCTTCGAATACGAGCTCACTGCCCCTCGCGATGAGCACGGAGTGGATGTTCCCGTACTTCTCGGCGACTATGTCCGACATCATGGCTCTCATCACGCTGATGTCTTCAGCGCGCATCCCGGCGGTTACGAGGCCGTCACCCCGGGCCGCCGGCTCTTGATAGACGTAGTGGTACTCGCCCCGGGCATCGAGGGGTTTGGGGGTGAGCTCGGCCTGCTCCGCTCCCTGCCTCAGGAGATTGAACTCGATGGAAGACCCGTCGGGATAGTGGAGCTTGCCCTCTATTCGCTGCCTGCCGGCGCTCATCTGGCCGCGGTAGACAATAGTGGCCCCGGTTCGCGTTACGATTTCCAGGTTGCCGCCGGCGTATTCGACGCTCTCAAGACCGAGGCTCGGGAAGGGGTAGCCGTCGAGATAAGACTGCACCGAGCCCGTGTATTTCCCCCAGAGATTGGTGGTGATATGGTAGACGTATCTCTCGTTATGGCCGTCACGCTCAAGTGAGGCCTCCCAGTAGCCTTCAAGCTCTTCCTTGCCCTCAGGAGAGCAGGTCAGGAGAACGGCCAGCGCCACGGATAACACCAGGAGGAGGAACAATGGCTTCTTCATGTCAGGCCCTCGCGTGCAAGTTGTAAGAGACTGTGAAAGCGCGCCGGCCTGAGCGCAGGCTGCGCGCCTGATTGCCATATGTGCTTTCTACCAACATCTGAGCACATGTCAAGAGCCAATGAGGCCAGTCCGGACTTCTCCCGCGCCGCCCGCCGTGGTATAATGGAGCTGGAGAAACCAGTCTGTTGCAACTCCATTACGACTCCGGAGGTGAGCCATGTTCCGGTTTTCCCTTGCCGCATCACTTGCCGCAGCGCTTCTTCTCGCGGGTCTGCCCGCGGGCGCTTCCATTCCCGGTTATGCTTGCTACCGCACCGTCGAAGAGACCGAGAGCGCCATGTGGGACGTCGCAACAGCCTATCCCGGCCTCGCGACGGTCATCGACATCGGGGATTCCTGGGAGAGGGACGAGCCGGGTGGGATGCCGGGTTATGATATCATCTGTCTTCGCCTCACGAATTCTGCCGTGGCGGGACCGAAGCCCGTCGTGGCCGTGGTTGCGGCCGTTATTCCCAAAGACCTCGCGAGCGCCGAGCTGGCGATGAGATTCGGCGAGTACCTCACAGGCGCTTATGGCGCGGACGCCGACGCCACCTGGATCCTGGATTACCACGAGATCCAGATCATAGTCATCGCCAACCCGGACGGGAGGAAAATGGCCGAGACCGGCCTCTACTGGTATAAGAACACCAACTCGGATTACTGCTCGCCCACATCCAACTACCGCGGCGCAAACCTCGATTGTAACTTCCCGTTCATGTGGGGATGCTGCGGGGGCTCGAGCGGCGATCCGTGCGACGCGTTGTACCGCGGACCCGGCGCGGCCTCCGAGCCCGAGACCCAGGCCGTCCTATACTACCTGAAGTACATTCTCGCCGATTCGCGGCCTTCCGATCTCACGACTCCAGCTCCCGATACCACCATGGGGATTGTAATCGACCTTAAGAGCTATGGCGGGACGCTCGTGTGGTCGTGGGGATTCTCAGCAAGCAATGCCCCGAACCACGCGGCGCTCCAAACGCTCGGCCGCAAGCTCGCCGACCTCAACGGCTATATTCCCCAGCGTCTTGTGGACTTCTGGCCGGCCGATGGGACGCTCTTGGATTTCGCCTATGGCGAGCTCGGCGTAGCGGCTTACTCGGTATACCTCGGGACGGCCGCCTTCGAGGCCTGCTCGAGTTTCGAGAGCACCGTGCTCCCCGATAATATGGACATGCTGCTGGCGGCGGCCAGGATGGCGCGGGCGCCCTACCTTCTCCCCTCGGGACCCGATGCCGTGGACCCGCTCGTGGGAGTGCCCCAATCGGGCACCGTGGAGATCACAGCCACCATAGACGACACGCGCTTCTCAAGCGTAAACGGAACAGAGCCGAGCCAGGATATCGCGGCGGCCGAGTTCTACGTCGATACGCCACCCTGGGTGACCAGCCCTGCTCCGGTGGCGCTTCCGATGTGGGCCGTGGACGGCTCATTTGACAGCACGGTTGAGGATGTGACTGTGACTCTGCACATAGGTGGCCTTCCGACCGGCAAGCATATCATCTTCATCCGCGGCCGGGACGCTGACGGCAACTGGGGCGCCGTGAGCGCGGTGTTCCTTGACCTTCCATCCTCCGGCGTCGTGCCGGGCATGGGCGATGGCGGGCCGCGGCTCGAGTGCAGTCTGCGTCCGGTACCCTGCCGTGCATCGACGAGCATCGAGCTATGCATCCCTTCAGCCGCCCTCGTCACGGTTGACGTGCTCGACATGAGAGGCCGCCTGGTGAAGTGCCTCTCTCAGGACGTGCGCGGCGCCGGGACACATGTTCTCGACTGGGACGGCCGCGACGCGGCCGGCCGCAGGGCTGCTCCGGGCGTCTATGCGGTGCGCGTATCCGCGGCCGGCCAGACCAGGACCGTGAAGGCAGTGATGCTGAAGTGACCGCTAAGAGAAAAGCCGCGGGCAAGTGCCTGCGAGGAAGAACGTGCGGGGGAGCTCGTCGAGGCGAGTGGGTCTGAGCGAATGGGTGCAAGCGGGCAGGTATGAGTAAGCGGCGCCAGCCGGAGCCGGCGCCGCTATGTTCAGTATGGCCCTGCGATCAGGGCCCGCTCTTCAACCGGTTACCGGATGACTAGCACCCGGCTGGTCTCCACCTGGGCTCCCCAGCGGACACGGACGAAATAGATCCCGCTCGATACCTCGCGGCCATCACGGTCGCGGCCGTCCCACGAGGTCTCCACCCAGCCCGGGCCCGACGCGTAGCCGTCAATCACATTAGACTGCCGCCCTGTGACATCATACACTTCAACCGAGTAGGGACCCACAGCCGGCGCCATGAACTTCACGGTCGTCCGGTGGCTGAAGGGGTTGGGGTAGACCGACGATGCGAGTTCCGACCCCGGTATTACGTCGCCTCCCGCAACCTGGATGCCCGAGACGTCGTCGTAGTAGATCGTCATGTTGTAGCACTGGACGTTGTTACCCGTATCGGCCTTGCGGAAGACCTTGATCTGATAACTCCCCGCAGAGGGCAGTGTGCAGGTAAGGACTTCCGTCTCGCCGAGACCGCCCGAGGTCTCGCTCTCGAGAAGAGTCGTACCGGTCACATCGTAGACTTCTACGTCCAGGTCGCTTATGGAGTCGGTCGCTATCCATGTAGCGGTTCCGCCTTCGGGCCCGAGGAGGTAGCCCGAACCGATGGGGTCGATCTCTATGGTGATCCCCGCGCTTGTGAGCGACAAGAGATACCAGTCGACATCGGATGAGCCGTTATCGATTGATAGGGTCTCAACGACGAGCGTGTCCAAAACCGTACCGAGGTCGGTCGGGTCGGCGTTGGTGTCGTTGTTCTCAAACCGGTCGCCGTAGTTCCGCATGCCGCCGCGGACGTCGTCATCCTGGGGACCGACAAACGTGCCGCCGCCGCACTGGTAGGCTTCCATGAGCTTGGTGCAGTCCTCAGGGATCACATGCCCGAGCCCCATGCCGTGCCCGTGCTCATGACACACGACGTTCTTGATGTTGCCGTAGTTCCCGACCGGGATGTGGTAGAAGCTTGCATCGTCGGTATCGAGGACCATGTCTCCACCGTTGGGATAGTAGTTGTAGGCCAGCACATTGCTCGGCCCGTCAATTGACCTGCCGCCGATTCGGACATCGCCGCGCACGCCCAGTACGCCGGGGCTGCCTGGCATGGATGCGCCGTCATCCGAGACCTCGATATAGGTGATGCCGATCAGCGCATCCCAGCGGTCGAACGCGTTCCTGACTTTGGTCATCCAGCCCGAGCCCCCCCACTCCGCATCGAACACGGCTATGAGGTTACTGTTGCCGCCGTCTGCCCAGGTCCCGTCCGGGACTATGCCCCAGGTGATCGTAATGGGGTCGCCGATCACGCCCGTGGCTCCGTCCGTGCATGTTGAGGTCCAGCGGACACGCCTGTTATAGCCGAACATACCGTTTTCCAGTAGAGGGATGTATGTGGGAAGCTCCCTCAGGATTCTCTCGGCGTCTTCCGGGCTCGTGTCAGGATGAAGACACACATCTACCGGTCCAAAGTCGAAAGACCCGGTGCTTGCGGCCTTTTCGGCAAGGCCCCGCAGCGTGACCTCGGAGACGATCCTGTCGAATGGGTCCTGAGAGCTCAAGAGCTGCTGAAGCGCCAGAGCCGGGTCGGCCGGCTCTACTGGCCCGCTCGGAGCCAAAGAGATAAAAAGCAGGCCCGCGAGCGCTGCGCCCGCGAGCACGGTTGTCGAAAGCCGGCATTCGCGTAACGTCATGTCTTTTACTCCTTTAGCCCGGTCCTTTCGGAGGCTCAGGAGGTTTCGGGCATACCCCTCCGAGCCATTTGCACCTCATTACGATTATAGCACATATCGCGGCTGATTTCCATAAGCTCGTGCGACGCTTCCGGCGCAATCGAACATGCCCTTGACGTGCCTGAAGGTGGAGGACTCATCCGCCGAGGGCGGCCGGGCTGCCATGCACCCGCCCCCCTCTTGATGCTCAATCGAAGTACGGGGCTTCAAGCGCATCTCTCAGCTCTTCGAGCGTGACCGAATAACATATATTCTGGATCATCTCCGTATACTCGGCATTGTGACTGAGCACGGCGCCGCGCACCATCAGGACGGTGAAGTCGCGCTCCAGCGCCCCGAAGTAGGTAGCCAGGACGCAGCCCGTCGCGCTGAGGCCGCAGAGGAACACGGCGTTGCGGTCGCCTTCCCGGAGAATCTCTTCGAGGTCGGTCCCGGCGAAGGAGCTGGGGTGGGCCTTGACAACCTTCGCGTCGGCATCGCTGACGGCTATGGAGTCCGGAAACTCGAAGGCCTCGCTACCGGGCTCGGGGCCGCGTTTGGGGTCGGAGTGGTACACGCGGATCACCGGCTGGGAGAACTCGCGGAAGAGCGCTATCGCCTTGTTGATGTTATCGGGCGCCGTGGCCCTGTCCTTCTCGGCCATGACGGGCATCCACTGGTTCTGAACGTCTATTACGAGAAGCACCGGTTTGATTTCCCTTCTCTCCTGCCCCTCTTCCGCCCGGGGAATCGCCGATGTCGCCAGCACGGCGGCGCATAGCAGCGCCGGAATCACTCTCTTCGCTCTCATGTCTCGTCTCCTCTTAAGTCGCACACTGCCGCTCAAGACCGTTTTATGCCTCTTGTTCAGACTCTAGCAAAGAGGGCTGCGACTGTCGAGTGGCGGAATGCTCCCGCGTGGCCCCTTCCCCCGCACAACCAAATATGGAAATCCTGCATCTAATTGTAGAAAATAGTACGCTAGAGTATTACCTTTATGACTGTGGGCATAACAAGGCGGGAGTGAAGATATGAAGCGAAAGCGGATTCTGTGGATCGTGGGTGCGGCGTTCGCCGTGTTCCTCATCTGGCGCATCGGCGCGCTCGTCATGGGCGGAGGGGGCCCCTCCGGACGGTTCTCGAGCCCCCCTGTCGCGGTTGAAGTGGCCGAGGTGGCCAGGCGGCCCATAAGCGAGACCATGCAGATGACCGGGAACATATATCCCCTGTACCAGTACATCGTTGCCCCCAAGGTCGCCGGCCGTATCGTCAAGATCAACAAGCGTATCGGCGACTGGGTCGAGGCCGGCGAGTCCGTGGCGAAGATCGACGAGGGCGAGTACCAGCAGCTCGTGCTCGAGGCCGAGGCCAACCTGAGAATTGCTCGCGCCACCCTGGCCGAAACCAAGAGCCAGTTAACCCTGGCCGGCCAGGAGCTGGAACGCGTGCGGACGTTACAGGAGATGCAGATCGCCCCGAGGTCGGAACTGGACGCGGCCGAGACCAAGTACGAAGCCCTCCAGTCACGTATAGAGCTGGCCGAAGGCCAGGTCGAGCAGCGCCAGGCCGCCCTCAACGCGGCGCGCATACGCTTGAGTTACACCAACCTCAGAGCCGCCGAGCCGGGCTTCGTGGGCGAGCGCTTCGCCGACGAGGGAAGCCTGCTCTCTCCCAACTCCCCGGTGGTGTCGGTAATAGGCATAGACACGGTCATAGTCCAGACGACGGTCATAGAGCGCGCCTACGGCAGGGTAATGGCCGGTCAATCGGCAGATATCCGGGCGGACGCCTTCCCCGATATGGTCTTCTCGGGCCGGGTGAGCCGCATCGCGCCCATGCTCCAGGAGTCCTCGCGCGTCGCCCAGATGGAGGTCGAGGTCGCCAATGACTCCCTCTACCTCAAGCCGGGCATGTTCTGCACCGTGATCCTGTCCCTGGCCGAGAAGGACTCGGCCCAGGTCGTGCCCACTCAGGCCGTGGTCGCCCGGAACGGCGACAGCGGCGTTTTCGTGGTGAAGGCCGGTGAGGCGACGGCCCATTACGTGCCCATCGTGGTGGGCATAACAACTTCGGACCTCACCGAGGTCCTAGCGCCCGTCATCGAGGGGCGCGTCGTGACGCTGGGCCAGCACCTCCTCCAGGACGGGAGCGCCGTGATTCTACAGGAAGGGGCCGGCGGTGAGCCGCGGGAGAAGCCGGAGACCTAGAGAGGCGAGGAACGAGGACATATGAATACGGCACAGGGCCCGGTCAACCGGCCAATCCTGACGCTCGTCATCTTCTTCATAGTAATCATCCTGGGCGCGGTCTCGCTCTCCAGGCTTTCCATCGACCTCATGCCCGAGATTACGTATCCAACCATATCGGTGGTGACGAGTTACGGTAACGTGGGCCCGCAGGAGATGGAAGAGCTCGTAACCCGGCCCATCGAGGAGGCGCTCGCGGCCGTCCAGGGGGTCGAGGAGATAACCTCCACCTCCACCGAGGGCGCGAGCATGGTGAGGATGTCTTTCGCCTGGGGCACGGAGCTCGACGCGGCCGCCAACGACATCCGCGACCGCATTGACCGCGTGCTGGGCAGGCTGCCTGAGGATATTGAGCGCCCCATGATCCGCAAGTTCGACCTGTCGGCCTTCCCCATTCTGATAACCGGCGTGGCGAGCAACATGAACCCGCGCGACCTTCGCCAGCTCACCGAGGACCAGGTCAAGTACCGCCTGGAGCGCGTGCCGGGCGTGGCGGCAGTGGATATCTGGGGCGGCCTGACGCGCGAGATCCACGTCAACCTCAAGTCCGCCCAGCTCAAGGCGCTGGGGATCTCCGCGGACGCCGTGATTGCGGCGCTCCGCAACGAGAACCGCAACGTGCCGGCGGGCCTCTACGAGAAGGGCACCTCCGAGGTGCTCGTCCGCACGCAGGGCGAGTTCAGCTCGCTCGATGAGATCGGCAGCACGGTGATAACCATGCGCGACGGGACGCCCATACAGATAAAGGACGTCGCCGACGTGGAGGACTCCTGGGAGGAAGTGAGGCAGCTCATCCGTATCGACGGCCAGCCGGGCCTCAGGATCTCGGTGAGCAAGCAGTCGGGCGCCAACACGGTGAAGGTCGCCGAGGCCGCCAATGCCGAGATCGAGCGCATCAACCGCGACCTTCCCCAGATCAGGCTCATACCGCTCATAGACACGTCCGCGTATATCAAGCAGTCGGTCAATAACGTCGGGCGCTCGGCCGTGCTCGGCGGCATACTCGCAATCATCATTCTCTTCTTCTTCTTAAGGAACATCTCATCGACCGCCATCGTGGCGACGGCCATTCCCATATCGGTGCTGGCCACTTTCGGGCTCATGTACTTCAGCGGCTTCACCCTGAACATCATGACATTCGGCGGCCTGGCGCTGGGTATAGGCATGCTCGTCGACAGCGCCATCGTGGTGATAGAGAACATATTCCGCCACCGCGAGCAGGGCGAATCGCCCGTCGTAAGCGCGGTCAGGGGAACGGGTGAGGTATCGGCGGCGATCCTGGCGAGCGTGCTCACCACCATCGTGGTGTTCCTGCCGGTCGTCTTCATTCGCGGCATGTCGGGCATCATGTTCCAGCAGATGGCGTACGTCGTGAGCTTCTCGCTCATGTGCTCGCTCATCGTGGCGCTCACGCTGATCCCCGTGCTCGCCTCCAAATTCCTGCGTTTCGCGCCGGCTCCGGGTGCGCCAGGCGAGGCAGCCGCCGGTGAGGGCAAACGCACGGCCGGCGGCGGCGCGAGCCAGCCCCGAACCAGCCTCCTCAAGCGCTTCTATGCGGTAAGCGAAAAGACCGTCCGGACTATCGAGGAGCGCTACAGGGTCGCCCTGGACTGGGCGCTCGCCCACAGGAAATCCGTGCTCGGGCTCACCGTCCTCCTCTTTGTGATATCGGTCGTCCTCATCCGTTTCATAGGCGTCGAGCTCATGCCGACCGCCGACGAGGGCGAGGTGCGCGTCGATGTCGAGATGGCAGTGGGCACGCGCATGGAAGTCGTGGACCGGGCCATGCTGGCAATCGAGGAGACGGTGCGCGGCGAGGTGCCCGAGATGGTCTCCATGCTCTCCCGCGTCGGGGGAGGCGGCTGGCGTTCAGGCGGAGGCCATACGGGCCAGTTGAGGATAACCCTGGTGCCGAAGGCTGAGCGGAGCCGCAGCAGCGAGGACGTGGCCAACGACCTCCGCCGGGCTCTCGGGGGCATACCCGGAGTGACGCTGAGGACGCGCGCGGGCCAGGGGCTCTTCCTTCTGCGCATGGGCTCGTCGGGCGATGACAACGTGAGCGTCGAGGTGCGCGGCTACGATCTCAGGACCGCGCAGAGCCTGGCGCAGCGGGTCCAGGAGCTGGTTGCCGGCGTCCCGGGCATCACCGACACGCGCGTAAGCCGCGAAGAGGGCAGTCCCGAGCGCGTCATCAACATAGACCGCCAGAAGGCGGCCGACCTGGGCCTCACGGTCTCGCGCATAGGAGACGCCCTGGAGACCGCCATCGGCGGGTCGCAGGCCTCCTACTTCCGCGAGGGCGGCAAGGAATACCGCATACTGGTGCGCCTCAGCGAAGAGGACCGCCGGGAGCTCGACGACCTTCTGGACCTTACGGTCGTCAATAACCGCGGCCAACCGGTGATACTCCGCAACGTAATAAAGACAGTGCCCGCGGAAGGCCCGGTGCGCATCGAGCGCAAGGACCAGGAACGCATCATCACCGTACGCGCCAACTTCACGGGCCGCGACATGGGCTCGGTGATCGACGATATACGCGAGGGGCTGAAGTCCATACCCGTTCCCAGGGATTTCGCCATCCTCTTCGGCGGCGACTACGAAGAGCAGCAGGACGCGTTCCGTGAGCTGCTGCTGGGCTTCATCATAGCGGTGCTCCTCGTCTACCTGGTGATGGCGGGTCAGTTCGAGTCCTTCCGCGACCCCTTCGTCGTGCTCTTTTCCATTCCCATGGCCATCATCGGCATAGTCGTCACCATGATTCTGACGGCCACCATCTTCAGCATGCAGGCTTTCATCGGCTGCATCATGCTGGCCGGTATCGTCGTGAATAACGCCATATTGCTCGTCGACTACACCAACCGCCTGAGGCGGGAAGACGGCATGGAGCTCATGCCCGCCCTCAAGCTCGCCGGCTCGCGCCGCCTCCGCCCCATCCTCATGACAACGGCCACCACCGTGCTGGGGCTCCTGCCCCTTTCGTTCGGCCTTGGAGAGGGCGGCGAGGCCCAGGCCCCGCTGGCGCGCGTCGTGATAGGCGGGCTCATATCCTCGACGCTAATCACGCTGGTGCTTATTCCGGTGGTTTACAGCATATTCGAAGGCGGCATCGGGCCGCGACGGGCGGGCGCCGCCATGGCGCGGCTCGTGAAACCGGGGCGCCCTACATCGAAGTCATGATGTCCAGTCTGCGGATGAACTCCTCTATTACTATGCGGTAGAGGTCGTCGCCCAGGACCTTGTCCTCCACGCCCGAGTCGATGCTGGGGTTGTCGTTTATCTCGATTACCACGGGGCCGCGCTCGGAGTCCTTCACGTCCACGCCGTAGAAGCCGTCGCCAATGAGATTGGCCGCATCCAGAGCCGTCTTGACGACGGCCTCGGGCACGTCCTCGACCCTCCAGGTCTTGGAGGCCCCTTCGGTGTACTCGCCGGAGTCCTTGTACTTCATTATCTGCCAGTGGCGCCTGCTCATGAAGTACTGGCAGGCGAAGACGGGACGGCGGTTCAAGATGCCTATGCGCCAGTCGAACTCCGTGTACATGTATTCCTGCGCGAGGATGACGTCGGAGTCCGAGAAGAGCTGGGCCACGACCGTCTTGAGCTCGTCCGGGTTGGAGGCCTTGTGCACGCCCCGCGAGAAGGAGGAGTCCGGGATCTTGAGCACTATGGGGTAGGGAATCCTGGACTCCAAGGACACAATATCTCCGGCCTCGTCCTTCTTGAGTATCTCCGTGCCGGGGATGGGGATCTTGTTGGCCGAGAGGAGCTCGGCAAGATAGATCTTGTTGGTGCATTTCATGATGGAGTCGGGGTCGTCTATGACGACCATGCCCTCGTTCTCGGCCTTGCGCGCGAAGCGGTAGGTATGATGTTCCATCCGCGTGGTCTCGCGGATGAACAGGGCGTCATACTCGGCCAGGCGCGAGAAGTCCTTGCGGGTGATGAGGTCCACGTCCACTCCGAGCTTGCTGCCGGCCTTTATGAACTTCTGAAGCGCCCGCGCGTCCGAGGGCGGCAGCTTCTCGTCGGGGTCGTGGAGCATGGCCAGGTCGTAGCGCGATACCGGCTTGATCTTGGGCGTCCGCCACCTCCTGGTCGAGTGGGAATTGAACGCCCCCACGAAGAAAGCCTCCTGGTCTTCAGGTATCGACTGGAGCGTGGCCGCCCTTATGGTGGAGATTTGCCACTTGCCGTTGAGTTTGAAATCCACCTTGAGCACAGGGCACGGGAAGAGGTCGAAGAGCTGGCGCGATAGGTCCTGAAAGTCCTTATCCTCGCACTGGCCGAAGTGGACGTACAGGGAAATGGTCGAGCCCGGGGGCTTGTCCTTCCCGGCGGCGGCGCTCTTCTCGGCGGCCTCGTGCAGGTCGTCGATGCTGAGCCCGTAGATCGACTTGCTCTGAAGGTCGGTTATGGTGCGAACCGACGGGATCACCCTGTGGCACCGGGCCTCGGCCAGGAGCGAGCAGTAATAGCCCAGACTGTGATAGCGATAACTCCTGCAGAGGTTTATGACCCGGACGTCTTTGAGTTTGAAATACTCCTGGCTGCTCACATAGTCCTTGGCCAGCACTACTATGGCGTCGGGGAAATGCGGCTTCCAGTCATTGCGCGTCTCCACTACCACTATTTGCGCGGACATGTTCAACCTTTCGTGTCGGGCTGCCTTCGGTGGCTGAGGACTATGACGGCCTTGAGCCCCGCCTTGCCGTAGCGGGACATGCGTTCGAAGTCCTTCTTGAGTATGGGCATGTTGATGCTGTCGGCATCGGTCTGGCCGCTCTCCACATCGACGAAGGAGTCGTGGACATAGATGTACTTCTCATCGAAGCCGGTCACCACCACCCAGTGCGGGGTCTTCTCGTGGTAGATGCGGTACGACGATATGAGCACTATGGGGATACTGCCCCTGGTGAACCTGCGCTGTATCTCCCCGACGCTGAGGACGCGGTGATGGAGCCTGATATGCGATTCCCTTATCTCGTCGACGCGGTCTTCGTACACCAGGCGTATGACTTCCTTCTTCTTGGGATCGCGGACCGAGCTTAAGAACATAGGGCTCCTCGAGTTGACATACATCTCGACGGCGAATCCTCTTTTGTTGGCAGCGAGCGCCAGCCCGAAAGGATCGCAGCCTCCATGCCCGGAGGCCATGAATATGGTCGTAGACTCGCGCCATATCCTGAGCTCCATCTTCCGGCTGAACTTGAGCGCGGGGTCCAGCGCCTTCATCGCCATCAGGAGAGCCGCGGGACCGCAGGTGAAGTCCAGGGTCTGACCGTAGAAGGGCACCTTCACCATGTCGGGCTTAAGATGCGGGACCAGGCTCTTCTCAAAGCGCAGCGCTTCAGCGTGGTCCTGATAGTAGTCGGGGACGGCCTCGAAGAGGCGGTAACCGTGTTCCCGGTACAGGCCCATGGCCGCCGGGTTGTCCTTCCGCACTTCAAGGCGCATGGTCACGCAGTCGTTCTCGAGCGCGTCCTTTTCGGCGGCCTCCAGGAGTTTGAGTCCCAGCCCGAGGCCCCGGAAATCGGGATGGACCACGATGGAGTAGAGTCTCGCCATGGACGTGTCTTTTCGGTAGAGTATGAGAGCATAGCCCCGCTCCCTTCCCTCCTCGACGTCGACGAGCGCGGTCGCGTTGGCCCTCGTTATGAGGCGCGCCATGCTCCGGCGAGAGATCTTGTCGCCCCCGAAGGACCGGTTCTCCATGTCGATCAGCGCATCGAGATCTCTGGCGGTGGCTTCGCGGATCATGTATTGACCTGGCTCCTTACCTGGCTGACGGTCCACCGCGGGTAAGATAGCATTAAAGCTCCCACTTCCGCCACAGGGAATTTTGCGCTATGGCGGACTGGCCCGCCCTGTGTTAGGGTTAGGCAGGCCAAACAGGAGGCATGGTTTCAGACATGACAGACATACTCAGTCGTTATGCGCAGACCGAGGAGGGCAGGGTCATCATCGACGTATATACCGACCGCCTGAAGCACCTCTATAACGACTTCGACAAACGCGCGCCCTACATGAAAAAGGACCTCGACCCGGAGTTCGTGGAGTACCTCATTGGTTGCGCGCGGGAGGTCGGATCACACCCTTTCACTATCCGCATCAACCTCCCGGCACCACCCCTCGAGGAAGCGGCCGCCAGGGTCGAGAACAGCATCCCCTCCTATTTCAACTACTTGAGAACCGTGGAGGAGGACGACATGCGCAAGGTCCTCCGGACTTCTGTGACGTTTCTCCTGATCGGCCTCGGTATACTGGTGGTCTCGGTCTGGGCCCATCAGCGGTTTCTCCCGCCCGAGAGCCTTGCGGGCAGGGTAATGGCCGAGGGCCTCACCGTCGCCGCCTGGGTATCGCTGTGGGAGGCGCTGGCCAACTTCCTGATTCACTGGCCCCCGCATCACAAGGAGCTCAATCTCTACAAGCGGCTGGCCATGGCTCCCGTGACCATCCAGCACATGAGCTGAGCCCCGGCCGCCGGCCCGCGCCCTGCCGCCCATAATTATACCAACCGGGCCTTGCGGAGCGGACATAAGTAGCTTATGGTAAGCGCGATAATTAAAAGGCAGGTAATCGCCGGACGTTTGGGCCCGGCGATGTCAATGCTCACTGAGCCCGTCGGGCTCGCAGTTGGGAGGCCAAAGTGGCAGCCAGGAAGGCAGTGAAGAAGAGCGCGAAGAAGCCGGCCCGGAAACCCGCGCCCAAGCCGGCAAAGATGGGGTCGAAGCCGGCGGCGAAAGCCGACCGGAAAATCAATGGGAAGAAGACGGTAAAGGTCACCATCACGGGAAGAGAGATTCTCAACAACCCCTTCCTCAACAAGGGCATGGCGTTCTCGCAGCGCGAGCGGAAGGAGCTTGGCCTCGATGGACTGCTCCCGCCGGCGGTGAGAACGGTGGAGCAGCAGGCCGACGTCGCCTACCAGAATATCAGAAGAACGGGCGCATCCGACCCCGACCTGCTCTACTCGGCCCTCAGGCACCTCAAGAACAGAAACGAGACCCTGTTCTTCAAGGTCGTTACCGACCACCTCAAGGAGTTCCTGCCCATCATCTACACTCCCGAAGTCGGCGTCGCCTGCCAGACCTGGAGCCACAGGATGGCGCGGCCGGCCGGCATTTTCATAACCACGGAGAACATCGACCGCGTCGATGATATCCTGGCCCGCCTGGCGAGCAGGGACATACAGATCGCGGTGGTCACCGACAGCGAGGGGATTCTAGGTATCGGCGACCAGGGTATCGGCGGCTCGCAGATCTGCGTCGGCAAGCTGGCACTGTACACCGTGGCCGGCGGTTTCGCGCCGACTACATGTCTCCCCATAGACCTCGACGTCGGCACGAACTCGGAGTCCCTCCTTCAGGACAAGGAGTACCTCGGAGTGAGACATGCGCGCCTGCAGAAGGGCATTTACTTCAGCTTCATGGACAAGTTCGTCGAGTCCTTCAAGAAGGTCATGCCGGATGCCGTGCTCCAGTTCGAGGACTTCAGCGGCCAGAAGGCGTTTGACGTTCTGGAGCGATACAGGGAAAACACCAGGTGCCTGAACGACGATATCCAGGGCACCGGCGCAGTCGTCTACTCGGCTCTCCTCGGGGCGCTCGATGTGAGTCGCGGCAAGATCGAGAATTCGGTGATCGTGATTCACGGCGCGGGAGCAGGCGGTATAGGTATCGCAAGACAGATCCTCACGGGCCTCAAGTCCAAGGGGCTTTCCGAGCAGGACGCCCTCTCAAGGATCTATGTCACCGACTCGAAGGGCCTCATTTATGAGGCCAGGGGCGATGAGCTTCCAAGGCACAAGGCCCAGTTCGCGAGGATGGAGGATTACCCGGGCCGCTTGATGCTGGCGGATCTCGTGGCCAGGGTGAAGCCGAACATACTCATCGGCGCCTCGGGCACGGCGGGCGAGTTCACGCAGCCCATAATCAAGTCCATGTGCGTCCACAAGCGGCCCATCGTGTTTCCGCTTTCGAACCCGACCGCCAATCACGAGGCCACGCCCGCGCAGGTATTCGAGTGGTCCAAGGGCAAGGCCATCGTGGCGACCGGCAGCCCGTTTGAGCCGGTGAAGTACGGAGGACTGAACCCCATCGCCCAGGCCAATAACTTCCTCACGTTCCCGGGCCTGGGCCGGGGCGTTTACGAGAGCGGCGCCAAGCTCGTGACCGACAAGATGGTTACGGCCTCGGCCGAGGCGCTCTACAAGTACACGACGCAATTCGAGGGCGAGCTCCTCTCGCAGGGCCACGTGCTGCCCGGCATCCGGGATGATTCCAAGCGGAACATCAAGGCCGCGGACAGGGTCCGTGACATCTCGGCCTATATAGCCGCCGAGGTAATCAAGGCGGCCATCAAGGATCCGAAGGCCAGGGCCAGGGTCAAGAAGCCGATTTCCGCGAAGGAAATACGCGAGCGCATGTGGGAGCCCGAGTACGACGAGTACGTGAAGGGTTAATCGCGCCACACATGTTACAGGATATGGTTACTACGGGGGCCGGGAAACCGGCCCCTATCTCCACATCGACTTGATACTGCCGAAGGTGGACGGCTGCTCCAAAGTGCTCTGGTCCTGGCCCATCTCTGAGGCGTAGGGCAGCTTGAGACGCTCCTCCATGACGTGAAACACCCACTCTTCGGGGCTGTAAGGGTCGGGCACGATTTCCACGTCCAGCCAGGACGCGTCCACTTTGTAGATGACACCCGGGCCGTGCGTCTCTTCCACGGTGACCTTGATGTCGGGCTCGAGCCTGTAGCCGACGCCGTCCCCGGTGGGCCACGGGCCGCTCGCGATCGCGAGGTCGCACCATATGGTGGCCACATCGGCGCTCGCGAAGAGATTGCCGATAGACTCAACGTCCTGAGTCTTGCCCCACCAGGGTTCGTCCGGCGGGAGGCCCATGAGATCGGCATCTTCAGAGGTGAAGGTGAAAAGGTACATGTCGCTCAAGCATTCATCGTAGGCGTCAATATCCCGCCTCATCATGGCCCACTCGAAGGTCTCAATGAGACACTCGGGCGTGGACCTGGGGGTGGCCTCGCACGGGCGGACGCGCCGCCAGAACATGGCCTTGATTCCTCCCAGCGTAGCTGGCTCGGTGGCCAGCACCCCTCCTTCCAGCGACGGGTTCTTGAGCTCCTCGCTGATCTGGGATATCTGCCAGAGACTGGAATCGGCATCATCTCTGACGACTTTGACGTTGAGCCACGATGCAAAAACCCACAGAATGACTGGCTCATCTGCTCCTTGGGGTTCGACCGTGACCTTGATTGTGGGCTCGCATCTGAACACTATTGCGCCTTCGTACGACCACGAATTGTGCACCGGGAAATCGGCCTCGATTTTGGTGACGGTCGCATTGGAGAACATGCTGTCCATGGCGGCCATGTCCTCTGCCCTTTCCCACCAGGGGTCGGCCTCGGGAACACCCGCGCAATCGCAGTCTTCAGGTACAAACCCGAACTCGTAGTCGCTCGTGACGCACTCGTCATAGATGGCGATGTCTCTATGCTCCATCGCATGCGCGAGCGCCAACAGAACATCCTCGGGCGTGGCCCGCGAGTACTGCTTCCCATCATCCGTCCCCGTGACGCTATCGCTCCCGCAGGACAGCAGAAGCCCGACCGACAGAATGAGCACGGCCGTTAGTATTGCTCCGGGTTTCATAGTACCAACCTCCTCAGAATCGCAGCTTCGGTGACATCTGTATTGTAGCATTGAGACGCGACTCTGTCGAGAGGATAAATAACGCACGAAAGGCTGGTTTCATGATGAGCCGGCCCGCTCGCCGGGTCGGCTCAGGAGCCTCTCACCTGAGATCGCGTCCGCGCACCACCGAACCCACGGATAGCTCTATGTAGCGCGCGCCATAGGCCTCGCCGAAGATCTGCCTGGCTCGATCACCCGAGCAGTGGCATGGGGCGGCATGGAGGACGCCGGCATTCCGGAAACCCTCCAGGACCTCGCTCAAGACCTCGTCGGTGGCTCTGCCCAGATGGAAGCCGCCCATGACTAGAACGACGTCCCGGCCGGTTACTTCCCTCGCCCTTTCGATGATGGAGACGATGCCCGGGTGGGCGCAGCCGGTGATTATGATGAGACCGCGGTCAGTGTTTATGGCAAGCGCCTGTTCCTTTATGAGGGTGCCCATCTGGCCTATCGAGCTTGCGCCGGGACATATTTCCACCGGTGCATCTACATCGATGACCTCCGCGCCGGCCTCCTTAAGCATGTCCTTGAAACTCCCCGAGAAAGACTCCGGGACATATACGGCCACCTCGGGGTTGACCTCAACCAGGGCCTTTATGCCGCCCGTGTGGTCCTCGTGCTTGTGGCTCAGCACAACAACATCTATGTCGCCCGGATCGATCGTGAGGCTCTCCATGTTGGCGAGTATCACGGGCGCGTCACCGCCGGTGTCGAAGAGGATTCGTTTCTCCGCCCCCTCGATGAGGCAGGAAAAACCCCACTCTGCGCGGAGACCCGGTATGCCGGGGTTGTTGTCATAGACCACTGTTATCTTCATATCATCAAGCGGAAGCATGGCGGAGCTCGCTTTCATTGCATCCTCCGAGGCGGCGTCTCGATCGCGGCCTGCCGAATCGGCCCTTACCCACAGGGGAGCACCCAGGGCCAGTATGACAAGAAAAGCTGTGAAGAACATCATCTTTCGCATCTGACTGAGGCCTCCAATCTTCTATGAAGCCGGCGCGTCCGGTCACTCGTGGAGTTTGTCCCAGTCCTCCATGAGGGACTCAAGGTCGTCCTGGGCGCGCTTGTAGTCTTCCCCAAGCCGGGCGAGTTCCATGCGGTCGGCCGGCGGGTCGGCCAGAAGCCGCGTCAGGCTTTCGAGCTCGCCCTCGAGAGCGGCGATCTCGCCTTCGAGCTCGGCAAGCTGCGCGCTCCTGCGGCGCTCCAGGGCAAGCTCGCGGTTTTTGGCGGCGCGGGCCCTCCTGAATTCCTGAGCTCCCGACGAGGGCTCCCTGCTCTCGGCGGGCTCGGCCTCGGCCCGCGCGTCCTCCCGGCCACGGTAGGCCGAGTAGGAGCCCTCGAATACGCTGAGAGCCGCCTCCTCCGGCCGGATCTCCCAGACCTGTGTTGCCAGCGCATCTATGAGATACCGGTCATGCGAGACCAGGATCACCGTGCCGTCGAACTCAGCCAGCACGTTCTGCAGCACTTCCTGCGACGGGATGTCCAGGTGGTTCGTGGGCTCGTCGAGGAGGAGAAGATTGGCGTGCCCGAGAGCGAGCTTGGCCAGCGCGAGCCGCCCCCGCTCCCCGCCCGAGAGAACGCTCACTTTCTTGAAGACATCGTCGTCCCGGAAGAGATAACGCGCCAGGTAGGCCCTCGTCTCGGCCTGCATCATCTCGGGCGCGAGTGACTGTATCTCCTCCATGAGGGAGTTTCCGGGGTTGAGCCCCTCGTGGGCCTGCGCAAAGTAGCCAATGTCGAGACTCGCGCCGAGCTCGACCTCGCCTGAAAGGGGCCGGAGTTTCTTGAGAATGGTCTTGAGAAAGGTCGTCTTGCCCGACCCGTTCGGACCGATGAGGGCCGCGCAGCCCTGCCGGTGAAGCACGATGTCGGGCGCCTTGAAGAGCGTCTTGCCGGGGTAGCCGACCTCGAGGCCGCGCGTCCTTAAGACGATGTTG
>CAZSBE010000035.1:28984-29299 GCA_964604955.1 uncultured bacterium
GGACGATCGGGTTTACAAGGGCCGCCAGGCGCCGCTGGGCTTCGTCCGGGCTCATGACGCTCGTCTGTATCTGCACCTCGCCCGATATTCTGAGCCAGGATTTGCCCCTCATGCCCTCCACCCCGATCTGTTCGATGGCCTGGAGCTGGCGGCTGAGCCGCTTGAGGCGCCCCCTGGCCTGGGCGACGTTCTGGGCGTCGATGTTCCGCCTGATGTACTCGAGGTCCTTCCACAGGCGCTGCTTCTCGGCCTCGAACTCTTTCGACCTGAGGTCCCAGCGCTCCTGCCGTTGCTTCAGATAGTGGCTGTAGTTTC
>CAZSBE010000036.1:0-27848 GCA_964604955.1 uncultured bacterium
CGTTCTTGTAGTAATGGACTCCCTGAACCAGGGAAGATGCACAGTTCCCGACACCGATGACTCCCACTCTTACCTTGCCCATTTCGCTACCTCCCCTAATAGGCGCTTAAGGCTTCTGCGTGCCCGCCTGCTTCTTCATCTTAATAAGGCGTTCAAAAGCAGTGATATTGGCGAGAACAGCAATCAGATAAATAGCCCACCTTATATATCCAGGCCCGACGAACGCGCCCACCATCAATATGATGAGCCTCTCGGGACGCTGTAGCATTCCGACGTTACACGTGAGGCCGAGACCCTCAGCCCGTGCTTTCACATAACTTACCATCAGGGAACCGCACAAGGCAAGTATAACCCCCGTGAGGACCAGGGCGGAATCCCTGTAGAGAACCGCCAGGCCCAAATAGACAGCAATTTCAGCGTACCTGTCAATAGTAGAATCCAGGAGCGCCCCGAACTTGCTCTCGCCCCCCGAGACCCTGGCTACCGCCCCGTCGAGCATGTCCATCATGCCCGAGATGAGCAGAAAGAGGCCGCCGAGCCTGACCTCGCCGCGCGCGAAAGCCAACCCGCCCAGGACGGCGGGGACGAGCCCCAGGACGGTGACGATGTTGGGCGTCAGCCCGAGCGCGATGGCGCCCCTGGCTATGCCCGCCATGATGCCGCGCGCACCGTCCCTAATTCCTGCAGGTATAAGCAAAATAAGCCTCCCAATTGCAAAAGGGAATGGTTTAAGTTAGCAGCAGTCCCCGCCCCGGTCAAGCGAAATGGCCAGTGGGTTCAGCCAGAGGGGTCAGGTCTCAAAATGCACAACCGATGGCTCGGGCTCGCATCGGGCGCGGGGGCGGAGCCGGAGTGGCCCTCAAATGACCCGGCGTGCGTCGCACACAGCCGCAAAGAGGGTCAGCGGAGCAGCATCATTTTCCGGATAGCGCTGAACCCGCCGGCATCCATCCGGACGAAGTAGACTCCGGGGCCCACCCGGTTGCCCGCCTGGTCCTCCCCGTTCCACATCACCGAGTGGCGGCCGGCCCTCCATTCCTCATCCGTCAGCCGGGCGACCGCTCTCCCGTTAACGTCGAAGACCGTGAGACTGACGGCCGCAGCCTCCGGTAGATCAAACCTGATTACGGTGCCCGCCTCAAACGGGTTGGGGGTGTTCTGCCAGAGAGCAAAGGCCTCAGGGAGCACGCTGCGCGGGGCACCCGCATAGGAGTTCTGGACACTCGAAGCGTCGCCTTCGTTCCCCGAGAAATCCGTGGCCGTGACGTGGTAGTGGCCGAATACATCATCTGTGACATCCATCTGCAGGCCGGCAGTATAACCAATCAGAGTCTCGCTGCCGTCAAGCACGGCGCTCTCGGAGCCATATACGGTATAGTAGTCGAAGTCATCATCCGGCACATCTTCCCACGCGACCTCTGTCGGGGACGCCATCATCAGGCCCGGAGGCGGAGCCGGAGCGAGATTATCCACAGAGTAGCCGCTATCGGGCAGGCAATCGAAATACACCGATGGAATATCCGTCTCTGCCCTGATGAAGAACACGGACCAGCATATTCCCTCTGCCGCAGTCGAATCACACAGGGTCCCGCATGTGGTCACATAGGCGTCCTCCCCCCATGCCGGCACGGTCTTGACAAACTCCCACTCGCCCGGGGGATAGCCCAGCCCGGTAAGAGGCGTCCGCTCCTCCCTGCCTCCGGCCCGCAGGTTCTGATCGACGCGCCTCAGTATGCTGTATGCGGTCACCGAGGTATCAGTCGCGGCGTCGTCATGCCATGTCCTTGCCCACCTGAGCCTCACTTGCCTGCCCTGGTCGTTGCCGACATCGGTGACCGATGTGATGCCGTCCCAGGGGCGGGTACAATAGTCAATGACGCCCCCCGGCGGGTCACCCTCGTTGAACACGGCACTGTTGAGAGTGAGGCGCCCGCAGAATTCCTCTTCCGGGTAATTCCTCTCGAATGTCACTACCGTCACAAGAGTATCTCCCCGGATCTCCTGACCCGAGCCGGCTGCCGCTATTCTGAGGCTACCTCCCGACGCGGCCCTGGCAATGATGTATGTTTCGGCTCCCCCGGCAAGCACGGCACCGGCCACCATTAGATCACTTGCATCGTAAGAGAGGTCGAACAGGAAGGAGAGCACGTCGTGGGCATTCACGAGACTGATAGGGACATCCACGCTTGTGCCGTGATAGGTCGCTTGCCCCAGTCTCGCGAACACAGTATCAGTGGAGACCGATCCAGCCGGACAGACTGCCGGACTCACATCACCGATCAGAATGCCTTCCCAGTCGATGCTGGCGCCGCAGTCATGGGTGCAGGTGTCTGACAGCGCGTAGAACTTGTAGGGGTCCGGACACGGGAAAGCGGAAACCGCACCGACCGAATAATGCAGCATTAGAGAGGCATCGAAGGGGCTTATCGTGCCGTTACAGCTCACATCTGCAGCCACTTGCTGGGGGTATATGGTCCCCAGGCCGGGGACATCAAAAGGGCAATCCTGAAGATCCTCAGCCGCCAAAATGTACGCCATAACCAGATACGCGTCATAGGGCGTGATGGGCTGGCCCGGAGGAGTACCGCCGAATTCAGCGGTCAAACAGTAGTCGCAACCCGTGTCGGGAGAAGCAAGACCGGGTAGAGAATAGTGGCCCGAAGCGTCCGTAGTCGCGTCATAGACCACCCCCATACATACATCGTGGTAGTGGACCAGTACGCTTTCGATCTGAACCGGGAAATATGGCGACCCCACTGAATCCAGACAGCACTGCCAGGAGCTGACCGTTCCCCCGAGATTGCAGTCCAGATGGTCACCCGGACTTCCGGACAGGGGCGTACCGGTCCCGGCAGCCGCACCCATCCATGATGAGAGCACAACGACGCAGATGACAATGCATGTGGTCCTCACAGCGTATACCTCCTTTTGCAGCTCAGATACGACCCTTCATATCGAGAATTACTCGCGGGAGTATATCACAGACTTCTACCGGCTTCAAGGGCTGCTGGGTGACCTGATGTCACACATACGGCTGCTGCCGCCACCGGCAATCCGTAAGCAGGAGCCAGGCGCGGGAAACCACAGAAACCGGGTGACACAGCAGCGATCTTGTGATTTGCTATCGACAGGAACAGTCTTTCTGCCACCGTGTTGCCAACGCCCGTCCAAGGAGGTCCACAATGCTTACGAAGCGTGCCGCCTGGATTGCCCTGCTCACCCCGGCTGTGCTTGCGGCTGTCTTGCTGACCTTAAGTTGCGGCAACGACAAGTCCGGCAACCCCAATGTCGATCCCACGGCTTCTTTCACTGTGGATCCGGCTGCGGGCCCGGTCGAAACCGTCTTCCAGTTCGATGCCTCAGGTTCGTCGGATGCCGATGACCCCGTTTCGGCGCTTCAGGTGAGGTGGGACTGGGAGAACGACGGGACATGGGACACCGGATGGGCAACAACCAAAACAGCCGACCACCAGTATGCCGACCCCGGGGCTAAAACCACCAGTCTCGAGGTGAAGGACTCCGGCGGAGCTACAGACCAGGCGACCCGAGTCATCATCGTGACCGGCGGAGGCGCAATCCCGGGTGAAATGGTGATGGTCCCCGCGGGGAGCTTCACTCAGGGGGACGGCCAGGCATATTGCGGGGTCGATCAGCGCCAGGTGACTCTTACCAGCAGCTTCTATCTGGGCGTATGCGAGGTGACCAACCAGGAATACCGCGATATGCTCCAGTATGCATACGACCACGGATACGTGACGGCGACGGCCGCTTCGGTCAGGGACAATCTGGACGGAAGTACACAGGTGCTTGTTGACCTCAGCTCCGGCTACCAGCAGATTTCGTTCGAAAGCGGGACGTTCGCGGTCGAGCCCGGCAAGGAGAACTACCCTGTGACATCCGTCTGCTGGTTCGGCGCTGTGGCATACTGCGACTGGCTGAGTATGAATGAGGGGATGACACGCGCTTACAGCCACTCGACCTGGCAGTGCAATGCGGGAGATCCATATGCTGCCGATGGCTACCGCCTGCCTACTGACGCGGAATGGGAATACGCGGCTCAATACAATGACGGGCGCATGTTCCCATGGGGCAACGAGGCGACCAACTGCAGTCGCTCCAACTCCACCGGCTGCATAGGGACACCGGTCCCTGTTGGCAGTTACCCCGCAGGCATATCGGCATTGGGGCTCTATGATATTACCGGCAATGTCTGGGAGTGGTGCAATGACTGGGAGGCCTGCAGTGTCGGCACGGAAACGGCGACGGACCCCGTGGGGCCGGCTTCGGGGGATGGTCGCGTGGTGCATGGAGGATCGTATACCCATGCAGACGTCTACTCGCGCCGCGCCGGTCGGATCAGCTACAGCCCCGCGAGCTGTTATTCATACGGCGGCTTCCGCGTCGCCCGCACCACGCCGTAGGGAATCCAGCGGACAACCTGCAATAGAGTGCTGCTGGTTCCCACCGGGCGAGGACTATCCGGCCAGAAGAACCAAGTGGGACACCCTCAAGTCTGCCGATGCCGGGGCAGCGGGTACTTCCGACTCTCACTCCCAGGCGCCCACGGCGATGAAGCCCGCCCACATGAAGGGATGATCCGGCTCCCCCCTGGATCGCAATTCACCGACAGTCTCCATCTGGGCACGCCTGATCCTCTCAGCGACAGGGGCCCCTTCCCTCTCATAGAGCAGGCCCGCCATTTGAGCCGTGGCCTCATCCGGTATCGGCCAGAGCACACTCACCACCGTGCGGGCGCCGGCGATCTGGAAGGCGCGGCGGAGGCCGTAGACGCCCTCGCCCTGCTGTATCCGGCCCAGGCCCGTCTCACATGCCGAGAGGACTATCAAGTCCGTCCCCCTGAGGTCCAGCATGGCGACCTCGTACGCCGTCAGAATGCCGTCTTCGCCGTCAGGTCGCGGATCGCCGCCCGCGAGCCTGTTGGCGCCTGCAAGAAAGAGCCCGGAAAGCAGCAGCGGGTTCTCCCCGACGAACGTCGGCCGCTCTCCAGCTTCCCCGCCGCTTGCCGCACCGCCGCACTCGTCGTTCAGGAAATAGCCATGTGTCGCGAGGTGAATTACTCTGTGGCCCTTAGCCTCGGCCTTCAGCCTGGCTTCGCCGGCATCCGGCCCCGTGTAGACTGTGGCCGGTTCCTTAATCGAGCGATTCCAGTAATCCTCTACCAGCCTGACCTCCTTTAGCGTCCCGGGCAGGCGGGTCACGTTCACGCGGCTGAGCTCCTCACATCCCGAGCGCACGCTACGGGTCGCCACCGCACCCTCCCGGCCGTCCGCACCCCGGTCTCCCGCTGGATCGCCTTCCCGCGCCCGGGGAAGGGCGTCATAGTCAGGATCGCCGAAGGCAAGCAGCCCCGAGGCTTGCTCCACATCCGGGGCCGGCCGGAGCAAATCCCTGGCGGATGATAGATAGTGAAGCGTTGCGTCTTCGACGAGGTAATCGCCCTCCGGAGTTATGAGCCCGGCGAAGGAGACCGTGTTGAGCGCACCGTCCGCGGCTAAGAACATGGTCCGGTAGTCCGAGGCGTACCCGGCGACCGGCCCCCACAGGACTTCCCAGAGGGCCGCGCCTATTTCCCGGTACTCGGCGACGTCCACCGGCGTGGGCGGGCTGGTCGCCCGGGAGACTCTCAACATATGCCGGCGGTACCTGCTGACCAGGTCATCCACATCCGACGCCCATCCAACGGGCACGACCACCGGCTCGCTGCCGGCGGCCGCAACAACCGCAAGATAGCGGGCCCTCGACGTCTCCGCGATGGGGTCGACATGGTTGTACCTGATGTACTCTACGAGACAGCAGCTCTTTGGCAGCTTCGAGACAACCGACTCCGCCGTTACGTTACCGTATCGCCTGTGGGTCCTGTGGCCGGCGCTGCGCATTGCGAGCTCGCTCTCCAGGTTCTCGACCTCATCCCTCATTTCCGCAATGGCCCGGCGATAGGCATCGGGGTCTTCACCGGACCCTTCGACGAACATCTGCGCCATCTCGAACCGTGCGAACCTGAGCGCTTCGGCGATCGATGCCATCGCCGTATCAGCCTCATCGACCACGAGTCTGTTCCGCTCGAATATGGCGTCGGACACCTGACCCTTGCAGGAAAAGACCACGTCCGCAGGGTTCAGGGTCTCCGCGCTGTCCCCGGCGGCGAGCGAGGTGTAGCAGGACAGGTAGTCGTCAAGCGACCTCTTCACCAGCTCGGCGTAGGCCAGGGCGTCGGCCTCAGAGAGAACCGCGGCATTCTCGACAAGAGCTCTGTGCCTGATCCCGACAGCCCGCTCTGCAAGCCGGGCGGCTGCGAGCTGCCTGCCGAGGTGCCTTGAAATCTCCGAAAGCCGTCCCAGGTTCTCGGCGACCGCGTAGTGTTCTTCACCAAAGACAGCTTCCATCACGGCCAGGCTCCTGCGGCAGAGCGCCTCGGCCTCCTCAAAACGCCGTTGCTTCATTCTGAGCCTGCAAATGTAGCCCAGCGTCCTGGCGAATTCGGGTGACTCCCCGCCCGTCGCAGCCCGCCTGATCGCCAGCGCCTCTCCGTAAAGCGAATCCGCCATCGCGTAGTCTTCGCGACACAGGGCTATCTCGGCGATGTTCTCCAGGTCCGCGGCAACGCCGATGTGGGCGGGGCCCAGGGCGCTTCTGTCGATAGCGAGAGCTCTTTCGAGGGTTTCCCTCGCCCTCTCGTAATCGCCCCGGTCGGTGTATATTGTCCCCAGGTTGCTCAAGCTCATGGCCACATCGGGATGGTCAGGGCCCAGCACTTCCTGTCGGATCGCCAGCGCCCTTCGATTGAGCTCCTCGGCCTCGTCCCGGAGACCCTGCTCGCTTGCCACGGTCGCCAGGTTGTCGAGACAGCCGGCAATATCCTGATGAACGGGCCCGAAGGACGCCTCCATGATTCCCAGCGCCCGGCTGAACGCGAGTCTTGCTCCGACGTAGTCGCCCAGCCAGGTGTACACATTGCCCAGGTTGAGGAGTATCGAAGCCACCAGGGGGTGCTCCTTGCCTACAAGGGACTCGGCGGTCGTGAGCGCCCCGGCAAGCAGCGGTTCGGCTTCAGCGTATCTACCCAGGTTCCCGTAGAGGACGCCCAGGTTGACCATTGTCTTCATGACCTCGGGATGCCCCGGCCCCAGAGATCCCTCCCTGATAGCCAGCGCGCGCCGGAACAGGGCTTCGGCTTCCGGGTAGCGCCCTGCCTGCAGGCAGACAGCACCGAGGCCGTGATAGTAAGGCGCGGCCTCGAGAGCGTCCGGGCCGAAGAGAGCGGTCATGGCCGAGAGCCCCGCCCCGAGCTCTTCCTCGGCCTCGTCAGGTCTGCCGGTATACAGATAGACAGCCGCCAGGTCGTAACGATTCGAGGCGATGTCGATGCTCGCATCACCCTGGCTTCCCAGGCGGATGTTGAGGGCCGCAACGAGAAGCGATTCCGCCCTGCCGAAGTCGCTCAGGTCTTTGTACAGATTGCCCAGTCCCTGGAGGCTTGCGGCCGTGTTCGGGTGGTCCCGGCCGTATGTCTCTTCCGCCAGCGATACGCAGAGCTGGTACAGTGACTCGGCGGGCGAGTACTCCCCGATGAAGGAGAGCGAATCAGCTTCGAGGATGAAGTCTTCCCACTGCGAGGCATACCCCGACGAGAAGCCGAGGAAGGCGCAGAAGGCTAGGAGAGCAGTCACAGGCCTGGCAATCATTCTCTACCCCCGTCTCAAGGACCAGAACCGCCGGCTGGCGGCGTGAATGGGAACTACAGCGTTTGTGCCCCCGCAGGGTATCACAACCGGCGGAAGGAGGTCAATGCCCGGCCGCCTTGACCGCCCGCAGGAAGGTGCCGTCACGCATCTGCCCGGGAACCGGCCTCAGATCCGGGTGATCTCGTCGACGCCGGCTTCGGGAAACGGGAGGTTCTTGCCGCGCCGGATGAGCCGGGGCCGCTTGCCGGTCATGCGCCCGACCACGGTGCATTCGATGCGTCTTCCCCTTATGGCGGCAGCGATGGGCTTGGCGCTCCTTGGCGAAGCCACGATGAGGAGCGAGCCCGAGGCGATAAGGCCCAGCGGGTTGAGGCCGAATTCACTGCAGATCGCGGAGGTTTCCTCATACACGGGGATCCTCTCCGCGTACACCTCGACCCCGACGCCCGTTATGTAAGAGAGCTCACGGACGCCCGAGATGAAGCCGCCCTCGGTGGGGTCATGCATGGCGCGGACCGGGGCTGCGCCCACTGCGGCCATGGCTTCAGCGACGACGCTTATACCCGGGCGGAAGAGCATTGACCTCGCGCGGCCGGCAGCCCGCCTGCCCAGGACGCGCGTCACGCGCCGGCTTCTCTTCCGCGCGATGATCGCGGTTCCTTCGATGGCAAGGCGCTTGGTGAGAAGCACGACGTCACCATCCCTCACTCTCTCAGGGCGAACGAGCTTCTTGTGCGGGACAGTGCCCAGCATAGTCCCCACGACCACGGGCCGCGTGACCGTCGAAGTCACCTCGGTGTGCCCGCCGGCGAGTGAAACCTCCAGGCGCCTGCATTCGGAGACGATATCGTCGAAGATGCCGCCCACCTTCCGGCCGTCGAAGCCTACGGGAAGCAGCAGCGTGGCAAGGAACCACCTGGGGCGCGCGCCCATGGCGGCTACGTCATTGGCGTTGATATTGACGGCGTAGTAGCCCAGGTTCTCCGAGGCGAAAGTGATGGGGTCGGTCGAGGCGACCAGCGCGTTGCCGCGCGCGTCCAGTGCGCAGGCGTCCTCGCCGAGAGCGGGGCCGACTATGACGCCGGTTCCCTCCGGCGCGCGTGCAAGCAGCCGCCTGAGCACCTCGTGCGGAAGTTTGCCTTCGATGAGCCGCGCCATGTTAGTCTTCTGCGAGCTTTATCTCGAACGTAAGGCCCGTGTCGTCCGGGCAGCAGGCATATCCCACCCTGGGATCATCCTCCCAGAAGAACTCGCCGCCGCAGGCCAGCGTCAGTATCTGCGGGAAGAGAGCGTTGAACGCCGACGTGCATATGCCCTCAGGCGTGAGTTCGGAGACAACCCAGGAATCTCCTGTCTTGTGAAAACCCTGGTTGCACTTGCCTTCCGTGACGGTGATTCTGACTTTCTTCATCACAGCTCTCCTTTTTCACCGGGCTCTTCGTCCGGGCCGCCCGGGTGGGGCCCCTGGATGAAGGCCTTCGTCTTCCATTTGCCTCGCCTGAATATCACGTAGATGACGACAGCCCGGCCCATCCAGTCTAAGAGTGTACCGTACCAGACACCCCGTAGTCCAAGCCCAAATGTCAGCGCCAGCAGATAGACGAGCGGGAGCCTGAACAGGAAAGTGCCGACGAGGGCCACTGTCATGGGGCTCCGGGTGTCACCGGCGCCGCGGAGCGCGCCGGCATAGGTGAATATGAATCCCAGCGGCAGGAGCTCGAAAGCCGCGATGCCGAGGCAGGCCAGCGCCAGGCCGTATACTTCGGGCTCGGGCCTGAATACGTCAAGCACCGACGCTCTCGCAAGGAGCAGGATCGCACCCATCGCCGCCATGGCGGCCACTGAGAGCTGTGCCGTTATATTGGACTTCTTCTCCGCGTCGTCATAATCGCGGCGGCCCACTGCCTGGCCGACGAGGGTTGTCGAGGCGACCGTGAAGCCGAAGCCGACCGTGAGCGCCACCGACTCGAGACGCATGGCCATGACGTTTGCGGCCAGAGCTATCGTGCCGAGGGACGAGACCACCCGCATGTAGAATACGAAACCCATTCTCATGATAATCTGTTCGCCGGCAACGGGCATCGCCAGAGCGAATATGCGTTTGAGGAGGTCCGGCCGCGGGCGGAAGAGCTCCCGGTGGCGGAGCGTCATGCCGTCGAACCCGCGCAGGAGTTTTGTCCCGACGAGAAGCGCGTTCAGCCCGTAGCCGACCACAGTCGCCAGCGCCGCCCCCCTCACTCCCAGCGCCGGGAAGCCGAGTAGTCCGAATACGAGTACGGCGCTCAGGAGTATCTTGGTGGAGTTGGCAATGATCGTGAATATCATGGGCGTCCTGGTGTCACCGACGCCCCTCATGACTCCTCCGCCTGTCAGGGCGAGGGCGTAGAGCGGCGAGGCAAGCAGCACCGTGCCCATGTAAGTGGCGCCCGCCCGGGCGGCCACGCCGTCGACTCCCATGACTTTCATCGTCAGTCCAGCGGCCGCGAAGCCGGCAACGGCCGTCACCAGCCCGATAAGAACCGCCAGAATCAATGACTGGGCGGCCCCTCTTTCGGCGACCTCCAGGTTGCCGGCGCCCTTGGCCTGGGCGATCACCGTGGTCGAGGCGATGGCGACGGCGTTGAAGAGGGCCACGAACATGAAGATGAGCGTGAAGGCGATGCTCGTCCCGGCGACCTCTTCCGTCCCCAGCCGCGAAATGAATATGGTGTCGGCGAGCATGATGCCGGTCATGACGATGTTTTCTATGCTGGCCGGCCAGGCGATGCCTATTGCCTGTGACCATATTCCCCTGGCCGGTCTCGATGTTATGTCCATGACCATTGCCCCGTCTGTGTTCCCTGAACCCTTCAGAACATAACCGCCCCGCCGTCACGCGGCAAGGCCGGAGGATCTTGCACATCGGGCCGGATTACTGTATCTTATTCGCCGTGAGAACGCGACCACTGACAATCTTCGCCTGCATATTCGCGTTTGCCCTGCTGGCCTCCGGCTGCTCGCGCGAGGCGCCCAGGGATACGCGGCAGGCCCGGCTCCGGTATCAGGCGGGTGCCGGCCTCATCAACCAGCGGCTTTATGACAAAGCCATTGAGGAGTTCGACCGGGCCGTCGAGTTCGACCCGGACTACGCCGAGGCCTACTGCGACCGTGGCATCGCGCGCTACATGCAGGGAGACCATGAAGAAGCTTTCCGCGATTTCGAGCTCGCCATCGAGAAGGATCCGGCCCTCGGCAAGGCGCATTTCCACAGGGCCATACTGCTCGACCAGGACGGAAGGACCGAAGAGGCCATCGAGGCCTATGAGACGTTCATCCGCCACTCCCAGCGCTCGCCCGAGGTCTACGTCGAGCGCGCCAACAAGCGCCTCGTCGAGCTCAGAAGCGGCGCCCCCCCACTCTCTCGATAGCCCACCCCCGGATGGGGTCAGGTCTTGAAATGCACAATTGGACCTCGGCAGCCTCCCAGTGGCTTCTTTAAGATGACGAAGCCCTGGGAGACCGCCTGCGGCCCGCCACCGGCGGTACTGTGCATTTCAAGACCTGACCCCATCTGGAATTGTGCATTTCAAGACCTGACCCCATTGATTCTGACCCCACCATTGACTTTCGGCGGCGCGCGTGGTTGAATATTGCCTGTCCCCTAATCAAAAAACACCTTAATCCATAGGTTTTCGGAAGGAGGCTGCAGTTGAAAGACGCGCTGAAGAACGCACTTGATGCCATCAGGCAGAAGGTCGACTACGCCGACGTGAGGCTGCTCACGTCGCGCATCGAACGGCTCAAAGTCAAGAACGGCTCGGTGGACTCGATAAGCGATACATCATCCAAGGGCTTCGGGTTCAGGGTGATCGTGGACGGGTGCTGGGGTTTCTCCTCCAGCTCGACGCTCACCGAGGAGGAGGCTGCCAGGGTCGCCGACGAGGCCATAGAGATAGCGAGGGCAACCAGGCTCGCCAAGACTTTCGACATAGACCTCGGCAAGGCGGAACCCGCAGTCGATACATACGAAACCAGGATCGTGAAGGACCCCTTCGCGATTCCGCTCGAGGACAAGATCGCCGTCCTTCTCGAGGCCGACAGGATAATGGGCGCCAACCCGGCGGTCAAGACCAGGGAGTGTTCATGCAATTCATTCCTCACCGACAAGATCTTCCTGAGCACTGAGGGCGCGGACATCACGCAGAAGATAGTGGAGTGCGGCGGGGGCATCACGGCGTTCGCTGTCGGCGATGATGACGTCCAGAAGAGGTCTTATCCCAATTCCTGGGGCGACACCGCGACCCGCGGCTTCGAGTTTTTTGAACAGATGGACCTCGCCGGCAACGCAGAGAGAACGGCCGAGGAGGCCGCTATCCTGCTCAAGGCCCCGCCGTGCCCCTCGGGCGAGACCACCGTCATCATAGGAGGCGCGCAGCTCGCCCTCCAGGTCCACGAGTCATGCGGCCACCCGATAGAGCTCGACCGGGTGTTTGGCATGGAAGCCAGCTTCGCCGGGACCAGCTTCCTCACGGTCGAAAAGCTCGGTCACTTCAAATACGGCTCCGACAAAGTGTCCATGACCGCCGATGCGACATGCGAAGGCGGCCTCGGTACCTTCGGCTATGACGACGAGGGCGTGCCGGCCCAGCGGACGCCGATCGTCGACGCCGGCAACTTCGTCGGCTATATCACGTCGCGGGAGACCGCCTCGAGGCTCAAGCAGCGCAGCAACGGCTGCATGAGAGCCGACGGCTGGAACCGCATACCGCTCATCAGGATGACCAACATCAACCTGGAACCGGGCGAGTGGGACTTCGACGAACTCATAAAGGACACCAAAGACGGCATCCTGGTCGATACGAACAAGAGCTGGAGCATCGATGACAAGCGGCTCAACTTCCAGTTCGGCACGGAGGCCGCCTGGAAGATAAAGAACGGCAGAATCGAGGGAATGCTCAAGAACCCGGTCTACACGGGTATCACCCCCGAGTTCTGGGGGAACTGCGATGCCGTGTGCAATAGGAGACACTGGCGTATCTGGGGAGTACCCAACTGCGGAAAGGGCGAGCCGGTCCAGCTCGCGCACGTCGCCCACGGGACGGCGCCGGCGAGGTTCAGAAACGTGAGGGTAGGTGCATAATGCTAGGTGAAGCCAGAACAATGGAACTCTTGAAGAAGGTCATTTCGCTCGCCGAGGCGGACCAGGCGGAGGCCCTGCTGATGTCAAACACGACGGGGCTCACGCGTTTCGCGAATTCGACCATACACCAGAACGTGTTCGAGAAGGACGCCGTCATTTACCTGCGCGCCGCGCTGGGAAAGAAAATCGGCGTGGCTTCATCGAACCTCCTCGACGATGACTCGCTCAAGAAACTGGCCCGTACGGCCGTCCGGATAGCGAAGTCACAGGTGGACAACCCGGACTTCGAGGGTTTCGTCAAATCCCCCAGGGCTGAGAAGATCGACGCCTACTTCGAGTCGACCGGCGAGTGCGCGCCCGGTAAGAGGGCCGAGAACGTCAAGGCAGTGATCGACGCCGCCAACGCGCGGAACTTCCTTGCCGCGGGTTCCCACTGGACAGCAGCCAAGGAACTGGCGGTTTCCAACTCCGCCGGCACCGAGCAGTACCACAGGTACACGGCCGGCTATCTCAATACGGTGATAATGTCACCCACGAGTTCCGGATACGCCGACGGCTCATTCGTCAACGTCGACCGCTTCGAACCCGCAGGCCTCGGCGAGCAGGCCGCGCGCATCTGCGCCGACAGCCAGGAACCCAGGGAGCTGGAGGAGGGCAAGTACGATGTCGTCATCTCGGAGGTCGCGCTGAGCTCCATATTGGACTGGCTGGGGTATATAGGCTTCGGCGCCGACTGGTTCCAGGAAGGCCGGAGCTTCATGTCGGGCAATATCGGTAAGAAGATAATGGGCAGCAATATCTCGATGTGGGACGACGGCTGCGACCCGGCCGGACTGCCTCTGCCCTTCGACTTCGAAGGCGTCCCCAAGCAGAGGGTCGACCTCATAAGGGACGGCATCGCCAGGGGCATCGTCCACAACACGATCACCGCCAAGCGCGGCGGCGCGGTCTCGACCGGGCACGGCCTCCCTCCCGGGGAACAGACAAACGCACTGCCGCTCAACATCTTCGTGGGCACGGGCGACAGCACTCAGGACGAAATGATCGAGTCGCTTGAGAGGGGCATACTGGTTACGAGATTCCACTATATCAACGGGCTCCTGGATCCCAAGCGCGCGCTGTTCACCGGGATGACCCGGGACGGCACATTCCTCGTCGAGAACGGCAAGATAGCGTATCCCGTCAAGAACATGAGGTTCACTCACAGCATGCTGGAGGCCTTCTCGAACACGGAGATGATCTCGAGAGACGCCAAGCTCAACATCTCGACCTGGCAGGGCGCCTGCGTGGTGCCCGCCCTCAAGATAAAGGACTTCAACTTCAGCGGTAAGACCGATTTCTAGAACGAGTTACCTGAGGAGTATTATCTTCCGGGACTCCAGGGCTCCGGCTATCTTCACGAAGTAAATGCCCGGGCTCAGGCGCTCGCCGTTCCCGCTGCCGGCGTTCCATACCGCAGTCGCCCTGTTACCTGCGACTTCCGGCCGCACGCTGCTTACAAGGCGCCCCCGCACGTCGTAGAACTCGAGTGCGACATCGGGCCCGAAGCTCCCGGCCATCTCGATCTTCGCGCCACCGATACAGGGGTTCGGAAGGATCTTCATGCGCGCACCCGCGACCGGGCCGGACACGCCGGCGGAAGTCGAGTCGATGCGCGCGAGCTCTGCCAGCGCGCCCACGGCGCCCTTGACGACATTGGTGTAGAAATCGAAGTCAAGCGTGCCGATCCTGTCCGTCGTTCTGTGATAGTAGGGATTGTGGAGCGGCATGTCCTCAATGCCGCAGAAGGCCGGGTAGCCCTCGTCCCAGAACGAAGCCTGGTCGCTGGAAGCCATACTCGGGCTATAGCGTAGCCTGACATCGAGGTCCGGAACGTAGAGGCCCGCTGCCTGGTCGAAAGCGTTCGCGAGATCTCCGGATATATCGTCGTATATGATCTCGATCTCCTCCGGCTCCTCGTCGACATAGCCGATCATGTCGAAGTTGAGAGCGCCGACTACCGAGTCTCCCGCCGCTGCTATCATCTTGGTATAGGCATTGCTCCCTATCAGCCCCTGCTCCTCTCGGGAGAAACACACGAACCTGATGGTCGCTTCGTAATCATTGTCTCTGAGGACGCGGGCCGCCTCGAGCGCCGCGAGCGTGCCGGTGGCGTTGTCGTCCGCGCCGGGGGCGTCGTAACTCGGGTTGTTGGATATGGAGTCATAGTGCCCGCAAATGACGTAAATCTCCTCCGGGCTCACCTTGCCCGGCAGAGTCGCGATCACGTTGATGTCGCCGTCCAGAACGTTGGGCCTCTGGTCTTCCCAGTCGAGTCCGCCGCTGGTGCTGTGCTGCAGATGGGAGAGGCCGCATATCCAGCCCTCCCCCGTGTCCAGGAAGTAAACGTCCCAGAGGATGGGAGCCGCGAAAACGCTGATGTCGTTCCAGGAGTCGCCGCCGTTATGCGTTTTCACCAGGCCCCCGTCCGGACCGCAGGCCCATCCGGTAAGGCCGTTGGGCGCGAAACTTATGGAGCGCAGAGAGGACGTAAGCGGCGTCGCGACTTCCTGCCAGGTGGTCCCGTCTTCGGTCTTGAGAACGTTGCCGGTCGCCGTCGAAATCCAGCCGTCCGTCTCGCCCACGAAAGTCACATCCATGAGGTCGTCGGTCGTGGGGGAAGCGACATTGCTCCAGGAGCTGCCGCCGTTCGTGGTGCGGATGATCTTCCCGCTTTCTCCCACCGCCCATCCGTCTGTCGAGCTGACGAATACGATGCTGTTGAGGTCGTTGCTCGTTCCGCTTGACAGGGACGACCAGCTGGCGCCGCCGTTCGTGGTCTTGAGAACGACGCCGCCGGTGCCGCAGCAATACCCCGTGCTCCCGTCCAGCAGGCACACCTTGTTGAGGTCCGCGCCTGTCGGCGTTGACGCCGGGTTCCAGGTATTGCCGCCGTCCGTGGTCCACAGGACATCGCCGCCGTTTGCGGCGATGCAGCCGGCATAGTCGTCGATCATGACGACGTCATTCAGCGCTATGTCGAGGCCCGAGTCCTGAACCTGCCAGACCTCGCCGCCGTTTTCAGTGTACAGAATGGTGCCGCTCCTGCCTACGATCCAGCCCGTCTGGTTGCCGGTCGGGAAATAAACCGACTTGAGGGTGCGCATATAGTTGAAGTACTGCAGTTCCGTCTGGAGACCCAGGGCCTCGAAACTCTCCTTGAGGTAAAAGCCGGCCACCTTGCAGAGGTCGGTGGGCGAATAGCGCGTGTCAATGGTGTAGGTCTGCCCGCCGACCACCACCGACGTCTCCCCCGAGAGCTCCCGCATCGTGCTGTAGAGATTCGACTGCGAGACATTGTCAACCAGGGTCTGAACAGCCGGGCTGTATGTGAAAGCCGCGGCCGGGGCCTCGGCAATCTTCCTGTCCGGAAGCGTGAAGGATCGCTCCGCGACACCGGCGGGGGCAAGGCGCCTCTTCGACTGGAGCTGGTATATGCTGAACGCGGTTCCGGGCTCGACCGAAACCAGGTAGTAGGTCTCCCGGTCGAGAAGCACTTCCGCCTCGGATCGCTCCAGGGCGTCCTCCACACCGAGGTCCTTGCTCAGAATGAAGTACTCCAGGGAGAGGCTCTCCTCTGTTATGAGAGCGTACTCGATGCCGAGCCCGGACAGGGTTTCCAGGTCGGAACTCGAGGCGTGGAGATAGGCGGCACCGGCGGTGCGGCCCGCCAGGCTGAGGTGCCCGCCCTGCACGCCCTCCAGGGCCTGGAGGGCGGTCGCGCCCGCCCCATCCAGATCGATCTCTATAAGGTAGGCCGGCCCTCCCTGGGCTGCCAGGAACGCCGGGTTAAGCAAAAAACATGCAAACAAGGATAAAAAAATAAGGTTCCTGCTGAGCATCAGATGTCCCCCTGTTGGTAAAACCCCTGTAATTATAACACATTCCGGCCCCTGCAACCACCACCAAAATAGTGCCTCCCGGGGTAAGAAGAGTAAGTTTCTCAGTACAGCAACAATTTCTGCTAAAGCGAAATCGAAGCCTGCCGAAAACTCTGCATAGAAAAACGTTTTAACAAACAAATCCCGCTATTCGGATTGGGAGGTGGATTAATGGACGTCATCTTCGACATAACGGGCGCCGCTGAGTACCTGCACATCAAGAAGTGGACGCTCTACCGGCTTGCCAAGAAGGGCAAAGTGCCCGGCATCAAGGTCGGGGGACAGTGGAGATTCAAGAAGGATGTCCTCGACAACATGTTCTATGGCAAGTCTCCGAAGGCAAAGAAGGCCCAGAGACCTTCAGATTAGACAGCCCGTGCACGATAGACAGCTGCGGGTTGTGAACGGTGGCACTTTTTAAGTGCGTTCAGGGTCTGGCATGGGGCTCCGATAAACCGGTTCACAACCCGCAGCTGATTCTTATGTGCCCTGCCCTGCATGCCCGTCCACGGCAATCGAACGCTCACCGTTTTTATGCCCTTTGAATTCTCAAGGTGAGAGGCCTAACTGCCGATATCGATTATGGTTGGAGGCGAATTCAAGATACAGCGGATCTCCGGCCCAAGAGGGGGACGGTATGCCTGAAACCGTTGCAGTAGATGTCGACGCTTTAATCGACAAGCAAGTAAGAGACATCGCAGCGCTTTTCTCCAAGGCCGCGAAGAACTACCAGGTCTATCTCCCCAACAACCGGATGTTCCTCGCGTCGCTCACGGAATTCGCCGGGGCACTCCAGAAGTTCCTGTATGACCACGAGACCCTGTCGCTGATGGTGACCGAGTTCGAGCTCCACTACGGCGGCAAACCGGTCTACGAGAACCCCGATAAGCACCAGAGCCTGGCCTTCAGGATGTACCGCGACGGCGTGAGGCTGCTCTCTTTTCACAAGGGTGTCTCGACAAAGGAGCTGCTGGATCTTCTCGAGGCCCTCAGCAAGTGCATGGAGATCGACAATCTCGAAGAGGACTTCGTCACGCTGCTGTGGGAGAAGGACCTGAAACGGATCACGTACTACGAGATCGAGGACTACGAGGAGGAGTTCGAGCCGCGGGGCCCCCAGCAGCAGGCCGTCACCGGCATACAGGACGACGTCTTCGGCCCGGAGGCGGAGGCCATGCCGCCCGAGCAGCTCCAGGACATCGAAGAGATGAAGAACATGCTCAAGTTCACCACCGACGAGCTCGACCAGGCCAAGCAGATGGTCGAGACTGGTGAAGACGACCTTCTGATATTGAGAGCCTGGCGTGTGATCCAGTCCACGATAGACCTTAAGAAATCGCCCGATGCGTTTATGGACCTTTCGAACGCGGTGGCGCACCTGGTAGACATGGCGGTCCAGAGTGGCTGCTTAGGCGACGCCGCCACCATCATGAAGGAAGCCAAGGCCGTTTACGGCAAACATGAAAGCCCGGAGATCAAAGCCTCGCTCGGCAGGATAATCGACACGGGTCACGCCGACAGGAATTTCATGCAGATTGCAGAGGTGATCTCGAACAATATGGGCATACAGGGAGACGATCTCCTCAGGTACCTCTCCGAGCTCTCGCCGCGGGCCATCAAGCCCATACTGGGGCTGATCCCGGTATGCAAGCACAGGATGTCGAGGCAGGTCGTCGCCAGCGGCCTGGCTTCGATAGCGGCCGACGACCCCGGGCTCATCCTTCAGAACGCGAACTGCGACGCGCCTCTGGAGACCGAGATGTGTCTCGACGTGCTGGAGGCCATCGGCTCGGAGCAGGCCATCCGGGAGGTCCTGAAACTGAAACACAACCCGTCTCCCAAGGTCAGGGCCAGGGTCGTATCCCTGGCGGCCAGGATGGGCAATTCCCACGCCTCAGACATAGCCAGAAGCCTGATCGAAGACGAAGACCCGCTCGTCAGACGGCGGGCGCTGGTGACCATAGTGGACATCGAGGGCGAGGCCTGCGAGGAGTTCCTGACGGAGGTGTTCACCTCCAAGCAGTTCGCCATGCTTTCACATGACCAGAAGAAGGGCATGCTGCTCGTGATAAAGCGGCTGCCGGTGGAGATACAGGAACGCGTTGCCAGCACAGTGCTTGCCATGGGAGGCCTGTTCCAGAGGAAGTCCACCCAGGACACCAAGAGAGCGCTCACCGAGGTGCTCAACATGAGAGCGGAGGCCGAGACGGGCGCGCGCAGCTGGATGCGGAGGCGAGACAGTGGAGATGAGTAACGACCAGGGCACGCTGACCAGGGAAAGACCCGAGCACAGGGACCAGTCCGAGGATACATCCGTCATGCTGAAGGCGGGGAACGCCGTCGTCAGCCAGATGCTCGCCATGGAGAAGCTCCTCAAGATATACAACGCGGACAATGATACGGTCCACCAGGCAGCCGAAGCCCTGGCGTCGAGCCTGAATACGTTGGCGGCCGAGCACCCGGTAATAGAAATCCGGTTCTGGAGAGACTGCATCTACGTAAACGACGAGCGCTTGAGATGCGACATATCCAATTTCCCGGCCTATAAGCATCTTATCAAGCGGGCTGCCGACTTCGAGCTGGAGAAGATGCTTATAAGCGAGACCGTGGACACGAAGGAGCTCATCGCCTTCTTCCAGGTGCTCGCCCGTGCCGACGGCGACGAGGCCGGCGTGAGCGAGGTCATCGAGGCCATGGAGGAAGCCGGAATCAAGAACATAGTGGTGACTCCGGCGTCTGAGACCCAGGAGCTCGAAGTGCTCGGCATCAAGCCCCCCTCCAAGCGGGAGCGGGCCAAGAAGGTCTTCTACTCGACACTCCGTGCCGCCAAGGCCGCCATGCTCTCGCAGCGCCCCGGCGGCGTGCCGAATGTGAGAAAGGCCAAGCGGGCCGTTCAGGCCACCGTCGACGTTCTCCTAGACGACGAGGCTTCGCTGCTCGCCATGTCCGCCATAAAGGACCACGACGAGTATACCTTCACGCACAGCGTCAACGTGTGCATGTTCTCGCTGGCCATCGGCCACCGGGTCGGCCTCACGCGCACGCAGCTGGCCGAACTCGGCATCGCCGCCCTTTTTCACGACATAGGCAAGGTCTCGGTTCCGGCGTCGGTCCTCAACAAGGTCGGCATGCTGGACGTGGACGAGTGGAAGACCCTCAGGAACCACACCCTCACGGGCGTTCAGCTGCTCTCCAAGATGCCCCGGTGCAATCAGCAGATAATCCGCTCCCTGGTGGTGGCCTTCCAGCATCACATCAACATGGACCAGACGGGCTACCCCAGCGCAGAGGACGAGGTCCCACTCGACCTTTACAGCAAGATAGTCCGCATCTCGGACACCTTCGACGCCATGACGACCGAGCGGCCCTATATGAACAAGGTGCACTCCCCGCATGAGGCGCTGCAGTACCTGCTGTCGCAGGCCGGCACCAAGTTCGACCCGGTTCTCGTCAAGGCCTTCGCGGCGTCCCTCGGCATCTTCCCCATCGGGACGGTCGTAATGCTCAACACGGGCGAGGCCGGCATAGTGGTCAAGCACGAGGCCAATGACGAGCCTGACAGGCCCGTCGTCAAGATCGTCAAGAACGCCGACGGCTCCCAGGCCCCGGGCGACAAGGTACTGGACCTCACCCAGAAGGACCCCCAGACCGGCGAATACGTCTACACCGTCGTAGAGGCGCTCTCCTGCAAGGACATCGGCGAAAACCCCAGGTATCACCTGCTGCCCTAGGGCCGGCGCCCGGACCGCCTGAATCCGCTTGACTGTGGCGCTTTTTGGAATATGCTGGACATGGATTGTCTTGTCCATTCCAGGAGGTGTCCGAAGTGGAACCCAATAAACAACATGAACCGGTAATGACCGATGTGACCACCCAGTGGGACACGGTATTCTGCAACCGGACCAAGTGCATGTCGAGCTCCATAATCCGCGAGATTCTGAAGTTCACGCAGATGCCGGACGTCATATCTTTCGCGGGCGGCCTGCCCGCGCCCGAGCTCTTCCCCATCCGCGAGTTCGAGGAGGCGTCGCGGCATGTCCTCAACACCGACGGTGAGCGCGCCCTGCAGTATAGCCTCACCGAGGGGTTGCTCCCCCTGAGAGAGGCCCTGGCAGAGAAGATGGGCAAGTACGGCATCCCCGTGGAGCCCCACAACATAATGCTCACCAACGGCTCGCAGCAGGCGCTGGACCTCATCGGCAGGATCTTCATAGACGAGGGCGATGTCATCGTGACCGGGGCGCCCACGTACCTGGGGGCGCTGCAGGCGTTCAAGGTCTACTCCCCCGTGGTGGAAGCCGTGCCGGTGGACGATGACGGCATGGTGGTCGATGAGCTCGAAAAGGTGCTTCAGAGGGTCAAGCCCAAGTTCATCTATGTGCTACCCAACTTCCATAACCCCATGGGCGTCACGCTCTCGCTCGAGCGCAGAGAGCAGCTCGTGAGGGCGGCGGCCAGGTACGGTACCCCGATTATCGAGGACGACCCATACGGCGAGCTCCGTTTCGAGGGCGAAGACATAACGCCCATCATCGTGCTGCACAAGGAGAACGTCCTCTATCTCAGCACTTTCTCCAAGACGCTGGCCCCGGGCATAAGGCTCGGCTGGGTGGTGGCACCGGAGCAGATAATACGCAAGCTCGTGCAGGCCAAGCAGGCGACCGACCTCCACACCAGCACTTTCATCCAGATGATAGCCAATGACATCATGAGCCGGGGCATACTCAAGGCCCACTCAAAGGTGATCAAGGCTGCTTACGGCGAGAGAAAGCAGATCATGACATCCTCGATGGAGGAGCACTTCCCGGCTGGCGTCACCTGGACCAAGCCCGTGGGAGGGTTGTTCCTGTGGGTCCGCACGCCCGAGCATGTCAACACCATGGACCTTCTGGAAACCGCCGTCGAGAACAAGGTCGCGTACGTTCCGGGCTCGGTGTTCTACCCGGACGGCTCGGGCCTCAACACCATGAGGCTCAATTTCTCCAACGCGACTCCTGATAAGATCCGCGAGGGAATAAAGCGGTTGGGCCGCGTGCTCGAGAAGGCGATCGGCTAGGCGGCGCCCGGCGCCGCATTCAACGCTCCAAGGAGGGCTTGATGAACGACGAGGACAAGTTCGTACCGTTTGTGCCTGCCGACAGGAAAATCCCCGAACTCACCGTAGCAGCCGTAATCCTGGGTGTCGTGCTCGGGGTCATTATGACCTCGGCCAATGCCTACGTGGGGCTCTACGCGGGGATGACGGTGACGGCCTCCATCCCGGCCGCGGTCATCTCCATGGGGGTTTTGAGGGGAATACTCAGGCGGGGCACCATACTCGAGAACAACATCGTCCAGACCATCGCGTCGGCGGGCGAATCGCTGGCCGCCGGCATCATCTTCACCATACCTGCCCTCGTCCTCATAGGCGTGTGGCAGGATTTCAAGTTCTGGCCGGTGACGCTCATCGCCGTATGCGGCGGCCTCCTGGGCGTGCTGTTCATGATCCCGCTGAGGAAGACCCTCATCATCGAGGAAAAGGAGCTCATCTATCCGGAGGGCCTGGCCTGCGCCGAGGTGCTCGAGGTGGGCGAGCGGGGCGGCAGCGGCGTGGCCTATATCTTCTCGGCCATGGCCCTGAGCTTCGTCTTCAAGTTCTGGACGTCGGCCATCTCCGCCATCAAGGGAACAGTCGAACACGCCTGGCAGTCGGGCAGGTCGATTTACTATTTCGGCGGCGACATGTCGGTGCTTCTCGTGGGCATAGGCTACATAGTGGGGCTCAACATATCCATGCTGGTTTTCTTAGGCGGCGCCATAGGCTGGCTCGTGGGCATCCCCATATACAGCGCGGCCAACGGCATCCCGGCGGGCCAGAGCCTGCTGGACTCGGCCGGCACGATCTGGAGCACGCAGATAAGGTACATGGGCGTGGGCGCCATGATCGTGGGCGGGCTGTGGTCCATCATCCGCGTGCGGCACGGCATCGTGCGGGGCTTCAAGACGGCGCTCCTGGGGCACCGGGAGGTCTCGGAGTTCCAGACCGTCAAGCGCACCGATCAGGACATGCCCCAGCGCGTAATCCTCATCCTGACCATAGTGTCGGTACTCGCCATCCTCGCTATCTACTACTACCTCACGAGGTCGGCGGGCATAACTGTCGTTTCCACGGTGGCCATGTTCATCGCCGGTTTCTTCTTCGTGGCGGTTTCGAGCTATATAGTGGGCCTCGTCGGATCGTCCAACAATCCCATATCCGGCATGACCATATGCACCATCCTCTTCGCTTCCGCCCTGCTTCTCATGATGGGCATGAGCGGGAACTCGGGCATACTGGCATCGCTGGGGGTCGCAGGCGTCGTCTGCTGCGCGGCGGCCACGGCGGGTGACATATCCCAGGACCTTAAGACCGGGTATATGGTCGGGGCCACTCCCAGGCGCCAGCAGGTGGCGCAGATCATCGGCGTGGTCATCCCGGCTTTCGTAATAGCCCCGACGCTCACGGTGCTGCACAAGGCCTACGGCATCGGGTCGGATACGCTGCCCGCGCCGCAGGCCAGGCTATTCGAGAGCATCGCCCGGGCCATGTTCACCGAGACGACGCTGCCCTGGCGCATGGTTCAGTATGGCGCGCTCATCGGCATAGTCCTCATTATCATCGACGAGATCCTGAGATCGCGCAAAGCCGGCTTCCGGGCGCATGTGATGCCCGTGGCCGTGGGCATATACCTTCCCTTCTCCCTCGCCGTCCCCATATTCGCGGGCGGCCTAGTGAGCCTCTTCGTCAAGTCCGTGACGCGCGTGATGGGTTATGAGGAAAAGGCGAGCCACCGCGGCCTGCTCTACGCTTCGGGCCTCATCGCCGGCGAGGCCATCATGGGCATTCTGATCGCGCTATACATCTTCATATCGGGTTCAACTGGCTGGGCGAGGTGGTTCTTCAGGTTCGATCTGCCGGTCGTGCTCATGGACAGCAACTTCGTCTCGCTCCTCTTCATGGGTCTCGTGATATTGAGCATTATTCTGGTATCGGTTTTACCCAGGGTCAGACAGGGAGGTAAGTAAGTGAAAGAACTCAAAGAAGCCGCCTACGTGGCGCTCACCGAATGCATTGCCGCCAGGAAGGGCGAGAACGTGGTCGTCGTGATCGACGAGCCCCAGCGCAGAATCGGACAGGCTTTCTGGGAGACGGCGCGCGAGCTCGGCACCGACGCCATACTCTGTGAGATGCTCTCGCGCGAGACCAACGGCGAGGAGCCGCCGAAGGCGGTCGCCGGTCTGCTGGCCGCATGCGACGTCTTCATCATACCCACCTCCAAATCGCTTTCACATACCGACGCCCGCCGGAAGGCCTGCGCCAACGGGGCGCGCGGGGCCACGCTTCCGGGCATCACGGAGGAGGCCATGAAGCGTAGCCTCAAGGCCGACTACAAGGGCATAGAGGCGCGCACCAAGCGAATCTCGCCCATCGTCTCCGCGGCGAAAGAGGCCAGGGTCACCACCGCGCTCGGCACCGACATCACCATGTCCCTGGAGGGAAGGTCCTGCCATGAAGACCACGGCATAGTGCGGAGCGCCGGCGAGTTCACCAACCTGCCGGCCGGCGAGGCCTATCTCGCGCCCTTAGAGGGCACGGCCCGGGGCAGGATAGTCGTGGACGGCTCGGCGGCCGGGGTCGGGCTGGTCAAGCATCCCATCACGCTCGAGGTCGCCGACGGTTTCGCCACGGCGATCACCGGCGGGGCCGAGGCCGAGAAGCTCAACCAGGTCATCGCCAAGTTCGGGAAGGAAGCCCGCAACATCGCCGAGCTCGGTATCGGCACCAATGACAAGGCCATACTCACGGGGCTCGTGCTCGAAGATGAAAAGGTGATGGGCACGGTTCACATCGCAATAGGCGACAACGCCTCCATGGGCGGGAAGGTCTCCGTACCGAGCCACCTCGATCTCGTGATAAAGATGCCCACGCTCTTCCTGGACGGCAAGGAGATAATCAAGGACGGGAAGCTGCTGGTGTGAAGCCCGCGGGCTACTCGCCAGATGCCATCGCCTTGAGGAGTTCGCCGTACTTGACGGCGTAGTCGCTGTTGAAGACGGATATGCCCTTGAGCCCGTAGGAACGCGCGATCTGTATCTGGCCAGCCAGCGCCATGTCATCGTAACCGTCCATGTAGGCGCCTATTCCGGCAACGACGGCGTCCTCACCCGCGAGCAGCGCGTATTCGCGGACGCTCTTCTCGAAAGCCTCCATGCTGGTGGTGTATATCATGGGGACGAGGAGGTCCACATAGCCCCGTAGCAGCCAGTCGAGGCCGTCCTGGAGGAAGTACTCCTTGCCCTCCATGTAGTCGCGGCGCATGGTGGCCGAGACGATGGCATGCGGCCTGGCCTCCGTGACGATCTGCTTTATGTCCCCTATGAGCTCTGTAAGCTGCGCCGACCTCCAGATGGCGTATGTCATCCCCTGCGGTGCGTAGGGGGCGTAACTCCGGTAGGCCGAAGTGCTGATTTCATCGTAGGAGTAGGTGGAGTCGGGGAACCTGACGTAGTCAAGATGCAGCCCGTCGACCTCGTAGGAGGTAACTATCTCGGTGACTACTTCCTTTATGTGCTGCCTGACCCCTGGAACCGTCGGGCTTAAGAAAGCATAGGCGTGACGGGCCTCCGAACGCTCTAGCGGCATGGGCTCGCCCCGGCGGTTCACCGCCAGCCATTCGGGATGCTCGAGCATCAGATGCCGGGGCTCGGTCTCGCGCGGCCCCCTCGGAGAGTCCGAAACGGGCCAGGCGGGAAAGACGTTCATCCAGGCGTGAATGGCCATGCCGCGCATATGCGCCTCTACCACCGCCACCTCCAGCGGGTCCCAGCCGGGGTCCTTCCCCAGCTCCCCGGCAAGCACGCCCGACCAGGGCTCGAGTTTGGACCTGTAGAGAACGGTGCACGCGCCGCGGACCTGGAAGAAGACGGTGTTGATCCCGGCCGCGCTCAGCCCGTCGAAAGTCGTCCTGATGTCCTCGGGCGAGCGGAAGGCCCAGCGCGTTACCCAGGCTCCGCGAATCTCCCCCGGGGGCTCGGCGGCGGGGGCGCCAGCCTGGGCGCGGGCCGGGCCCGGGCATGAAACGGCCAGGAGAGCACAAGAAATCAGGGCAAACGCAAGAATTGATGGAATCGGTCTCACAGGCCTATGCTTAAAGCAAGGCTGGGTTGGAATCAAGATATATTTATGGGTGGGGCCTACGTTGCGAGCTTGGCACTGAAGCCTACCGGGACGCTCCTATCCAGTAAGACCCCACCCATTTCAAGAGCCTCCGCGGGAGACCCTCGAACTTCAAGGACACCACCCATCCACCGCCCAGAATCCGTTCTAAAGGTTTAGATGATCAGGCCCCCGGGTGGTTGCAGAAAATCGTAAGCGGAATGGTATGATTTCCGGGAATAATAAGTTGACGGTTCTCGGAGCGCGGGAGTATCGTGGGGCCGAAAGGGGGTAGAAGCCATGGAAGAGACGAAGGTCGGCGAAGTGGTCAAGTACTTCGCCAAACCAGGCGTCGCCGCAATAGTGGTCACGGACGGCGTCCTCAAGGCCGGCGACAGCATCCACATAAAGGGGCATACCTCCGATTTCATCCAGCAGGTCGAGTCGATGCAGATCAACAACCAGGTAGTGCCGGAAGCCAACGTTGGGGATGATGTCGGCATCAAGACCACCGAGCGCGCCCGCCCCGGCGATATCGTGTACAGAGTAGTCGAATCCTAGCAACTATAGGCAAAGAGGATTTTTGCTTGACCCCTATTGGGGCATCTGTTACGGTCCCTGTGTTTGGGAGGCGGCGGGTGAATAGTGTACATCTTCTTTTTGCCCGCTCTAACGCGGTATATCTGAAGGGAGGTTTTACGATGAGAAGAGCAGTCGTCCTCGTTTTGCTGGCATCAGTCGCTATCCTCCTCACCTCATGCGGCGGCACCGAGGTCGTGTGGAACCCTGACGTGGAGAAGGCCGGTTTCACAGAGATGGATGACACCTTCCCTGCCCTCAGGGATGCCATGACCGGGCTGGACGAGACCATCAACAGGCGGATCTCGAACGCCAGGTACAAGAACGAGGCCCTCGCAGACTACAAGGTCATAACGGACTTCGTGGACGTGCTCCAGTTCTACTACATTCCTGTCCTGAACGGCAGGACCTTTATCTCCAGGGCTTACAGGGAGGTCGAACTGGGAATGTACGCTGAAGCCGTCGAAGATATCGGCAAGGCAGTGGACCTCATGAACAAGGCAGCCCTCAAGTCCACGCCGGGCACCAAGGCGGCCTTCGACAAGGTCAAGGACAGCCTGCTCAACGTGGGCCAGGTTTCCGACACGACCAGGGAGGCCAGCCTTGCCAAACTGTCCAACTCGGCCAAGATGCTCAATATCCTCATCGAGCAGATCACTCCCGTAGTCGTCATGACAGAAGAAGGCGAATCGCTGATCGACGGACAGATGTAATACTGAAGCAGCAGACCAGGGCCCGGAGTACTACTCCGGGCTCTTTTCTTGCCTGACCTGCTTGATCTGGTAGGCCATGTCGGAGGTCGGCTCGGGTTCGAACTCTGTGCCGCCGCTGCTGTAGACGAGGAGATGGCGCGCAGACCCGGCGCCGCGCGGGAATCTCCAGTAGGACCATGGCAGGCTCAGGAGCTGGCGCGTCACCAGGGTGCGGAAGTGCTCGGGCACGTCGTCCAGGAATCCGGTGCCTTCTATTTCGAGACGCTCGAGGCCGCGCTTGTATCTGTCCGGGTTCTCCTTGACCGGCCGGTTCCACATGACCGTCAGTACTGAGAGAAGCCGCCTTCCCAGGGACAGGCGCTTGCCGTGCGCAAGGTAGATCCCCTTGATGCTGGGCGTATGGAATACGATGTCCATGTCCACCTCGACCAGCCAGGTAAGCCGGTCGGGGGTGTCCACGCAGCGCTCGAGCACCGACTGGTGATAATCGCGGGCCTGCTTGCGGACGATGCCCTCGTAACCGAACCAGAGTTCGCGGTAGTGGAGGTCGGTGACCACGTACTCCAGCTGGCAGCGCTTATCGCCGTCGGCCCGAATCCAGATCTCGAGCCGCTCCCAGACCTACTCCCAGAACTTGAG